>NZ_MLBG01000061.1 GCF_001936595.1 Desulfovibrio sp. DV
TTTGAAAACGCCGGTGATGCCGGGGAAGCCGGCGATCTTTTCCAGGTTTTCGCGGATGGCGGCCGGGCTGGCGTCGCCGCCGGCCCTGATGGCCTCGGCCACCAGCATCAGCCCGTCGTAGCCGTAGCCGCCAAAGGCCGAGGCCGGGGCCTTGAAGCGGTCTTCGTAGGCCTTGGAATAGGCCAGGAGCAGGGCTTTCTGGGGATCGGCCTCAGGCAGCTGGTCGGCCACGGTGAGCTTGCCGGCCGGGAGCAGCAGCCCTTCGGACGCTTCGCCGGCCAGTTCGATGAATTTTTTCGAGGCCACGCCGTGGCTCATGTACAGCGGGGTGGTGATGCCGAGCTGGACCCGGTTTTTGGCCACCACGGCCGGGCCGGGATTGGTGCCCCAGCAGATGACGGCGTCGGGGCTGGTCCCCTTGAGCTTGGTCAGCTGGGCGGTCATGTCCGTGTCCTTGGGGCCGTAGACCTCATCGCCAACCAGCTCAAAGCCCCCGGCCGGGATCATTTCCTTGAGCACTTCGCGTCCGGCCTGGCCGTAGCCGTCGGACACGGTGAGGATGGCCAGCTTCTTGGAGCCGTTGGCCTTGGCATGGGCCAGGATGCGGCCGACAGCCAGACGGTCGGACTGGGCGGTCTTGAACACCCAGGGGTTGACCGGCCTGACGATCTTTTCCGCCGCGGCCATGGACACCATGGGCACCTTGGCCGCCTCGACCTTGGGGGCCACGGCCAGGGAGTTGCCGGATACGGTGGGGCCGACGACAGCCACGACGTTGTCCTTTTTGAGCAGCCGATCGGCGGCCAGCACGGCCTTGTTCACGTCGGTCTCGTCGTCAAGGACCACCACTTCCACCGGCCGGCCAAGCAGGCCTCCGGCGGCGTTTATGGCGTCGGCCTGCATCTGCAGGGTGTTTCTCTCGGGTTCGCCGAGAAACGAGGCCGGGCCTGTGGCCGAGACGACCGCGCCGATGCGGATGGGGTCGGCGGCTGCCGCGGGCAGGGCGACGGACAGGGCGGCCACGAGCAGAATTGTCTGGGAAAGAAGGCGCATGAAACCTCCGGGCGTGAAAGTGGCAACGAATCTTCGTAGAAAGGCCCGGCTCTATACGACAGATGGGCGCTTTTTACAACTGCAGCATGATAACTGTTTAATTTTGCAACTATTATCCGACCGAAGATGCTTCGCCGTGCGCCTCCGGCTGTGCCAGCCCGGCTTGCAAAGGCGGACGCGGCTGGATATGGACCGGATAACAACCTGCTTTTTCATGCTGCAAGGAGTCCCGCTATGATTGCCGCCTGGCGCGCCGCACTTTTGGCCGCAACCTTCGTGTTGCTCTGTGCCGTTTCCGCCCTGGCCCAGGCTCCGGCCCAGGCTCCGGCCCAGGTTCCGGGCCAGGACGCCAAGGCCAAGGCCCCGCCGGCCGTGGCCGAACCGGCCCCGAAAAAGGCCGAGGAGGCGACGGGCAAAAAAACGCCGGTTTCCATCGACCACGACGACTCCGATCCGGTGGGGGTGCGTCTGGCCTACCGCGTCAAGGAATTGCTTGGCCGGTCGTCGCTCATGGTCCCGACCAACCGGGACGAGAAAAAGATTGTCCTGGTTATAAAGACCAAGGAAGAGTTTCCGGGGCGGCCCAACCTGTGCTCGATCTATTCGGTGAGCTGGCTTTTTTCCTCCCGCGAGGGCTCGCTCAAGTATTTCCTGGCCTCCGAGGCCGGCATTGTGGACGCAAGCAACGTGGATCAGGCCGCCGAGGCGCTCCTTGGCCGCACCGACAAGCTGGCCTCCACCTACGGCTACCTTTTTTAACCCCGCCCCCGGAGCGCTTTGCCGAGGGGCCTCCCCCCCGCTGCCGTCCCCTACCCCTTTGGCTTGCGGCTTTTTGCCGGTCTGGCCAGGGCGACGATGGCCCAGCGCACCCCGGCCAAGACGAAGGGGAAGGCCACTGCCGCCATGACCACGGCCGGGAAGTGGGCGGCAAACCAGGGGAGCGCTCCCAGATAGAAGCCGCCGGCGACGTAGACCGTGACCCAGACGACTTTGCCCAGGGCGTTGGCCACGGCAAAGCTTCTCCAGCCCAGGCCGGTCAGGCCGGCAGTCAGCGGGGCCACGGACCGCAGCACCGGCACAAACCGGGCCAGCACCAGGGCGGCCAGGCCGTAGCGGCCCAGTTGTTCTCTGGCTGTTTGCAGCTTGGCCGGCGAGATCAGGGCCGCTCCGAACCGTCCCGCCGCCCCGTGCCGCAGCCAGCAGCCGATGGCGAAGTTGAGCAGGTCGCCGGCAAAGGTCGCGGCCAGCGCGCCGCCATAGAGCGGCCACAGCGACAACGTCCCCCGGCCGGCCAGGGCTGCGGCCGCAAACAGGAGCGTCTCGCCCGGCAGAAACACCGTGACCACAAAGCCGGTTTCGGCAAAAAGCGTCAGCCAGATAATGGCGTAGACGGCGTCGCCATGGGTGGCAACGGCCTGGGTCAGGGCGGTGTCCAGGGAAAGCAGCATGGTCCACAGCGCGCCAAGGGTTTCCATGACTGGCCCATAGCGCGGCCGCCCGGGCCCGTCCAGCCGACGGGAGAACGGCCGGCGCAGGCCATGGCCGGGCAGGGCGGTGCGGCAGGGGCGGGCGCCAAAGCAAAACAGCCGGGAGAGGACGGATCCTCTCCCGGCTGTTTGTTTGTGTGGCGCGGCGTCCCTATTTGGCGTGCAGGGCGCTGGCGTCGGCCAGCAGGTCGTTTATGCGGGCCACCATCTGGTGCGGATCGGACAGGTAGCCGTCGAGCAAAAGGGCAGAGTCATAGAGCTGCTCGACCGCCTTGCCGATGAACGGATCGGCGGCGTCGCGGCGGTAGATGGCCAGCAGGTTGCGGATGAGCATGTGGTCGCGGTTGAGTTCCAGGGCCTTTTTGGGGACCGAGGTGTCCTTGCTGACCAGCCGCATGATCTTTTGCATGCTCGAGGTCATGCGGTCATCCGGAGACACCAGGCACGACGGGCTTTGGGTCAGCCGGGTGGAGACGCGCACGTCCGTGACCCGGTCGCCCAGGAGCGCCTTGACGGCGGCCAGGAAGCCGTCCAGGGAGCCGGATTCCTCGGGGGTCAGCTCCGGGGCCTTGGGCGTTTCGGCTGTGCCCTCGAAGGGGTCGAGTTCGGCCGCGTCGGCCAGCTCGGCGGATTTGAGGGGCAGCTCCTTGTAGGTGCCGATGGAATCCATGATGAATTCGTCCACCGGCTCATAGAGATAGAGCACTTCCAGGCCCTTGGACCGGAAGATTTCCAGGTGCGGATTGAGGTCCAGCGCCGCCCGGGACGGTCCCGAGAGGTGGTAGATGGCTTTTTGGCCGTCCCGGGCCCGGGTGACGTAGTCGGCAAGGGAGGTCAGCCGGGTTTTTTCCTCTTCCTCGCCGCCCTGCTCCAGGGCCGAGGAATCAAAGCGCACCAGCTCGGCAAAGGCGTCGCGGTGGGCGTAGTCGCTGTAGCCGAGCTTGAAGCCCTGGCCGTGGGCCGTGAAGAACTCATTGTATTTGGCCGGATCTTCCTTGCCCAGGGCCTTGAGCTTGTCGAGTATCTGCTTGACGAGGATGGTCTGGATCTTTCGCAGCACCAGATTTTCCTGGAGCGTCTCGCGGGAGAGGTTGAGCGGCAGGTCTTCGGTGTCCACCACGCCGCGCACAAAGCCCAGATATTCCGGGATCAGTTCCTTGGTCTCTTTGGAAATAAGCACCCGGCGCACGTAGAGGTCCAGGCCATGGTGGAGCTGGTCGCGAAAAGCCATGGGGCCAAGGCCGTGCTTGGGAATAAAGAGCAGGGCAGTAAACTGCACCGGCGCGTCCACGCTGACGTGGATGGTGGCCAGCGGTTCGTCGCTGTCGTGGGTCAGGAACTGATAGAATTCCTTGTACTGCTCCGGGGTGACCGAGAACTTGGATTCGCGCCACAGGGCCGGGATGGTGTTGGTCTTCTCACCGTCCAGGAAAATGGGGAAGGAGATGAAGTTGGAGTGGGTGCGCAAGATGGCCTTCAAGCGCTCGGGATCGGCGTATTCCTTGGTGTCTTCCTTGAGCGTGATCTCGATCACGGTGCCGCGCGGCACCTCGCCGTCCACATCCTCCACGGTGAAGCTGCCCGAACCGTCGGACACCCAGCGGGCCGGGGCGGCGTCCGGGACAAAGGAACGCGAGGTGACGGCCACCTGGTCGGCCACCATGAAGACGGAATAAAAGCCCACGCCAAAGCGGCCGATGAGGTTGGAAGCGGCGTCGGCGTTCTCGGCCACCGAGCGCATGAAGGCCTCGGTGCCGGATTTGGCGATGGTGCCCAGATGGTCGATGAGTTCGTCGCGGGTCATGCCGCAGCCGGTGTCGGCAATGGTGATGCGCCCGGCGTCCTTGTCGGCGGTGATGCGGATTTCCAGGCCGGTGTCCGGGTCGGCGACGGCAGCGCCCCGGCTCTGTTCAAAACGCAGCTTGTCCAGGGCGTCGGAAGCATTGGACACCAGCTCGCGTAGGAAAATCTCGCGGTTGGTGTAAATGGAATGGGTGATGATATCGAGAAGCTTGCGGATTTCAGCGCGAAACTCGTGGGTTTCGCCGTGGGCGGCGGACATGGGCATGTCTCCTTTCTCCGTGGTGTCGTGCTGTCTGGCCGAAAAAAAGACACCGTCCCGGCAACCGGGGCGGGTCCGGGGGGAGAGTTCCCCCTCATGGCGAATAGAGAAAGAAATAAACCGCCCGGGTGGCCTGTCAAGGCCCGGGATTGTCCGGGAAACCCGGTGGCGCGGTTTTGTTTCGGCCATTGACAGGGGGGCTTACTTGTTTATGTTTCGCTCAGATAGGTCGAACTGTCAGGAGGAACCCGTATGGTCATCGATTTAAGCCCGTTTTACGGTACAACGACGCCTTTTGATCGGCTTTTCGAGACGCTGTGGCCGTCCATGGCCATCAGCCAGCGCAGCGTGGCCTACCCTCCCGTCAATATCGGCGAGGATGACGCCAATCTCTATGTCCGCTGCGAAATCCCGGGTATGGCCATAGCCGATCTCGATCTGACGCTGACCGACTCCAGTCTGGTCATCAAGGGCGAGCGCAAGGTGGAGCGCGGCAAGTATTACCGGCAGGAACGCCCCACCGGCGTTTTCCAGCGGGTGGTCAACATCTCGGCCGGCATCAGCCGGGAGGCGGTGACGGCCACCATGCGCGACGGCCTGCTTGAGGTGGTGCTGCCCAAGGCCAACGAGAGCCGGCCCCAGAAGATCAGCATCGAGGCGGTGTAGCCGGATCGGGGGATGCGCGCCGGACGGGTGGCTGCCAGGCCCGATCCGGCCCGCCCCTGCGCCAGGACGACGCCCCGGCGGCCGGAGGAAACCGGCCAGGCGCATATGGCGCGGCGTGCCGGCGGCCGTACGGGGCCACGAGCAGACAAAGGAGGAAAACCATGGCGGAGACGACTGCGTCCAGGCCGGAAGAACGGCGGCTGCCCAGGGTCAAGCCGGCCACGGACATCATCGAAAAGGAAGACGGCTTTTATATCTATGTGGACATGCCGGGCGTGTCCAAGGAACATCTTGTCATCGATCTCAACGAGGACGAGCTCAAGGTGTCGGGCAAAGCGGAATACGCCTTGCCCGAGGGCCAGAAACTCGGCCACGTGGAATTTGGCGGCGGCGAGTATTTTCGCAGCTTCACCGTGTCGCACATCGTGGACAAGGAGCGAATCCGGGCTTCACTTCGCGACGGCGTGCTGGAACTGCATCTGCCTCGCCAGGAACGGGCCCAGCCGCGCAAGATCGAAATCCAGGCCGGCTAGGCCGGCCATCGGACAAAGCCGGGGTGCGGGAACGCGCCCCGGCTTTGTTGTTTTCAAGCCCCGGAGACTCGTGTGTTGCGGGATGCGGCAGGAGTTCGTCTCCATTTCAAAAATGTAATCTACTTAAAAGGACTGACACAAGAGTCTTTTCACCTCTATAGTTGATTTTGTTGCATGAAGAAATTGTATTTTGCAATTGACAAAAAGCAGCTTCGGCAGGAAAAGTCGCCTCTTCGCAAGCAACAGCCACGAAGGAGACCGCATGGAAGACCATCTCAAAAGCGCCCTTGAAATTGTTAAAGCCCAGGCTTCGGTGCGCAATATGACCGATGAGGAGATTTCCTCTATGGTGCGCCGCCTGGCCATCGGCATCCGCGACATCAGCCTCGGCCTGGACGTGAGTGTGGGGCTGGGCGAAGCAGTGGAGAACCTGGACCCCAAAAAGGCGGTCAAGGAAAAGTCCATCACCTGCCTGGAGTGCGCCAAGTCCTTTAAGGTCATTACCCGCAAACATCTTGCCACCCACGGGCTGACCCCTGAGGAATACAAGGCCAAAAACGGCTACAAAAAGACCATGCCGCTGGTGTGCAAGGCCCTGCAACGGGAGCGCCGCAAAAAGATGAAGGATATGCGGTTGTGGGAGAAGAAAGGGAAAGTTGTGGCCTAAGGCGGGGGATTTCGGTATAGCGGACCACGAATTCGGGAATCGGCCGCGCCGACTCCCCCGGACGGGCGTTTCGTCCCCGGGCGGAAGGTCGCGGTTCCCAACGATAAGGAGAGCCCACGCACATGGCTAAAACAGACATCATCGCCAAGATCCAGGCCAATGCCGGTATCGCCACCAAGGCTGAAGCGGGCAAGGTCCTCGACGCCGTTTTGGGTGCCATCCAGGAATCCCTGGTCGGGGGCGAAGCCCTGACCCTGACCGGTTTTGGCACCTTCAAGGTGTCGGATCGGGCGGCGCGCACCGGTCGTGATCCCCGGACCGGCAACCCCATTGATATTCCCGCTTCCAAGGCCGTTCGCTTCACTCCCGGCAAGACGCTCAAGGACGCTGTAAAATAGCACCCCTTTGCGTCCGGCCATTTTTGCTGCAATCGTGGCCGTTTTTCAGGCAAACCCTCTCCCGCAAGCGGGGGAAGGGTTTGCCTATTTTGATTCATAGTGCAGCTATCCGGGCAAGGAGCGTATGGTGAAACGAGTCGCCTTGGTGTTGGCCGTCGTGGCCATGGCCGCGCTTGGCCTGGAAGGGGTCGGTGCGGCCTGGATGGCCTTGTCGGGGCTGCGCGCCGACGCCTTGCGTCTCGAGCTCCTTGACCGGTCCGGCGGGGAATTGCCGCAGTCGGCGGCCTCCCTGACCCGCACCGGGCGAAGCCAGAAACAGGGCTACATGATCCACCCGTACCTGGGCTTCGTCTACGACGGCCGCGACAGCAAGGCGGTCAATGCCCACGGTCTCATCGGTCCGAGCCTGCTTGACAGCACCGGGCCGGACAATTTCAATGTGGTCATCGCCGGCGGGTCGGTGGCCGGCGATTTCTTCGTCCTGGAATGGGATGTCCTGCGCCAGGCCCTGGCGGCCCTGCCGGCGACCAAGGGGCGCACGGTCCAGGTTTTTTGCCTGGCCGTGCCCGGGTACAAGCAGCCTCAGCCCCTGCTGTCCGTGGCCTATTTCCTGTCCCAGGGGGCCAGGATCGACCTGCTGATCAATCTTGACGGATTTAACGACGTGGTCCTGCCCGGCCATGATCTGACGCCGGCCGGCATCTCGCCGGTCTACCCCATGTTCTGGCGGGATATGACCGATGACTTTGTGGACGCCAAGGCCCGCAAGCTGCTTGGCCGGTTGGCCCTGTGGGACGAACTGGGGCAGGCCTGGGCCAAGGGCGCATCGTATTTTTCCTTTTCGCGCACGGCCCTGGTGCTGTGGCATCTGGGCGACAAGCTGCTTGACCGCCGGGAGCAGGACACCCTGGCCCAGTTGCGCGACCGGGCCATGGCTCCGCTGCCCGGGCCGGCCGGGGTCGATCCCGGCATCGACCAGGAGCTGGTCCAGGTCCAGGCGGCGGACATCTGGCTGCGTTCCAGTCTGGCCCTGGCCGAGCTGGCCCGTGGGGCCGGCTTTGCCTATCTCCATGTGCTGCAGCCCAACCAGTACCCCGAGGGGGCCAAGCCGCTGTCGGCCCTGGAGCGGACCAAGGCCATCTCTGCGGACCCGGCCTTTGGCGAGTCGGTGCGGCGCGGCTACCGGGAACTGGACAAGCGCGCGCCGGCCCTGCTTGAGGCCGGGGTCGCCTTTGAGGACGCCACCCGGCTTTTCGCCGACTATCCCGGCGACGTGTTCCGCGATACCTGCTGCCATTTCAACGAGGCCGGCAACGCCTTGCTGGCCACGCGGGTGATCAAGCGGGCAACCGAGGTGCTCACTCCCCCGGCCGGCCAGCCCGGCCAGGGCGCGCCAGCCCGGCCGTAACGCCGTCCCCTTTGCACGTTGGGGGCCTCGCCCCTTTCCCTGCTGCGGCGGCATTGCTCGGTCGCCGCAACAACGCTGGTCCCTGTCACGCTCAAACGCCCCCGGACGCTTCTCGTCTTGCCTTGCGCAACTTTCGCGCATCGCCCTGGCAACGCCCACAGTCAAAGCAAACTTCCCCCAGGAGGGGATTCCAAAGGGACGCAGTCCCTTTGGCCGCCGGAGGCATTCCCCCTCTCATCTTCTCTCCTTCCCCCTCGCTACGCCCCCCGGCCGAGCAGTTCGAAGCCGGTTTCCGGGTCCCTGGCCCGGGCCAGGTCCGTGCCGGTGATCTCGATGACCACCACCTCAAGGATTTTCCAGACATCCAGGCCCGGGCGCACGCAGCCGGTGCGGGTTTCGCCGTCCCGGCCGAGGGCCGCGTGCATGTGCAGGCGCGGCGTGCCGTCGGCAGCGGGAAAGAGCGTGCCCACGGCAGCGGCTTCGTGCACGGCGTCGATGGCCGTCAGCATGGCCGTTGGCGGCATGGTCGTGCCGTCTTTGGGACCGGTGACCAGCCGGCCGTTTTCCACGCCGCCGAGAGCAGCCACCAGGGCCGAGGACACGCCGCGCGTTCTGGCGAAGTCTTCGATGGCGTCGGGGATGCGGTCCCCGTCGCCCAGGCGCAGGACAAACACGCGGCCAAGCCGGCCTTCGGAAACGATCATACACACCTCGCGTGGTTTGGCCCTGGGGCCGTTAACGAGCGGGGCCGGCGACCGTGCGGGGGCCGGGCCTCGTGGCCGGGGCGGCCGAAAAAAAGGGGGAACCGGGCCAATGTCCCGATTCCCCCGACAGGTCAATCTGTGGGCGATCAGCCGAGCTTGTCGGCCACCATCTTGCCGATGGTGCGGCCCATTTCCGTGCAGACGGCCAGTTGCTCGTGGGTCGGCACATAGAGCAGGCGCACCGGATCGACAGGCATTTCCATGCCCATCTCGGCCAGCCAGCCGGCAATATCTTTGACGGCCTCGCCGCTCCAGCCGTAGGAGCCAAAGGCTCCGCCGATCTTCCCCTTGGGCTTTAGGCCCTTCATGTAGGTCAGCATGTCGGCCACCTTGGGCAACATGCCGTTGTTGTGGGTGGCCGAGCCCACAAAGACGGCTGCCGCGTCCCAGACTTCTTCCATGACGTCGGAATGGTCAAAGACGTGCAGGTTCATGAGTTTGACCGTCAGGCCATGCTCCATGAGACCGGTGGCGATGGCGTGGGCCATGCGCTCGGTGGAATGCCACATGGTGTCAAAGACCAGCACGGCCTTTTTCTTCTGCTTCTGGCAGGCCAGTTCCTTGTAGCGCGCGATCACCCAGGCGGCGTCTTCGCGGGTCCGGAACATGAGGCCGTGGTCAGGGCAGATGTAGCGGATATCCAGGCCCATGGACTCGATGGTCTCGATGGTCTTCTGGGCGATGGGGCTAAAGGGCAGGACGATGTTGGCGAAGTAGCGGTCGAGTTGTTTGCGCAGCAGGCTGCGGTCCACTTCGTCGACGAAGCGTTCGCTGGTGGCCCAGTTCTGGCCGAAGGCGTCGGAGGAGATGAGCACGCCGTCTTCGGGGATGAAGGTGGCCATGTTGTCGGGCCAGTGCAGCATCCGGGTTTCCAGGAACTGGAGGGTCCGTTTGCCAAGGGAGACGGTGGAACCGGTCTTGACCACTTCGATGGGCCAGTCGGCGCAGGAAAAATGCGCCCGGAGGGCCCGCTCGCCCATGGGCGAGGTGAAGATCTTTTCCGGCTTGGTGCGGGCCACCAGCTCCGGCAGGGAGCCGGAGTGGTCCATCTCCACGTGGTTGATGATGAGGTAGTCGACGTCTTCAGGCTTGACCACATGGGCCAGGCGGCACAGCATTTCGTGCCCATGCCCTTCCTTGACCGAGTCGAACAGGGCGATTTTCTCGTCCTTGATCAGAAAGGCATTGTAGGTTGTCCCGGTGGGAGCGGTCATGTAGCCGTGGAAATCACGGCAATCCCAGTCGACGGCCCCGACCCAATAGACATCCTTGCAGATTTCAACGGGTTGCATTGCAAATCCTCGAAACGTCGCAACGGATGCGGCGGGAAAAAAACGGGTTAGGCCTTGCTGAATTCGCTCTTGGGAGCGCCGCACGTCGGGCAGACCCAGTCTTCGGGAACGTCTTCGAATTTGGTGCCGGGGGCCACGCCGTTGTCCGGGTCGCCAGCGGCGGGGTCATACACGTAACCGCAGATGTTGCACTCGTATTTGTCCATGCTCGTTTCTCCGTTTCTTGATGTTGGCCGGCTTGCCAGTCCTTATTTGCCCTCAGCGCCGGGTCCGCCCGGGGCGCCCTTGCCTGAGCGGCAACAAGGTCATTATCCGTTGGCGCGACACAGGCCCTTTGGGCCAACGCCACAGGATCGCGTCACGGAATCGGCCTTGCCGACAGGACGCGCGAGGCAAAAATACCGATCGCGCACGGACAAGTCTATCCTTTAGTTTGCGTCATATTGTCAAGACCGTCCGTACCCGTTCCCTGTCTTACTCTTCCCGAAACTGCTCCACGAGTTTGGCCAGATGATTGGCCATGGTGCGCACTTCGTGGATGCGTTCCCCGGCTTCGGCAATGCGCCCGGTGAGGTCCTTGGAGAGTTCATTGATGTGGGCCACACTGCCGGAGACTTCCTCGCTGGTGGCGGACTGCTCTTCCGAGGCAGTGGCAATGTTGCGCACCATGTCGGCGATGCGGGTGGCCTGGCCGACAATGCGCCCAAGCACTGCGCCGGAGCCTTCGGCCATATCGGCCGTCCGCTCCACCCGGGTCTTGGTTTCGCCCATGCCGGTGACCACAAGGCGCGTGCTGTCCTGGATCTCGCCCACGGCCGAGGCCACTTCGGCCGTGGCGGTCATGGTTTTTTCGGCCAGCTTTCTGACCTCGTCGGCCACCACGGCAAAGCCGCGTCCGGCCTCGCCGGCCCGGGCCGCCTCGATGGCGGCATTCAGGGCCAGGAGATTGGTCTGGTCGGCGATATCGCCGATGACCGAGAGCACCTGTCCGATATTTTGCGCCCGGACCTCGAGCTCTCCCAGGGAGGCGGCCAGATCGGCGGTGCGCTGCGACACCAGCCGGGTCTCCCGGACGGTCTGCTCGACCTCCCGGCCGCCGGCTTCGGCTTCCTTGGTGGCGGCGTCCGAGGCCCGGGCCGTGTCGCCGGCGTTTTTGGCCACTTCAAGGACAGTGGCGTTCATCTCTTCCATGGCCGTGGCCACCCGGTCGGTCTCCCGGGCGGTGTTGGACACGCCGGTGGTGAGTTCCTCCATGCGGGTGCTTAAGACATCCGAGGCGTTGGACAACTCCTGGGCCACGGCAGTGACTTCGTCGGCCACGGCCAGGAGCTTTTCGCGCTGGGCCTTGATGTGGTCCTTGTCGCGCTCCTCCTGGGTGAGGTCGATCAGGACGCCGATGACGCCCACGACTTCGCCGGCGGCGTTTTTGAGCGGCGAGATTTCGTAATGCAGGGGGAAGATCCGGCCGTCGGAGCGGGTGAAGCGGGTAAAGCCGCTGGAACACTCGCCGGTGGACAACACGGCGGCGCAGCCCGAGCGGCCGTCCTCGCGCATAAAGCTGTCGGTGACCGGTTTGCCGAGCATTTCCTGGGGCGATTTGCCAAGGATGTTGGTCAGCGGCGTGTTGACGAAGTCGAAGCGCCGGTCCTTGTCGGCCACGAAGATGGGAATGATGACGCCGTTTAACACGCCCCGGTTGTATTCAAGTTGGTCCTTGATGGTGCCGACCATGGCCGAGAGGTTGCCGGCCAGGGCGGCGATTTCGTCCTGGCCGGGATCGTCAAAGGTGAGGTCGAGGGCCCCCTTGGCGATCTCGGCCGACAGGGCGGCGATTTTCTTGACCCGGGAGACCACGGCGAATTTCATGAACAGGAGCAGGGTGGCCAACAGCGCTGCCAGTCCGCCAAGGGACAGCCCGGCCGCCTTGTATTGGTCGGCAGTCAGCCGGGCCATTTCCGGGGCGATGTCCTGGACCACCACCATGGCCCCGAGGATGGGTTTGGCTGCGCCGTGGCAGTGGTGGCAGTCGGGTTCGTTTTGCACCGAATTGACGGCCACAAACGACGGCACCCCGGCCCAGGACAGGATCTCGCCGCCGTGGAAGTCGCCGGCCAGGGCTTTTTTGACCAGATCGGCCACGGCCGGGTCCGGGGTCACCCGGTCCATGTCCTGGCGCACGCTGGCGTTGTCGGTGGCATAGGTCACGTTGCCCTTGAAATCGGTCAGAAACACCCGGATGTCGTGGTGGGCGGCGGCGACCTTGGCAAACTGGGATTTGGTCTCGGCATTTTTGCCAAGCCGCATGGGTTCTTCAATGGCCATGCGCAGCATGTCGCTTGAGCGTTTGGCCGCCCGGTCGATCTGGGCCACCGCCCCCTGGCGTTGCCAATACGAATTGGCCAGAAACAGTCCGGCAAAGGCCAGTATGGTCAGCCCCGAAACAAGCAGCAGCACCTTTATCCCAAGCGAACGCGCAACCACATTCATCGCCGGCCTCCTCATCGGGCGGCCCGTCCGTTTGCCGGGGCAAACGTCGGGGCAGCCTCCTCACACGGATTGTAAAGCGGGCATAACTCTCCATCCCGGCCCCGCACGGCGCGGCCCTGCCGATCAGTGCGCCCCGGCAAAGAGCATGGGCTTGAAATTAAAGGTGCGGACCCGCTCGGCGTTGTGGCAGCTCTCGCACATGGACATGGCCAATTTCGCGCGAATGAGCGTGGCGTCGCCGCCGGCGTCGGCATGGGCGGAACCCGGCCCGTGGCAGACCTCGCAGCCGGCGTCGGCCAGTTCCGGGGTTTTTTCAAAGCTGACAAAGCCGCCGGGCTGGCCGTAGCCGGTGGTGTGGCAGGCGAAGCAGCCCTTGAGTTCCTCGGCGGACAGTTTGGGAGCCATGATCTTGATGGACTGGGAGGAGTGGGCCTTTTTCGAATACCTGGTAAACGACTCGTATTCCTTGGGGTGACACTCCATGCAGGCTTTGGAGCCGACATAGGACGCCGCTGTCCCGGCCGCGGCAGGGGGCTGCGCGGATGCAAATCCGAAGGGGCAGGCACAAAGACCCACCGTGAGCAATGCCTGGCACCAAGCACGCCAACGGACCATGGCGGTCTCCTCGGTTGAGGTGGAAAGGGAACCACACATTTGTAACAGAAGAACAGATGGGGTGCAATACGGTTTGCCGAATGGGGGGGGAAGTCACCCTGGACAAAGAAGGCGTGTTTCCTATGAAAAACACCAAACTGGCAGGTGGATACGTCTTTCGCTTCGTTTTATAGGCTGCCACATGAGACCGGGGCTTGGCCGGCAGTGCCCTGGCCGGGGCGTTGGACGCAAAAAAAACGCCGGGGGAGCGGCTCCCCCGGCGGTCGTGTAATGGATTGCAGCCGGCCGGCCGGCAGCGGGGCTACCAGTCGAGCGTGGCCTTGAAGGCCCGGGCCAGTTCCTCGGCCGGTTCCTGGCACAGCAAGGCCTGGCCACGGCGCAAAATGAGGGCCGGGGCCTCGGTGACGACGCCAAGCAGGCCGACGGGCTGGCCGGCAAAGAGCGCCTCGAAGGCGGCCTTGTTGTCCGGGGAAACCGTCGCCACCAGTCGGCTCTGGGATTCGCTGTACAGCAGTTCCAGGTCGCTTAGGCGAGCGGCGCCCGGGGCGGCGTCGCAGTCAAGCTCGGCCCCAAGCCGGCCGCCGATGGCCATTTCGGCCAGGGCCACGGCCAGACCGCCGTCGGAGCAGTCGTGGCAGGCAGTGACCAGCCCGGCCGTGATGGCGGCGAAAAGGGTCTGGTAGCGGCGACGGGCCGAGACGGCCTCGACTTGCGGCACGTCCGGGGAGGTAAAGCCCAGTTCGTCGGCCAACTCGGACGCGCCGAGTTCGGCCGCCGTGGCCCCCAGGACATAGACGAGGTCGCCCGGACGCTTGAAGTCGGAGGTGACCACCCGCGAGACGTCGGGCACAAAGCCCATGACCGAGAACAGGACCGTCGGCGGAATGGAGATTTTGGCTCCGCCGCCGGAATAGTCGTTTTTCATGGAGTCCTTGCCCGAGATGCAGGGCACCATGAACGCCCGGCAGAAATGGGCCAGGGCCTTGTTGGCCCGGACCAGCTGGGCCAGCTTGTAGCGCCCGTCCGGGGTCTTGGCCGACTCCACCGGGTCGCACCAGCAGAAGTTGTCCACGCCGGCCAGCCGTTCGGGATCGGCCCCGACGGCCACGGCCCCGCGCACGGCCTCGTCAATGGCCGCGGCCATCATCCAGTAGGCGTCGATGTCGGAGTAGCGGGGGCAGATGCCGTGGGTCAGGGCCACGCCTTCGGGCCGCGAGAGCACCGGGCGCAGCACGCCGCCGTCGGACGGGCCGTCACGGCGCACGCCGCACAGGGGCTTGACTGCCGAGCCGCCCTTGACCTCGTGGTCGTACTGGCGGACCACGTATTCCTTGCTGCAGATATTAAGCCGCCCAAGCATCTTTTTGAGCAGCGGGCCATGTCCGCCGGCCGGCAGCACCGGTTCGGTGCGGGCGATGGCCGGACGCTTCCACTCGGCCGTCAGCGCCATGCGCGGCGTGCCCTCGTGGAGGAACTCCATGTCGAGGTAGGCCACGGTGCGCTGGCCGTAGTAGACGCGCAGATAGCCGGAATTGGTATAGTTGCCAAGCTCCGTGGCCTCGACGCCCATTTCCCTGGCCAGGGCCATGAACTGGGCGAACTTGTCCGGCGGCACGGCCAGGGTCATGCGCTCCTGGGCCTCGGAGGTAAAGATCTCCCAGGGGACCAGCCCGTCGTACTTCAGCGGCACCCGGTCGAGGTAGAGTTCGCAGCCGCCGGCATCCCGGGCCATTTCGCCAACCGAGCTGGACAGGCCGCCGGCCCCGTTGTCGGTGATGGCGTTATACAGGCCCATGTCCCGGGCGCGCATGAGGCAGTCGTACATGCGGCGCTGGGTGATGGGGTCGCCGATCTGCACGGCCGTGGCCGGGGAGCCTTCGTGGAGCTCTTCCGAGGAAAAGGTGGCGCCGTGGATGCCGTCCTTGCCGACCCGGCCGCCGACCATGACGATGTAGTCGCCGGGCAGGGCCTTTTTGTAGTGGCTCGGCTTGCCGTTTATGACGGCCGGCAACATGCCGACGGTGCCGCAAAAGACCAGCGGTTTGCCGAGGTAGCGTTCATCAAAGACAATGGAGCCGTTGACGGTCGGCACGCCGGACTTGTTGCCGCCGTGCTCGACGCCCTCGCGCACGCCTTCGAGCACCCGGCGGGGGTGGAGCAGGCGCGGGGGCAGCTGGCCCTCGAAAAAGGGCGAGGCAAAGCAGAACACATCGGTGTTGCACAGCAAATTCGCGCCGATGCCCGTGCCCATGGGGTCGCGGTTGACGCCGACGATGCCGGTCAGGGCTCCGCCGTAGGGGTCCAGCGCCGAGGGGCTGTTGTGGGTCTCGACCTTGATGCACAAATTGAGATCATCGGTGAACCGCACCACGCCGGCATTGTCGGAAAAGACCGACAGGCAGAAGTCGCGCTCGCCAAGGGCGGCCCGGATGTCGGCAGTGGAGCGCTGGATGTAGGACTTGTACAGGCTCTCGATTTCTTCCTCGTCGCCGGTTTCCAGGTCGCGGTAGGTGATGGCCGCGCTAAAGATCTTGTGCTTGCAGTGCTCGGACCAGGTCTGGGCCAGACATTCCAGTTCCACGTCGGTGGGGTTGTGGATGAGTCCCCAGGAAACGCGGCGCAGCTTGAACCCGGGCAGGCCGAAATAGGCCCGGATGGCCCACCATTCCTCAAGCGACAGGGCAAGGGTGCGCTGGCTGCTCAGGGCCTCCATCTGCGCTTCGGTCATGTTGAACAGGTCCGGCACTTCCACGGTGGAATCGGCCTTGCCCGTGACCTTGGCCGCCCGGGCCGGGAAGCCCGGTTCGGCCGCCCATTCGTCGCGGGATTTGACGTCATGGCGCTGAAGCAGATCGTTGGCCAACAGATCCAGGGCTACGTGTTCGGCCGCAGCCCGGTCGGGCAGGCCGGCAATGTGGTACTGGACGGCGGTGTAGACGGCCAGATCCTTTTTGCGGGCCTCGTCCAGGCCAAGGGCCAGGGCGATGGCCTCCTTGGCGGTTCTGGCCTCGTTGTCGGTAACACCGGGGCGAAAACCCACCTCGATGACCCAGTCGGCTACAGCGCCTTGCGGAGTGATGGGCGTGGCGCTGGCGGTCTGGACCACGGGATCGTGGAGCACGCCGGCGTCGATGACGGCAGTGATCTCGGCGGCGTCCAGGCCGGCGACGGTGAAGATTCTGATGATGGCGACGGCGGTCACCGGCAGATGCAATTCGTTTTGGATCTTGCCGGCCACGCGCTGGCCGACCACGTCCCGGACGCTTGGGCGCAGGCCCACGGCGACGCGACTGAGCATGGCGTTCCTTCCGTTTTGAGGTCAGAGGTGTGCGGGCACGCCGCCGGCGGGATGCTTCCTATTTGTCCCGGGCGAGCATGGGGGCCAGGACGTCACCGATCAGTTCGGCTTCGGGGGAGGGCGGAAACAGGGCCAGGGCGGCTTGCCCCTTGGCCAGATATTCGGCGGCCATCTCCCGGGTTTTTTCGGCATGTCCGCCGGCAACGATGTTGCCGCGCAAATATTCGATGTCTTCGGCCGAGAGCTGGTCCTGGCGGAAATCTTCGGCCAGCCGGCGGCGTTCTTCAAAGGGCAGGCTGGCGAGGTAGAGCAACAGCGGCAGGGTGACCTTGCCTTCCTTGAGGTCGCCGCCGGTGGGCTTGCCCGACACCGTGGCCGGGGAGGTGTAGTCCAGGGCGTCGTCCACGAGCTGGAAGGCGATGCCGATGGCGTGGCCGAGGTCCCGGGCCGCCTGGCACAGGGTCTCGTTTGCGCCGGCCAGCACCGCGCCGCAGTGGCAGGAGGCCTGGATCAAGTAGGCGGTCTTGCCGGTGATGATGGAAAAATAGGTGTCCAGCGGCAGGTCGGTATCGCGCAGATGGGCGATTTCCAGGATCTCGCCGGTGGCGGTCTGCAGGAGCGCTTCGGACAGGATGCGGGTCAGCTCCGGATTGTCGTATTCGGCCACCAGCCGGTTGGCCAGGGCGAGCAGGACATCGCCGGCCAGAATGGTGTAGGTCGCTCCGAAAAGGACATGGGCGGATTCGCGGCCCCGGCGCAATTTTGCACCGTCGACGATGTCGTCGTGGAGCAGCGTGGCCGAGTGGAGAAATTCCAGGGAGCAGGCCAGGGGATGGATGTCGTCCCCTGTGTAGCCCAAGGCCCTGGCCACCAGAATGGTGAGCAGCGGACGCAGGCGTTTGCCTCCGGCCAACAGCACATGGCGCACCACCGGCTGCACGAGAGGGTTCAGCGTGCCGGCCGCTCCCTCCAGGTACCGGTTGATGGCCGGGACTTCCCGAGTCAAAATGTCCGCGATATCGCTCATCCGCCCGGCTTTACCAGCTTTCGTCCAGAACTGGCAAGGGGGGAAATGCCTGGAAATGGCGGAATCAGGCCATTTGCGCCAGGGCGGCCAGGGCCGTGCGGCCGGTTGGCCCCATGTCCAGGCTCAAATCGCCGACATAGGCCCGGATATGGGCGGCAATGACGGCCTCGTCGCGTTCCCGGGCAAAGAGCCGGACCAGCGGGGCCACCAGCTCCGGCTCGGCCCGGGCCATGGCCAGGCTTTGGCGCAATACCAGGCCCAGGGCGGCCAGGCGCGTGGCTCCCAGGCTTTTTTTGGCCACGATGACCCCTAGCGGGACCGGGGAATCCGGGATGCGTGTGTGCCACCAGATCCCAAGGTCCAAAATGAGCTCCAGGCCGTGGCTGGCTGCGGCCAGGGCGGTCTCGTGGATGAGCAGCCCGGCCTCGGCGCCGCCCGATCGCACGGCCTCGACGATCGCGTCGTAGCGCACCGGGACAAAGGCGGCGTCCGGAGGCGGCAGGTCGGGATTGCCGGCGGCCAGTGCGGCGCGAAGGAGCGTGGCGGCCGTGGTGCGCAGTCCGGGCACGGCCACGGACCGGGGGCGGCCGGTGAAGCCCTTTTTGACCACGAGCTTGGGGCCGGCCCCGAAGCCGAAGGCCGCCCCGGAGGGCAGGACGTCGTAGGCCCCGGCCAGGGGTGCGGCCATGGCCGCGGAAATCTTGACCACGTCATAGGCCCCGGCCAGGGCGGCCTCGTTTAAGGTCTCCACGTCCTCGAAGGCAAATTCCACCCGGACCCCGGGCAGGCTGACCCGGCCCAGGAGCAACGCCCCGAAGATGGTCACATCGTTGGGACAGGGGGAGATGGCAAAACTGACGACATCCATGCAGGCCTCGCTCAGGAAAAAAGGCGGGCGGCGGTGCGGCCAAGGGCGGCAAAGGCCCCGGGCAGGTCCCAGTCGGCTGGCGGGCGCGAACCCACCCGGTTGGAAATGACGCGTACTTCCAGGGCGGGCAGGCCCGCAGCGGCTGCACACAGGGCCACGGCAAATCCTTCCATGGATTCGGCCAGGGCGGCATGGGTCCGGGCCAGACTGGCGGCCCGGTCGGCCGAGGCCGTGACGCCGGCCACGGTCAGGCAGGGACCGGCCACGGCCTCGGCCGGCAGGGTCAGGCCCATGGCCAGGGCGGCCTCGGCCGGGGGAACCAGGGGCAGGCAATCGTAAATATCGTGCCCGGCAATGGTGGTCTGGGGAAAGGCAATGCCCCGTGCATCGGCCGAAGCCGCTCCGTCGGGCTGGCGCAGGCCGTATTCGGGAAAGATTTCAGCCGTCGCCGTGACAATGCCGCCAAGGGGCAGGGTTTTGAGATCAAAGCTGCCGGCAATGCCGAGGCCGACGACGCCGCCGGGCTCCCGGCCGGGCATGGCCTGTCCCCGGCCAATGGCCCGGCCGACCGCCATGGCCGCAGCCACCGGCCCGACCCCGGAGACCAGGACGGCAAAGTCCCGGCCGCCGCGCCGCCACAGGACGGTTTCACCCGGCACCGGAGGAGGCGGAGCGCCCAGGCCGGACAAGGCGGCCCGGTATTCCTTGGCCGTGGCCAGCACCAGGAGCAGCGGGCCGCCTGGGGCCGGGAAAACACTCCCCGGTCCGGCCGGGCGCGCCGGGTATGGCGCGCCAGCCAGCCCGGGGGGCGGTGTGGGTGTCGGCATGGGGGCTTTTACAGCCGCCAGTAGCGGTAGCCGGCGGTTTCGGCTGCGCTGCGCTCAAAGACACCCTTGACGTCGATAAGGATGGGTTCGACCGTGGGGCGAAACCAGGTGGCCAGTTCTTCCAGGGAGAGCGCCTTGAAGGCGTCGTGGTTGACGGCGATGATGAGCGCGTCAAGCTCGCGCAGCTCCTCGCACGGCACCAGGGTCAGGCCGTATTCCTCGCGGGCTTCCTCGGGCGAGGCCATGGGGTCGTGGACCAGCACGTGCATCCGGAAATCGCAAAGCTCGCGGATGGTGTCCACGACCTTGGTGTTGCGCAGGTCGGGGACATTTTCCTTAAAGGTCAGGCCCAGCACGCCGATGCGGGCGCAGGCGGCCCGGCACTCGGAGCGGATGAGCATCTTGATGGTCACCTCGGCCACATGTTTGGCCATGGAGTCGTTGATGCGACGTCCGGCCGGGATGACTTGCGGATGCAGATTGAGGCTTTGGGCCTTGTAAAGCAGATAGTAGGGATCGACGCCGATGCAGTGGCCGCCGACCAGGCCCGGACGGAAGGGCAGGAAGTTCCATTTGGTCTCGGCCGCGCGCAAGACGTCCACGGTGTCGATGTCCAGGCGTTCGCAGATCATCGACAACTCGTTCATGAGCGCAATATTGATGTCGCGCTGGGTGTTCTCGATGACCTTGGCCGCCTCGGCCACCTTGATCGAGGCCGCCTTGTGGATGCCGGCGGTGACCACGGTGCCGTAGAGTTCGGCCAGCAGGTCGGTCACTTCCGGGGTCTGGCCGGCCACGATCTTGACCACGGTGGCCAGGGTGTGGACCTTGTCGCCGGGGTTGATGCGCTCGGGCGAATAGCCCACGAAAAAGTCCTGGCCGGCGGTCAGGTTGGAGCCTTTTTCCAGGAGCGGCAGGCAGATCTCTTCGGTCAGGCCCGGGTAGACCGTGGACTCGTAGACAACGATGGAGCCCGGGGTGATCTGTTCGGCCAGGAGGTTCGAGGCCCCGACCAGCGGTCCGAGATCGGGCACGCGGTTGGCGTTAATCGGCGTGGGCACGGCCACGATGAAGACCTTGCAGGCGGCCAGTTCGGCCGGATTGCACGTATAGCGCAGGTTGGCGGCGGCCAAATCCTCAGGCTCGACTTCCAGGGTGCTGTCGCGTCCGGCGGTGAGTTCTTCCACCCGGGCGGCCTTGACGTCAAAACCGACCACGTCGAAATGGCGGGCCAGGGCTACGGCCAGGGGCAGGCCGACGTAGCCCAGGCCGATAATCGCCACGGCAGCCTTCTTCGTGCGGATATCCTCAAAGCTGATCAATGGGTATGCTCCTTGATTGAAAAGGGGGCAGCGGGTCAAATGCCGCGATAACGCAAAGCGCGCCCCCCGGCAAGACGGGCATCTTTACATGTGGCGGCCAAAACCGTACCCTTGTGTGATGGAATTTAACTGGAAACTGTTCCTGACGGCCCTTGGTCTGGCTTTTATTCTGGAAGGGCTGCCGTATTTTTTGGCGGCGGAAAAGATGCCAACAGTGCTCAAAGCCCTGTCCGAGCGCAAGCCGGGCGAGTTGCGGGGGCTTGGCATGACGGCCATCCTGTCCGGTCTGGCCCTGCTCTTTTTCCTGCGTGCCTCAGGCGGCTAGCCCGCCCGTGGGGACCGCAGGGTTTCCCCAACCAACGCCAGCCTCTTTCCCCTGGTTCCCGTCAGGCGCAAACAGCGGCTGTCCCGGTCCCCAGCCGACCGGATGACCAGCCAACGCCAAGCCCCCTTTGCACACTTCTCCCTTTGCAGGGGTCCGGGGGGATCATCCCCCCGGCCGCCGGAGGCATCTTCCTCTTCTTCCTTCCCCCTCGCTCTACGCCGCTTTGACGCCAGCGTGGAGAAAGACGATGCCGCCGGCCATGGCCCGGTAGCCGACATCGGCGAATCCGGCCCGGCGCATCTCGTCGGCGAGCACGGCTTCCTGGGGGAAATCCCGGATAGTTTCGGCCAGATAGCGATAGGCCTCGTCGTCGCCGGAGACGATCTTGCCGATGACCGGCAGCACCCGGCGAAGATAGAAATTGTATGCCCCGCCCCAGATCCGGCGCTTGCCGGTGCCAAATTCCAGCACGATGAGCCGACCGCCGGGCCGGATGACCCGGGCCAGTTCGGCCAGGGCGTCCGGGCGCGGCCGGATGTTGCGGATGCCAAAGGCGATGGTGGCTCCGGCCACCGAGGCGTCGGGCAGGGGCAGGGTGCGGCCGTCGGCCACCACGGGATGGATCTGCCTCCGGGCGGCCTCGTCGAGCTTGCCCAGGCCCTTTTGCAGCATGGGGCCGCAGACATCGGCGGCCATTACCAGCCGGGGGCTTTTGCGGGCAATGGCGATGGAGACGTCGAGGGTGCCGGCGGCCAGATCGAGGATGGGGCCATGGGGCAGGCCGGGAGCCAGGAGCGTGCGGACCATGGCCCGCCGCCAGACGATGTCCAGGCCGGCCGAGAGCACGTGGTTGAGCAGGTCGTAAGACCCGGCCACCCGGCCGAACATGCCGGCCACGCGGCGGTTGTCGCCGGGAACGGGCAGATCAGCCATCGGTGCGCCCACCCTGGGCAATGACCCGCACGCCGCCGGGCCTGCCCTGTTCGTCCTGGCCGCGGCTGATGACCCGCAGCACTTCCTCATAAATAGGACCGAAATGCTCGGTGAAGTTGCCGGGCGAAATGCGGCCGGTCTCGACGAACTTGACCACGATTTCCTTGGTCACCTGCAGGGCAAGATTTTCGCGTTTTTCCATATGGTTGCGTCCTTCATGGCCGCGGGGCACGGCCGGCGGCCTATCGTCTCGGGAATAATCCCGGAGGCTTCGAGAAAAACCCGCCCGGTGGGGGAAATGGCCTTGGACCGTCCAAGGGCAGGGGCCGGGCGGGAAAAGGGAAAAACCAGGGGAGGCACTCCCCTTTTTGCGCTGGCCCTAGCACGGCCGGAGTCGCGCGTCGAGGGGGCGTCCGGGCCGGCCAGCCGGCGGCAGGGGCGGTCCGGAGCGGGGTGCTGCCGGGAAAATAGCCCTTTGGCGTTGTGATCGGAACCATATTTCCGTAGGGTGGCGGGGAAATCCGAAACCCGGCCGACGCGCTGCCACAGGGCGCGAGCGGGCCGTGTCGGGAAGGGAGAACCGCCGTATGCCGCCAATCCTGTCCATCGCCCCCGGAACGGCCATCCCCGGGCCGT
This sequence comes from Desulfovibrio sp. DV, assembly GCF_001936595.1. Lineage (GTDB taxonomy): Bacteria > Desulfobacterota > Desulfovibrionia > Desulfovibrionales > Desulfovibrionaceae > Solidesulfovibrio. Next base: position 22,669 of record NZ_MLBG01000061.1, read on the forward strand.
GGTGGCTTTTCGACCTGCTGCTCCTGGTCACTTTTACCGCCCATCTGCTGGTGGTCAACGTGGCCCTGGGCGGCACGCTGCTGGCCCTGCTTGCGCCGGGGCGCAGCCGCGACGTGGCCGTGACCCTGGCCAAGCGCCTGCCCGGAGCCGTGGCCGTGGGCGTCAACCTGGCCATCCCGCCGCTGCTTTTCGCCTCGGCGCTCTACGGGGAGTACCTTTACACCGCGGCCATCCTGTCGGCCGTGCCCTGGCTGTCGCTGTTCATGGTGGTCATGCTGGCCTACGCCCTGCTTTACGTGTTCCAGCCCCGGGCGGCGCGCCCCGACTCGGGATTGGCGGCGGCGGCGGCCGGGGCGCTCTTGCTGGCGGCCAGCCTCATTTTGGTCAACGTCTCGCTGCTCTCGCTTCGGCCGGAACTGTGGAAGGCCTCTTTCTCCCAGGCCGGCGGCTTTGCCCTGGCTGTGGGCGATGTGACCTTCGTGCCCCGCTGGCTGCACTTCGTGACCGCCTCCCTGGCCGTTGGCGGGCTGTACGTGGCTCTTTTCTCCCGAAAGGCCGCGGCCACCGATGCCGCAGCGGCTGTCCGGGTGCGCACCGGGCTTCGCTGGTTCATCTTCGCCACCCTGGCCCAGGTTCCCATCGGCCTGTGGTTTCTCCTGTCCTTGCCGCAGGGAATCATGGAACGGTTTTTCGGCCTCCATTCCGAGACCACCCTGGCCTTCATGCTCGGCCTGGGGCTGGCAGCGGCCGCACTGCTAAACGCCGTGCGGGGCCGGGCCGGCCGGGCGGCCTTTTTCATCGTCCCCGCCGTGGGGTGCATGGTGGTGGTGCGCGATCTGGTGCGCCAGGCCTACCTTGCCCCGCAGTTTTCGCCCGAGGCGCTGCCCGTGGCCTTCCAGGCCGGGCCGCTGGTCATGTTTCTGGCCTGCTTTGCCGCCACCGCCGCAGCCGTGGTCTGGGCTGTCATGAGCTACCGCCGCACGGCGAGAAGGGGATAGGGTCATGGAATTTCCTGTCTGGCAGCTGGCCTCGACCGGCGGCGGTTTCTGGATTGTGCTTATTGCCGTCCTCCATGTGTATGTGGCCCACTTTGCCGTGGGCGGCGGGCTTTTCCTGGTGCTGACCGAGGCCCGGGCCAGAAAGCTCGGCTCGCAGCCGCTCATGGTCTATCTGCATCGCCACACCCGGTTTTTCCTGCTCCTGACCATGGTCTTCGGCGGCCTCTCGGGTGTCGGCATCTGGCTGACCATATCCCTGCTCTCGCCCCAGGCCACCCTGGTGCTGGTGCGGGTCTTCACCTGGGGCTGGGCCACGGAATGGACCTTTTTCGCCGGCGAAATCGCGGCCCTGCTGGTCTACTACTACGGCTTCGACCGGCTTTCGCCCCGGCGGCACATGCTCGTCGGCTGGCTCTATTTCGTCTTTGCCTTCCTGTCGCTTTTTGTCGTCAACGGCATCATAGGCTTCATGCTCACTCCGGGCCAGTGGCCGGCCACCATGGATTTCTGGGAAGGCCTTTTTAATCCCACCTTCTGGCCTTCGCTGGTCCTGCGGTTTGCCCTGGGGCTGCTGTTGGCCGGGCTGTTCGGCTTTGCCACCGCCCTTGGCATCCCGGACCAAGAGGCGCGGGAGGGGATGCTGCGCTCGTCGTGCCGCTGGGTTGTGGCCGCAGCTCCGGTGCTGCTGTTGTCCGGCTGGTGGTATGTGGGCGTCTTGCCGGCCTCGGTGCAGGAGTTTTTCCTGCGCCGCTCAAGCGAGATGGCCTCCTACCGGATGGCCTGGCCGGCCCTGCTTCTGGCTGCGGCCGCCGGGTCCCTGGCCTTGGCCACCCGGCTGCCCCTGGCCCTTCGCCGGGTGCTGGCCGTGGGGCTGCTCCTGGTCGGGCTTGGCCTGGTCGGGGCCTTTGAAACCATGCGCGAAGGGGCGCGCAAACCCTGGCTGATCCAAGGGATGCTCTGGTCCACGGACATCCGGCCCAGTCAGGGGGCACCCTATGAAGCGCCACTTTTGCCCCGGGCCAAATGGTCGGCTGTCAAAGACGTCACCCCGGAAAACCGGCTGGCTGCCGGGCAGGCGCTTTTCACCCTGGAGTGCGTAAGCTGCCACAGCATCGACGGCCCGATCCGGGACATCAAAAAATTCACCGACCGGATCGGCATCGAGGGCATGGAAGCCTATCTGACCGGCCAGGGGAAAATCTTTACCCACATGCCGCCCTTTCTCGGCTCCCCGGCCGAGCGAAACGCCCTGGCCGCCTATGTGGTCGAGGGCGTAAACGGCCATGTTTGGCCAAAGCCCAAGCAGGCCGACATCACGCCGGCCGAGGTGGCCATCCCGGCCTTTGACCTGGAAAACGCCGGGCATCTTGTCCTGGCCGTGGGGGAACTGGGCGTGGTGGCCATGGCCGGCTGCGATGGCTCGTTTTCCCTGGCCGCGCCGGGGAACGGCCTGAAGGCCGTGGTCATCAAGCGCGACGTCATGCCCGAAGTGGTCACCGAAGGGGCCACCGTGCGCTATGCCGCCCCGGACGGGGCCAAAAAGCCGGACGCCCATCTGGACTTCTGGAAATACGCCAGGACGCTGGTCGGCAAGGACCTGCCTGCCAACACCTCGGCCTCGGGCCTTGCCCCGGACGGAACCATGGCCCTTTCCGGCAAGGTCTTCACGGCCTCCGGCATCCCGGTTTCGCCCGTAACCGACGACGGCAAGGTCAATCCCTATCCGGTCTTCACCGTCACGGCCGCCGACGCCGCCGGGGCCACCCTGGCCGAGACCAGGGCCGTGGCTGCCGTGTCCACGGAAATGGGCTGCAAGACCTGCCACGGCGGCAACTGGGCCATGGACGAGGCCACCGGCGTGGCCAAGCCGACAGCCCAGGCCATCCTGGCTGTCCACGACAAGCGAAACGGCACCAAACTGGCCCAAAGCGCCGCCGCCGGCCAGCCTGTGGCCTGTTTCGGCTGCCATCCCGATGCCGGCCCGAGCGCCGCCGGCCTGCCCGGCCGGGCCGACCTGTTAAGTCTCTCGGCCGCGGTCCATGGCTTTCACGCCTCGTACATGACCGGCCTTGGGGCAGAGGCCTGCAACCGCTGCCACCCGACCGCGCCCGACGGCGTCACCCAGGCCCAGCGCGACAACCACGCCGCCGCCGGCATCGGCTGTCCCCGCTGCCACGGCTTCATGGAAGACCACGCCATTTCGCTCCTGACCTTCGAAAAGGCCGCCGGCAAGGCTGCCGCCGCCCGGCTCCTGGCACCGCTTGCCCCGCGAAGCGTGGCCACCGTTGCCGCCGTCCATCCCCGGGCCGCCTGGACCCAGTTGCCCGACTGCCTGACCTGCCACAAGGACTTCACCCGGCCGGCCAAGGACGCCACGGCCTTTAACACCTGGACCAAGGATGCGGCCGGGCTGTTCAGGAACCGCACCGAAAACACCGGCAACATCCCGTGCGCCGCCTGCCACGGCAGCCCCCATGCCACCTTTGTGGCGGTCAACGACTACGGGCTTGACGTCAACAACATAGCGCCTATGCAGTATATGGGCGCACCCGGGGTCATTGCCTCGGGCAAGCGCTGCGATGTGTGCCACACGGTTGAGATGGAGGGGGATTCCCACCATCCCAACATGGTGAAATAGGCTGCCGCTACGGGGAGAACAGCGATGAAGGTGCTTGTCATGCTGGTTGTGCTGTGCCTGCCGGGTCTGGCCCGGGCGGCCGAGGGCGTTGCCGTGACGCCGCAGATGCGTCAGGCCATGCAGGCCAAGATGCATGCCCAGTGTCTGGCCAAGGAAGGGGAATTTGCCCGGCAGGGCTATACCAAGCCCCAGATTGCCGCCATCTGCAAATGTTCCACCCAGCAGACGGCGGCGCTTTTGAATTCCCAGACCGTCAACTACATCCTCGCCCACGGCTCCATGCCGGCGGAGATGGAGCGAAAGGTGGCCTCGGCCACGGCCGGGTGCATCAAGTCGAGCGTCGCTATCAGGA
>NZ_MLBG01000062.1 GCF_001936595.1 Desulfovibrio sp. DV
TTCTCCTCAAGTTTTAGTCGGAGCCTCGGGTGCTTCCTGCCTAAGGCTTCTCGCTGTGCTGATAAGCTTACGTGGGTATATATTTCCGTTACTGCCAATGAACTGTGGCCAAGTAAAGTTTGAATATTGCGGATATCTACTCCATTCTCAAGCAACAGAGTAGCAATAGTGTGGCGGAACATATGCGGTGTGGCATTTTCTGGAATACAAGCTAGATTTTGATATTTTTTTACTATCTGGCGAACCGATTGGTCAGACAAAGGACGCTTGTCTCTGTTTAGGAAAAATGCAGACTCTTTTTCTAAATAATTTGAATATTGCGTCTTATAGTCCTGTAACGCCTTAATAGTAGACTTGTCACAGAGCGGAATAACTCTCTCCCGCTTGCCTTTTCCCATGACTAGAATTCGTCTATTTTTGATATCTACGTCACTGACTTTTAGTTTACACAGCTCTGAAACCCTGACACCTGTTGAAAATAACGTTTCAAGGACAGCGATATCGCGGCTAGCCTCTTTAAAAGCATTAATTTCTTCCTTCGAACAATTTCTTGCAGTATAGGCACTTTGAAGTAATTTGCGTACTGATGAAATTGCTAGAGTTCGCGGAAGACTTTTTGCCCGTTCTACACGAAGTCGTAGTTTCCTGAATGGAGAGTATTCTATGGACTCTTCTTGTTCAAGAAATGTAAAAAAAGACTTTAGCGTTGCGAGCTTTCTTTTTATACTTCGAGGTTTGTATTTATCATCGAGCCACACAAGGTGTTCTCTGATGACATTTTTGTCGATATTGGCAATATGAATCTGAGCTTTTCCCTGCTGCTTTTCAAGAAATTGGTTTAAATCAAGCCGATAAGCGGTTAAAGTCAGCTCACTCAGTCCTCGTTCAAGTCGGCAGTGGAGCAGAAACGTCTCGATGGCACTAGATAAATACATCGGAGTGAGCCTTCTCGTTAGAGTTGATAAAGCGAGAAGGTTTCTTGACCGAAAAAAGCTTAAATGTCACAGGATTAAAGCAACTCTTTGCAATTATTAAATTTTCGATACAGCCCAACTGGTTTCACTTGAAACATTGAAAAATGTTTGTGGCATGTTGTGCTTTTGGACCAATCCGAAGCTTGAAATCCCACTTTTCAACAAAGAAGCGGCTGACTGGATTCAGATGCACATACCCGTAAGGGCTACACTCATAACTATCCAAATTTGCGGTAAAAAATGGCGAACATTCTCTCCACAAGAATATTCGCCAGTATCTTTACTGTGTGTATGTTGTTTTGCTACAGAAGGCATCAACCAAGCGTTTGTGTGCTTGTTCAGGATTTGCAGACGGTATTATTTTTTGTTTTTCAAAGAGCTTTGCAGCGACACTCTTTAACTCAAGGTCTTCGCCAGTAAGTATATTTTGGCTGTTTTCTATTTCAATTTGTTCAATAGGTTTGTAAAAATTGTCAATATGTCTTTTCGTTATAAAACTATAAATGCCAGACACAAAATCATCAACCCCATATTTATTTTTATTCGGCAAATAGTCATTAAGGTAACAATCCAAACAAAACCATGATTTATTTGACCTTGGTTTGTAAGATTTGCCACACAACACACACTTTTTTACTCCGTAATTCATAACAGTCCTTTTATTCTGAGTTTGAATATTTTAAAGCTAAAATACACAGCTGCTAACATACACAAAAAAGCTTGCTAGAGTATCGTTTTAATATAAGCTGTCACCATTCTTTTTTAAGCTTTATATAGTGAAGCAAAGAACAGTCACAGCACTTGTCTTTCCATGGCCTTTCTTTCTCAACTTCAAACCACTTCTTGCAACTGGAACATTTTTTCTTCTTCTGATCTTTTTTCATTTCGGTTTCCTTTGTGTTGACTGGACATCTTCTGGCAAAGATGTCCAGTTTTTTAACATTAAACTAATTCAGGGAGCAAACTAACAGCTCTTTCTTTTTCACCTTCCAGGCAGTGATAATAATGACTTGTTGTCGTTGAAATCATTGAGTGCCCTAACAGTTTGGACACTGCTGCCAAATCTGCTCCTTTGCTCAACATGGTAGTGGCAAAGAGATGTCGTAAGTCATACATTCTAACAGGGTATTTAATACCAGCCCGTTCGCAGGCTCTTCTGAAACCTTTGCGGATCATGCCAATTGGCTGGCCGCGCCACTCGATCACATAACCTGACATTGATGAAGGCTTCTTTCCCTTCATCTTTTCAAGCAGGGCCGGAGCAATTGGTACAGACCGGTAGGTCTTTGTCTTACTTGCATAAATTTTAGCAATGCCTTTCTCCAAGTCGATGTGATCCCATTTCAAGGCAAGAAGTTCAGATTCACCGGGCCGTGTCCCCAGGCTGAAACAAACCTCCATGGCCCATCTGACATGCGGCTCGGCATGATCCATGATTCGTTTGACGTCATTGACAGTCAGCTGGACATCACGCGGCTTCTCTCTTGATTTCTTTCTGCCCTTCATAGGATTTGTCTCAGTCAGCCCAGTGGTGACGCCAAAATTGAAGATGGCGTTGACGTAATCGCCATAACGATTCACGGTCAGTTGGGAACGGGGCCGGCCCTGTTTGCCGTCGGTCTCCTGGAAGAACTGGATGAAGGGTACCATGTCATTGATGTAGGTCATCGAATTCACTACCCGGTCGCCGATCAGCGGATTGAACTGGTTTTCAACCATCTTGGCCAACTTGCGGGTATTATTCTCGGTTCTGCCTGACACCTTGAGATGGGACAGATATTTTGCCGCGAGTTCCCGAAATGTCATGCCTTGAGGAAAGTGATCATCTTTGACTGGGGAAGTGATCTCTTCAATCACCTTCGCTGGCGCGGGTTCCGGCAAGGTGATCACCTTAGTCTGAAGGACTGGAATTGCCTGCCCCTGGTCTTTCGCTTCAGTGACAGCCGAATTGAAGGCATCAGCCTGAGCATAGGCATTGTCGCCACGGCCGAATGACTTATCCCGTCTTTTACCCGTCTCATCGTGATAAAAGACCATCCATCGCCCATCTCGTTGATAGACGCCCATAAAACACCTCCGAAGTGTATCCTATTGATTTTAAGTTGGTTATGACAATAAGTCAGCAGTAAATCGAAATAGTAAAGCTCATTGAAATGAACAGAAACAAATCAAAGGGCTTTTAGGCCCCTTGAAGGATATGGTCATATTGTATTCATCAATATTTCTTCGACTTCCTCCTCTTGCACTCCAAGATACCTTCGAGTGATCGAAGGGCTGGAGTGGTTTAACCGTTTTGCCAAGACTTCCCAGGAAACACCGAATGTCTTTCGTTGATGGTAAGTCCATGTCTTTCGAAGTGAGTGAGCACCATAATTCCCTTTCAGGTTAATGGCCTCAGCCCACTTCTTGACATATTTTGTCACGGCATAGGTTGTGAGAGGATAATTTCGACCTTTCCTGCTTTTAAACAGGAAATGGTCATCATCATCCTTGACTGTCGCCAAATAGGCATCGAGTGCAGATATGATCTCCTTGTTTAAGATGAAAACATTTTCCTTGCCTGTTTTCTTTTCGCGCAAGGTTATCCGCTCTCCGATCTTTACGTCTTTAACATCACCAACTTTTAATGCCAGCAAGTCTTGGACTCGCAGGCCTGAGTTAACTCCCATGACAAAAAGCAATTTGTCGCGGGGAGAGTCACTAAGAATCTTTTTGATGCTTTTCACACTTTTTAGATCAATGATCGGTTCAACCTTCATTTCCCCCTCCAATTCCCTGTTTTCTTCCAGGGAGTTGAAAATCGTACTTACAAATCAGCTCCTCAAGGGAAGCCCTTGGGAGACTCGACAATAACCCTGTAAAATTCTTCCAGAAAACCATTTCAAAAATCCCAATGTACGTTCTTATCTATAAACGTACTTTCCCCTCATTGATTATTTCTGTATAACTTCAGACAAATAAACATAATCTTGCGCCGAATTCTTAAAAAATAGCCACATCTTTCGATATGACTATGTTAAAGACCAAACGAATTAGACCTTCGTCAAAATGATCTTTCCATCTTCGGCGAGAACCGAGAACTCATCACCGTCGCTGACGATAAGTCCTTGAAGGTCAAGATTCTTCAGATAAATCTTGAGCTCCAATTTGTTGTTCACCTTCGGCCGCCGCGAGTTCTTGAGGTAAAGCCCCTTGACCTCATAGTAGGTCTTGTCATCGCTCATCAACTTAAGGACGTATTGCTTCAGAGTCTGGCGGTGTTTTATTTCCATCCTTGCCAGAATTGCTGAAGCGTCCATGCCATTGAAAATGCACTCGCGAAGCATCGAAGGATTGTACTTCGATTCGATCTTCTTCTTTTCAGGAACTTCCTGTTCATCCACAGACACGTTATCGTTCTTCTTGCTCATATAAGCTCCTTTGTTCGTTTGATTGATAATTTCTGTATTGGCTGGAAGATAGTTCAAGAATTTATGCTGAATAATGCTTTTTGTATTATCTTGCGCAGGATGAGCTTGCTCTCCCCGGGGCCAAAACGTGAATTGGCCCCAGGATCAATTTTCCGGGGTTTTCGGTCACGGGGGAGGGTAAGTCATGGGTCAATCCCCAAACGGCCCAGGGCGGGGAGTATAGAGGGTCGGTTTTGGGGTCTGCCGGGCGGGTAATTTCCCAGGCATGGGTGGAGAGCTGTTCCTGATCATTTTCTGAAACAAAAAAAGGTTCTTCCGGGTTTCCCGTGGGTAGCCCCGATCAGGCGCTTGCCGGATAGAGGTCCAAGCCGCCTCAGAAGAAGTAGATAGCGGTCTTGAAGTGGTCCCGGTTTCTGTAGCCGCAAGCCTTCCGCTTAATGGCCATGATCTTGCTGTTGAGTCCTTCGGCTACGCCGTTGGTAACCCAGGGCGCACTCAAACCGAGAATCTGAGAGTACAGGTCCGTGTCCCTCATGGGCGTCCTCCGAGGAAGACCATAATTGGTCAGCTACCCACGGGAAACCCGGAAGGACCAAAAGATGAGACAGGGGATGATTGATACGTTGCGTGAGAAGAGGGAGCGGTTGCTGGTCCAGGGAAGTACCTAGTTGAAATAGGATTCTGGCTATTCACAGAGATTGCTAGAGGTGGTCCAATGACGGTAGACCATGCAGCTTAGCTTAGCATACAAGCAATTCCGCTTCGTGAGTGAACCCAAAATACAAAAAACCCCTCCTGGCTAGTAAGCAACCAAGAGGGGTCGTTGAACTTTTTGACAGTAAAATAGCTTACGATGCGATGGTTACGGCTGCTCCGGCCACAGAGCTTCCTAAAACAGCACCACCGACTGTAATAGCCGCAGTTCCACCGGCTATGCCACTACCACCGGCGGCAAGTGCCCCACATCCAAGATATGCTAGCGACGCATTAGTAGCGGCTGCTCCTGAAAGAGTGCTAATCAGTGTCCCTGTTGATGCTGTTGCTGTGCCAACTTGTGCAACTATCGCAACGCCAAGTGGCGGAGCAAAAATAAATGCTGCTGTACCAGCTGCTATCATACCAGCGGCAGCTGCTGATTTAATAGGATTCTCTTTAATAGTATCAATGCATTCATCAAAAAAAATTTCAACATCCCACCAGTTCATAAGCTCATACCTCCTTGTGGTGTTACAGGTTGGCGAAAAAATATCGAGATTGTCATCGGCTCCGTTTCGGTAAAAAAAGTGAATTCCTGCACCTTAAGAAGCGCTTCGCTCTAGCCTTTAGGGGGCGGGAGTCTTCAAATTTTTTATGCAATACTTCGGCACTTGTAAGCCTAGTGATACTATCATCAACAACTTCAGCTTGATTGTCTTTAGCAATTACATCCGTTACCGCGGCCATTCCACCGCCACAAGCTGCTAAAGATGTGCTTGTCAGGGATTCTCCTGAAAGCATACTAATGTCTGTACCTGTTGTTGCTGTTGCGCCAAGGATACCGGTCGTTCCTATTGCTCCGACAGGGATTCCTTCCGTTACAGAAAATAAGCCCTTAAGCAACACGCTCACAGCTAGACCTACTGCACTGACTACAAATCCCAATGGCCCTGATAGAATAGCTGTAGCTGCTCCTGAACTTCTAGCTAAAGCATCTATGGCACCACTAATGTTTTTTGAGTCAAAGCTTGATTCTTTGTCACTTTCGAATTGTGAATTTGACGCAACACATATGCCAAGCAGTCCAGAAACAGCTGCAATCCCTCCGTGTTCTGCCAACATGTTAAGTATAAATTCGTTAGCGTCTTTGTCGTCTAAAAATCTAATGAGATATTCTATCTTTCGTTTTATTTCGCCCGTCGGGTGTGCAACGCCACCTTCATACTTTGCAATCATAGACTGAGAAATATTCAAAAGTTTCGCCATTTGTGCTTGTGTTATGTTTAAATTGTCACGAAGTTGTTTCATATATTCAACTTTCATAAATGCTCTCTTGTAGCTTGTTATTGCAATTTTGATAATAAAACGTAAAAAATTGGCTTGTTACATATGTGCCTTGGCAATTTATCCAAACCTTATCTTCCTGATGGCACTTGCCAACAAGCCAACTCCCAATGGCACGAGGAGCAAAAGTGGAGGAGCAACAATTTTTACTATAGCGTTGGTACTTCCCCAAATGCAAATATTAGCCGTCATCACATGCTTTACGACTTTTTCAGCGGGATGCCTTGGGTAGGCACCTGCCCCGTGCGCGACAACCAGACTGAGCGGAACTCCTTTGGTCCAAGAGCTATATATGAGTACTGCAACATACTGTCAAGGCCGGCCAAGCCAAAAAAAATGAATACGCCTAACGAAATTATTCCCGGCTGCGCTCCATCGAGGGGTCTGCCCACAAAACTGAGAATTCGGCTTAGCGTACGTTTTTTTCCGTTTTGTGAGCAGACCCCATGGTGGCCATGAGGTACCCGATGAGGATGTCGAGCGGTGGTACCAACTCACCCTAGAGAACCTTCCAGAGGCCATCAAACGTGCGGACAGAAGTTTTGTGCTGGATAACTCTCGATCAAGCCAAGGCATCCGCTTGCTCTTTTCCCGAGAGCATACCAGGGTGAATATGTTTCTCGAAGCATGCCACAATGGACAACAACAAGTTAAGAAGAATATGTAAAAGAGCAGAATATGGGTATGCAATTATAGCATTTAATCCATAACCTTCCGGTCCCTACACAGTAAACCGTCGTTCTCAAAATCACGCCGGCACGTGCTTTATTTTCCACGTCTCTTTCCATCACCTAGCCAATACGAATTCATCCCGGGAAACATCCTGCCCGCCACCTTGAACTTGACCTGAGAGTCCTCCCACACACCACCGGATACTTGACCTCGTAGCACTCTTCGGCCCATCAAAGCCGGCTACCCACAGAAAAGCCGGAAGACCCCAAAAAAAAGGACCCGGCCCGAAGGCGAGGTCCTCTGAATAGATTTACGTAGTCCTGCCGCCGCCCTGGTGTTCATGATGCACCTGGGAAGACAGCAGTTTCAGGATCGAATGATTCGTCGCCGGATCAAGCGCCCTTCACAACCGAACAGACGGTTTGCCCGTATTCGGCTATAGCAAGAGATGTTTTTGCTCTTATTGAATTACTTCGTCGACCATGATTTTAAGTTTTCACTAACAGTCATGCCTTGAACAATCGCGGTCGCGTAAATTTTCTTTTAACCATCAAATAATTTACAAATACTACATCTCTTGCCGTATCCCTTACAGATACGCAGCCATCCTCCTTAAAAACTAGCGACTCCAACGCTTTTGCCATAAGGCATTTAAAGAGGATTTCCCTTGGTCTCAAGTCAGGTCTTTCAAAACTGTCCCGAACCTAATCGCTAAATATGACCAGAAGGCATTATACCTATCTATGTCTTCAGAACTGAATATAATCAGTAAACTTCAGTTTGTCATGAACTTCGTTCATCATATGCGCCACCGTGGTTTCTTCATGAAAATCATGAATACGGGCCAGCCTTTCGATCTCAATCCCTTTCACAACTGAATCGCTTCATATTGTTTAGATAACTCTCAATAATTCCTGTTCGATGGAGCCGACAAGTAATTTTGAACCTTGAGTCATTTTTATTTCTTGACCGCGAAAGATTCTTAGGTTGAATCTATCGTTTGCACTTTCAGCAACACTTGACCGACAACTTAATGCAAGGCACCCATGACACTTTAACTACGCTTAATATTTGTTTAAATTATTTGAATACGGTAAAAATCAATTCAGCTTGCGCATAATGTTTTCATCAAAACTTGATTGCTGGTTATTTCTTAAAATCGTCCAGATCGTCTATTATATTCAATAATATAGTCTTTTATTTCTGTCTATAGAAAGAGAATGTTGCCGAACCGTGATGGCGGACGATTCAGCAACACCCTTTTCAATAATAGGCAGACGGAGTAACTTATAACTTATTTTCAATGCCACGTTTGATGGCATAAAACGTTGTTCATTAAGACTTTAGCCTAAGTCCATTCGGAACATGGCGTAAAATGTTTTATGCTTTTTAATTGAGTCCATATTTTTTCGAAAAAATTACGCTGTTTGGTATATCAAGATTTACATCCTAAAATTTTATTTTTAAAATTATTTTGATAATATTTCACGTATATACTCCTTATGATTTCTTACATTGTTATAACCAATACGACTCTCGTTTGATATAGATAGACAACTTATCTTTTGATTCTTAGTTCTCAATCTTTCGATTGCATCATATATTTTTTTCTTCGTGTTATTCTTAACAACCTCATGCGTATAATAAGCACCTTGAGACTGTCTCGATCTAGTGATTTGTTCTCGCTTCATCCCTAAGACATCATCAGGTATCTGTGGAAAACCCAATATTCCATAGTTTTTAAATAAATGTTTCAAATTAGGGTCATAACGATGCAGGCAGGCATATTTGCAAACTCCCCGCACGATTCCACAGACCTCTGATAAAGCAAGTGGACCTTTTTGAGGCCAATGCAAAGGAATAGTTTCTGAATTTATTGACGAAGCAACATTCATTAAGTCATCGTAAAATAAATCATCATTTTTATATTTCTTAACATTTCTATATGCCCAAATGCTTAAGGTATAAAATGATTCTTCGTTTCGTCCAGCATAATTTTTTGTTCTGAATTTATTATTTTCGTGGCAGGCGTTAACCAATTGAACGAATTCAGCTAAGTATGCAAGAGTGTATTGTTTGTCATGCCAAGTAACGCGCCATTTTTTTGAAAATGGATTTTTTATTGTTGAATTTGTATATCCGGAATCTCCACGAACAAATGCAGTAAAACCTTTTTGTACCGCTTTGAAATATTTAACTGGCTTGTGGTTTACCCTGAAATGATTCTGTTCACAAGGCCAATAAACCGGAAGTTCAAGTTCATAAACTAAAGTAGAATGCCCATTTTCCCGATTGACAAAAGTAATTGTTGGCTCGGGAAGACCTTCATCCATCCATACTGTCGCAGAACCTTCCCAATCAATATCAAGACAAAGATACTGTCGCTTAGATTTTGGAAAAGCAAGATAGTTTGAGCAAGAAAATGCTTCGGTTGGATTTGTCCAAAATGCAATATTTTTATCAATACCCCATCCGACGAGATTGTCGAAATGTTTTTTGAATCTTTCTTGCGGCGATGCATTTAAAGATGAGTTGCTTAATTCATCCGCGCAAAGATTATTATTTTCAATAAATTCAGAACTGCTCTCTACGTCTTCTACTCCTTCAGGCTGGATGACCTTGATATCCTGCTGAGCTGCCAGCCTGATCTTTTCATATCTGCATATGTCAAGGAGCCAAGCAGGGGCTTCTGCGATCCTTTGATTGGAAACAACCTTGCTGTGTTTAAAAGTAAATGGGTCAATCGAGCCAGGGGCAAGGGTATAACCATCACAACCTATTATTTCAAATACTGTAACGTTTTTTTCGACACCATATTCATCTGTGATCGTCTTTTTTGCTGGCCGCGTTGAATATTTGCACCCATCATTTGGATACTGATAATAGTACTGCCTTGTCCCATCTCCAGCTTCTACAATGAAAGTGTCGTCTCTTAGTTCGTATCCTTTTTCAGCAAGAAAATCATGAAATGATAATCCATCACGAATATTTAGAGCAATTACACCGCTTGCAGGTCCACAGGCGATCCCGGAATTGTTGGCTACATAATTACTCTTATCGAATAATGATCGCTCATAACAACATTCGGACCAATCAGGATTAATTGGAGCCTTGCATCTGTCTTTATCTTTGTTGAGCCTATAAATTGGGATCAATGAAAAGTGCCTTGACAGGTCTTCGCAAACGTCTATCCAACCGTCAAAATCTCCAAGAGTGATATTGTTTATTCTGTCAACTAAATCTTGTGAAAGTAAATAAAATTCTTCCTCTGGCCGTTGTGCATCAGTATCTTTCATGACAATCTCCTTAGTTTGAAAATACCTAAGAAGATTATTTCTTTATAAAGTATGACTTACAAGTATACTCTTTGTTTTTCTGTACTGTCGTAATCTCCTTCTATCTTTTTTAACTCATCCCCCCCAAAAAAAGGTGGATTCTAGTTTTGACTGGCAAATATTCGGCCTTCCACATGCTATAAGCACTGCTGATACGAAAAATTGCTCAGTCCATTCACAGGAAGTATGTGTTTACCTTCAGGGGTATCGCCGGCAATTTAATGGCAGAGTAAGCGATTTCACCAGCCTAAGGGTACAATTTGTCAAATCCATTGACAATATGGGCTTCACGCACACGATCTTGCAGCTTGACAAAGTAGTGAGTGTTCACTAGTTGTCGATAAAATGTAGAGTTTTGTCCGTAAAGATTTTGATATGATATGCCGAGTTCATTTTTCAAGTACTCAATGATCTCGTCAAAGTATGGCGAACCATCCAAATATTCCTTTGATTCTGTTTTCTTCGGTTCAAAGTCTTTAAAGCGAAGTGTCAATTGAGGGTCGTTCGGAGTGTTCTTGGCGTTCCAGTAATACATAAATCCAAAGATTTGGCCTTGAGCCCAGTTACTGCTATCGCTGTAATCAACTGGCAAATTCTTCAATCTGTTGTATGCGCTAACGCCGAGTAAGTGAACTTTTTTATTCGCTTGCTTTATTTTATGCACAGCTGCAGCTAGTTTTTGTTTATCATTTTTGTGTTTTGAAAACCCAAGAGATATCAAGTCATAATTTTTTAAGTATTCATCTAACTCAGGCACTTCTTCTCCTATGTAATCATGTACAACGGGAACAACTTTTATCCCGGCCGCTTCAATTTTTTTCTGATTCTTATAGTTCTTTTCAAATCCATCTAAGTGAAAGTCTTCATCGAAGTTGAAAATAAAATCGAACCGCTCTTGGAATGTTTTGCAATATGCAATGAATCCATCGATGCTGATGGGCTTACCGTTGCTTCCTTCGATGTTGTTTAAGCTAAAAGCCCCACTATCGAGGATGAGACTGTTAATCATGCCCCTATTCTTCTCAATCATACTATAATAGTCGCTGCTTGTTGTCCCATATGAAAGCAAAATGTTTATTTCTGCGTCCTTAAACATTTTTCTGTATTCGGCGAGAATGTCGAAGCTAAATGAAGAAAGGTAGATTTTGATTTGCATATTACATATTCCTCAATTCTTTTCTCAGCCAAACCAGTTCACGAATTGCCTGTGTGACAATATCCAACCCAAGATGCTTGACCTCATCTAGTCCTTTAGTCCTGTATCCTGACGTATTGTCTATAAGCTTACAGAGTAATCCAGGTGACGCTTGTGCGTGTTCGGTTGTGTTCTCATTATTTGAAATTTTAAAATCTCGATTCGCTATTGATTCTTTCATGTAAGCATCTTTTTCAGCTTGGCTTGCTAGGCTTCCGATGTGGCTGATTACTTTTTTGTTTACGACGCAGCCAACCGACACACACCTGTAGTACAATTCATTGTCAGCGCCAGTCTTTTTAACTGCATCAAAATCTTTTTCATAGGCACATATTTTGTCGACCTTTTCTCTGAAAATTCTTCGATCTTCATCTGTATCAACTGGGCTGTTAAATGAAAATTCAAACATCTCTCCTGTCTTCTTGAGACCTTCCTTGTCTTTCCTGTGCTTGCCTATAAGCAAATTGAATACATAAAGCAGCTCATCTATTCCGAGGAAATAATACTTTTCAAGTTCTTTTCCGTAGTTATACAATTTTACTGCCTGCTCTCGTCTCTTTTTCCCAAAATTCGTGAAATTCTCAGCTGCGAACTTTGTCCAACTGACTTTCACTCGATTAATGCTTGGATCATTATTGTATCGATCCTGTAAATTGAAAAGTAGCTCGCCGAGCCGCGCCCAATTGTACGTTCGAGTCTCAACCGCTTTTTTCCCTATTATTTCAAAGTCCAAGTATATACTATCAATACACTTGGCTTCGGCAGGTATTGTCATGGAACTAATTATCGAAGAAGCTAGGGTTTCAATGTTTTGAACATTTCCAGCAACGTCAATTCCGAACTGATTGATATAACCGAGGTCAATAGTCATGTTCATTCCTTAGGCTATTTGGTAAACCGTTTTAGTTTTCAACGTGTCGGCAACGATTATGATCTGACCTGTCTCTTCCAAGTATTTAATAATCTTATCAATTTCATCGGCATTGAAATTTTTGTTGCCTTGCAACAGTTTGGGGCGAAGACAGGAACCATTTTCTTTTGCTATATATCTCAAGATTACTTTAGATCGCTTAGCAACTTCTGACTCTAAAATAAAATTAGTTAAAAGCCACTTTGTTGACGTATATGCACACTCAACAACGTAACCACCGCCTTCAATATCCTTGCGATCTAAAATGGTCGACTTTTGATCTTCCGCAAGATGAAGTAGCATTGCTATTTTCAATATGTATGGCGACCATCTTCTTAAAAATGGTTCTATATAGTCTTTTATCTGTTTCGTTTCACCCCGAACCCGATCATACATCATTTTGTGGACATCGTTAAATGCGATCTTTGCGTCATTCGACAACAAAAATTCTTTTCTGTCGTGGATACTTGTTAAAAATTTAAGCATATCTGACTCAATGCGGCTGTACTTACTGTTGACATTGACGCTTGGCAATGCATTTGGGATGTCATCTTTGACCGGCGGCAGAAACAAAAGAAACCTCGGCAAGAATCCAGAAAGGACATCTTCTTCATTCAATAATTTTGCAATTTGACTGTGCGTTGTTGCGCCACAAATAGATATAAATGGCTCCTCGAGAGTTATTACACCGCCTGTCTTCGTGGCTGTTTCGAAGAGTCGAGGGGCATCATATAGATCCGCCATAGTTGAACGCATTGACGTACTCGAGATGCCGCCTGTAAGTTGCTGCAACCATGTTCCGAATTCAGAGCTTAATATTAAACCTCCTTTCTTTTTAGACAAGACATCAAGAAGAGCTGGGAAAGTTGTCCTTGTTGGCAAAAATATGTTTTTTTCATACAGCCCATCTTTTTGTCTTTGCGTCCCCTCAAAATTATCAACTGCATCTGCCGCAGTCTTAGATTTATTATGACTTGTTATAATTTCTTGGATCACATAAGCCTGAGCATGAGCAATGCGCTGTGCTGTTGTCTTAAACCCGCCGGATTTATTAACTTCAATCATCCACAGGTTCGGATAAAGTTTCTGAAAATAGCCTTCTTTGTTAGTCGACAAGTCATTTTTAGGAATACAGACAGACTTTTGAACCACTGACGAAATTAGGCTTAACACATTGACAGTGGCAGATATTTCATCGCAACCTGTTTGGGCTTGAACACATTCAATATAATCTTTAATGAGACTTGGGAATCCTCTAGTGTCAATTGTAACACCAGTATTGTCTAGTTGGTCTTCTACGGTCGCTACCTTTTGCTTCAACACCTCATCTTTGTCTTCTTCCTGGTCGGCAGTCTTCTTAGCGTTTTTGTTCTTTGCCATATTGTCCTCTCAATTTTCTCTAGCTTCTACAAATTGAATCACGATGGCATATTCGTAGCGACAAAATAACTCGTGATTTGTCCGGATGTCTGTCTTTTTAACTCGAAGATGGACTTGAGGTGATAAGATCATTAACTTCTTAAGTTCCGAACCTAAAGCCCTCACAACCCCCTCCCGTCCTCCCCCGGAATGCCCCTGGATACTCGATGCGTAGACGCCTGCGCGTTATGTCGCGCCTCACCAACCCTCACCAGCCCTCACGAACCGGCGTATTGTCGCTACCGGGGGGCGAGGGCAACGAAACCAAAGCCTCCGAGGTGACGCCGACTCCCGTGCCCTATGCAACCTCGGCAGATAGTCGCGCGCGCTGGCGAGCCTCGCTGGGACGCTTTGCTTTACCCCCCAATCACCCGGGATACTCAATGCGTCGATGTCTGCGCATGGGGTAGCGCCTCACCAACCCTCATTTCTGGCTCATTCTCGCCGCCCTGGTGGCATTGGTCAAAACGGGACCGCGGACCTTGCCAACGTCGACGGCTTATCCCGCGTGCTGGCGAACCTCGTTATGACGTTTTGCTTTACCCCCCCAATTACCCTGGATACTTGATGCGTCGATGTCTGCGCATGGGGTAGCGCCTCACCAGCCCTCATGTCTCGCTCATTCTCGCCGGTCCTCGCAACCACTCCGGTGGAGTTCCCGCTGCCACCAGCTCTAAATGAACCCGGATACTCGATGCGCAGACGTCTACGCGTTGTGTCGAGCCTCATCGGCCCTCATTTTTCGGGTCATTCGCTCCGATCCTGGCAGCACCCCCGGTAACCGGGTTGAACTCTTCGGTAAGTCCCACATTAACATCCCAATTTTCTGTCGCCACATGCGACATCGGCGTCGTTCACCATTCAGCCTGCCGGCCTGGAGACGGGCTACACACCCCTTGCCACACCCAAAATGAACCCGGATACTCGATGCGCAGACGTCTACGGGTTGTGCCGAGCCTCACCGCGCCTCGTTATTGGGCTCATTTTCGCCAGGGCCGCCGCCGTAGGAGAGGACGATGGCTTCAAATTTTCAAATTTGAGAAGTATTACGATTTAATCTCAACAATTCAATATGTTGTCGTAAAATTCCGTGTTCAAATTTTTTCAATTTCATTCAACATGCTGATTTTATTTAAATTTGTCGGAAACGGCTTCAGCCCCCCCCCATTTTCGCCGCTTGCGCCTCAGAGGGTGCGGGGTTGGCACAGCCCGAAACGGCGATTGCCGGGCCGGCCTGGGCCTTTCTCGGCCCTCTCCGCCGTGCCGATTTCGACGCCGGTGACGCCCTCCATGAGGAACAAATGAGCATGCGCCCCCGCCGGCTTGATCATGCCACCAGCTTTACCGCAGAATTACCGTACAGCCCGTCTTGCCGCAAGGGTTCCGGCACACAGCTTTGGAAGCCTTCCCTGGCTCCACCTCTGTTCGCGACTTTCTTCGTAATCGGCATGATACTGAAAACCCAAAAGGCCTGGGACGGCAAAACCATCCCAGGCCCAAATCCCTCGTTTACGCAGGGGCGGTGCGGTTATGCCGCCGACGCGCTTTCACCCTTATCGTCCTTCTCGGGCTTCGCCGATGCTTTGTTTTGAGGCTTGGTGTCCGACTTCACAGCCTTAGGGCTTTCCTTGGGAGCAGTGTTCTGATCGGTACCGCTTCCATCGGCAGCCTTAGTAGCTGTGTCCTGCTCAGCTTGCTTGGCTTGCTTGCCCTGCCAGCGATCAGTTTTTTCCCAAGGCTTGGCTTTGTTGAGGATGTCCTTCTTTTTCTGAAGCTGCGCATCCGTCATGAGCTTCGTGTCCGGGGCATACCCACACAACTCACGGTACTGTTCAGGCGTAATCTTGTGACTAACCGAAAGATGCGCCTTCGAAATGACGTCGAAATCTTTTCCACAAAGGCAGCACGTAGCCTTTTCACCTTTAAGAGCGGACATCGGGTTCACCTTGAGGTCTGCCTTAGTGTACGGGTGCTCACGTTGTTTGTTGTCAGCAGTGCCACCGTCGTCATCACGAACTACGGTGTTGCCCATAGCGATATCAGCCTTCGCCTTTGCCAAGCCTTTCATCACTTTCGTGGCAAGATGAATTTGATCATCGATGGCAAGAGCAGGATGCAATTCCATAATCGCCCGAAAGATAGAAACATCGTTATCCATTTTTTTACTCCGACTGTAAAAAGTTTACTCGTCTTTGCCCAGCCAGATATTGAGTTGACTGATTTCTTTACTCGCTCTTCGCCGCCATCTCCTGTTTGGAGTGATGTTTTCAGTCTGCCCACAGGATCGGCATTCGTTCCAGGGAGACCGCCAGCCCATCAAAGCGAACAAGCTGCTCGATGCCGTGCCGGTCAGCTTTTCTCGACCTGTCCTTGCCCGGCGCTCTGTCACAGATTCTGCCATGGCGAGCTTTAGGTTTAGGGGGTGCGATTTTCCCTTGCCGATTAAGCCCCTGTAGTATAACCGCCTTTATCAATGGAGGAAGTTACTCCCCGTGGGCTCATATGGGTACTTCTAGGCCATCCCGGCATATGCGACAATTTGCAAAAAGGCTTTTTGCAGAAAATCGATCAAAATTTGGGGTGCCGGAAAACATCGCGGGTAAGCTGCGGGGCTTAGGGATACCGCCTTCGACGGCAAGAGAGGATGAAACGGAATCTGCCAGAGAAGACGCGATGTGACTTATTATGCCGTATTGGTCTTGAATCATGGACGATTAATCTTGCCTCACAACAAGACAACCACCATGCAAAGATAGGATCACAACATTATGGGCGATGAAATAAATCAAAATATCATTTTCCCGTTCTATGCCAATGAAAGAACAGGTAATATGTGTTTTATAGATGGGATTTTAACAAAACTTTTTCCAGACAATACAGAGAATCAATCAGAAAACAACGATTCTGACCATGATAACGAAAGAAGTCTTGTGTGCAAAATTGTAAGCGAATACGCCAAGGACATTGAACGAATGTTAGGGTCAAAGGCTTTGGCACCGATGACAGAGTATATTCTTGGTGGCCTTAATACAGTTTCTGACACAACGAGCATTCAGGGAATTAGCTTAAAAACGACATTTGCATATTTGAAAGAAACTCTTTTGAACGACGAGAGGCCAAAAGATGGTGTTGTCGACGCGCTAGGAGATCTGCTGCAAACAGACACAACTTATACAGCCCATATTGCCTTGTTAAAATTTTATGGACTTGACCCTAAAACAATAAAAATTTATTTCCAAAAAATAAACAGCCTCCCGAACAACGACAAATTAAAAACTTGTTTTTCTTCGATAGGCATTTTCGGGATGAGGTTTTTAATTATAAATTACCTCATTACACAGTTCGAGTCAGATATTGAGCGAGAAAGACATTTTGATTTCAGGATATTTGGAGAAATATTTGCCTTGTATATAACACATGTAACAGACCTTCCTGCTTCGATCGAGACTTTAAGCACGGAATCATTGATGCAAATAATGTTACGGACTGTATTCAATGAAGGGATGATTTTCCGTGAATGTCAATTTTACTCAGAACGTTCCCTTCGCGCGATGTCCACGCATGGAACAAGCCATACAATGCGCGAAAATTCCAAAGAAAAGAAAAAACAACACTTTCTTCGTGCAGCACAGATTATTTTTGAAAAACTAAACTGTCCAGACAACAATAAATCGTTAAGTGAACTTGCAGATGACATCAGAAAATCAGCAGAGTTTAAAGAGTACAAACTTGGCAAAAGACGAATTGAAGATGAAGTCAGAAAATTA
This sequence comes from Desulfovibrio sp. DV, assembly GCF_001936595.1. Classification (GTDB taxonomy): domain Bacteria; phylum Desulfobacterota; class Desulfovibrionia; order Desulfovibrionales; family Desulfovibrionaceae; genus Solidesulfovibrio. The sequence continues at coordinate 17,723 of NZ_MLBG01000062.1, forward strand.
AAAAAGGAACATAAACAGCCTTAACTAAAACGTCATTATGCTTTTGTGTCGAATTTGTTAGAAAGTTGTTATTAAGGCATTCTCCAAGCTGGAATCGCTTTCAATTTGCCTGTTGAAAATACCTGTATTTCCCACTCAACCCTCTGTTTTCAGAAGAGAGTGCTCAAAAATCCGAGGTTTGACTTTTCGATTTACCACCAGCCCGGAGATTTCGCGGTTTAAATCACAGTCTGGCTCCATTTTGCTGACAAATGCTCAAAACACCCCGCTAAATGCGCATTATGGTCTTGAATTGCCACGCAGCTATTTCATCGTGATTTCGTATAGAATAAGTGCGTGTCGCTCCAAACCCAGCAAGTCAGCAAATCCTTTCGATCAGTCGAATAGCCGGTTCCGATCTGTTACTGTCGCCAATAACGTGTCCAGTCAACCCACATTCTGACTTATCTTGCATGAAAAAGCCCCACTTCAAAAGAAGCGAGGGCCATAAAGTAGAAAGCTGTTTGCTGTAATTATTGTTTTGTAAGTGTGCCGCCGGCAACACTAGACATTGCATGTTTGTCATTTTCATCGTACGGGACATTAAAATTGAACGTTTTTGTTATTAGCGATGCAGTCGATCCAGATATAACCAATTCTCCGTCAATGGATGTCATCAATGTGTAGCTAGCCATATTGCTAAATACACTGCTGGCAAATATTAATCTATTTCCAACAAGCCTCGCGGGCAAATTTGAAAAGTTTAGTACCATTCCACAGCCGCTATCGCAAGTTGCTGTTCCTGTTGTCTGGAAGGAGACTAGGTACATTCCTGAACGTGTTCCTGCTGTGACAACAACGCTCAATCCTTCCAGATCGCAAGAGCAGGTTCCCCATGAACCGCTTCCTGGGCCTGTCCATGTCCCAACTGGGTTTACTGTTGTCTGTGCTTTTATAATGGCAGGAATAAATGTTAGTAGGTCATCGTCAGCGGCATATACGCAGATTGAAATGAACAAAATGCTGACAAATCCTATGCAAGCAAGTGTTCTGCGGAGTGTTCTTTTCATGGCATCCTCCTATGATTAATCGCAAGTTGAGTGTTGTTTGCTGAGATAACGCGCCAATTTGAAAGCGTAAAAGAATTTGTTAACGCCCAAGCATTGCTCGGTCAATCATCATCTTCAACTTATTTCGATCAGTCGTCTTCTGGCAGCATGATGGTCAAGACCGGCTCGCCGTGATCACCTGGACCCATCACGGCCAGGATCTTCACAGTGGCCCACTTGCCCGGCGACATCAGGAACAGCACGTCAAAATTGACACGATCCCTGGCACCAAAGGTCTTAGCGGCGATAAGTGTTTTGAAGAGAAGATCATGAAGCCGCCCCTCGACGGATTGACCTTCGCCTTCCAGGCCAGCCGGCGGTGTCAGGTAATCACCATAGAGATGATCAGTGACGACGGTATTCACCTTGAAGCCAAGTTGATTTGCTTGCTCGGTGACGTCGATCAACACCCCATCCTCAATGGCCTGTTTACGCGTGTAGCTGAAGATGACATTCCAGTCCTGGTCCATTTGGCATTCCTCCCTGTTGGAATTATGATGAATTCCTAGGAGGATATCCTGGGGCCGGAGGGGAGGTCACGGGAGACTCCAGGCAAACTTGGTCGCCTCCCGTGATTCGAAGTCAGCGTCTACTTACTTCCAGGAATACGCGCCGGTATATCCTTGAGCAAATTCCCGATACGATCCAAGTGTGCCACCCGAGGGCATCGTTTGAGCGAATGCATCCTGAGCACTCGAAACCGGTCCAATGGAAGACGAGTTGCTCTGGGCGTACCAGTTCCCGTCTGAACCTTGATATACGCTTATGACGTGGCCGGAGCTTGAGGCATATTGATAATCATACGTATAGACTGGCCATCCGTCATCAGCAAGCGCCCACCCAAAGAAGGTAGCGTAATCCTTGCAGTCACCAGTTTTGTAATAGTTGAAAGTCTCAGGAGTATAAGGCGTGTTCCCATCATGGTTAGAGTACGTAAAATTAGTACTCATATATGACAATGCTACTTCAGGTGTATTCAACGAAGAGCGAAGGCTTGCCGTATCAGTCGTATAGGCAACTGAAGACGAATTTGAACCCCATGAGGGAAAACTAAAATTTCCAAAAAGAGAAGTGCTTGCGTGGGTGCCACTGATGCTGCTGGAGGAAGTAGTGAAATCAAGATCGTCTTCCTCAGTTGTCTTCTTGGACGTTTTTGGTGCTAGTGCTGTCGTCGTCGATTTTCCATCAAAGGAAGCTGTTGAAGTCGCTGTGGTGGGTATTGGCATTTCTACCGTTGTTTTTATTCCACCCGTACCGCTATACTTCAAAGCTTGTTTGGGTGCTTCTACGGTCTTTAAATCAACAACGACAGGGGCAGAAATTGTGTCCCCGGCTTCAAAACCACCGGAGAGGATGTCAAGGATGTCCAATGATTTTGCTTGAGCCATAGTCTGTGTGGTCAACATCGCAATGACAATGAGCATAGCAATGTTGAGTACTTTGTGCCACTGTTTAACTCTTGCGCGAGAAATCAACCTCGACATTACACCTCTCCTTTGTTAAATGGACAAGTTAACAGGGCAACGTGTGAAAGCGAGTTGCCCTAGTCTCTGGAAAAGCATAAATCAACAAAATTGAATTTAGTTTCCTGTGCGCGTAATGATTGTCTCTTGGCGTTGATATGCGACAAATTTTACGATTAATTAAGAAGACACTTGCGTTAACATCGCGCCAAGAAATATAGGTGGGAGAACATCGGACAGACATTCTCCCAATCTATGTAAAATATGAAGCTCCTATTGTTCACCAAGTTGACTTACAGGCTGGACATATATTTGATCCTTGCACCAACGAGTTGCATTTAATACAACAGTGAGTAATTTCGTTTGGTGGCCTTCGCATTGGTACATGACCGTTTTCGCATTCAACGTTTGAGCATTTTTTAAAGACATTCTGAGAGAATGTTCCCCCAAGGCCTCCGCAAGCAGGACACCTATTATCAGGTGCGATCTTTTTCATATTTTCGATCAGTCCTTGCTGGCCTTTCTCCTGTTCTTTTCGTTTAGCCTCAAGTTCTTCTTGAGTTGGCGCAGACTTAGGACGATCACTAAAGATCATAACCATGGCGGTCTCCGATGAGGTTAGTAGCGTTGGTTTCAAAAAAACCTAAAAAATGCGGAGCAGTCTATCAGTTCAACGCGCTTCGATAAAATTGTATAAACAATAAAGCGCGTAAGTATCAATATGATCTATTTCTTGGGTCCGCTGCTCCCGTGTCCATGTGTGCCATTGATATGTCCTTTTGAATAACCGTCATCCCAGGACATGGAGTCGTTAAGATTTGAATGTGGATTCTTGTCTCCACCTTTACCGTATTCACCCTTAGATCCGTCTTTGTAGCCTTCCCTGTAACCATCGTCATAAGGATTCTTGGGCATCATCATCTCCTTTTGGATTTGCCAGGGTTTGCAATTAGCAAAACGCCTTCCTGCTGGTGAAATCGTTTCATTACCTGATTACAGGGTGGCTCCATGGGGTGATCATCCGGCGGGCTCGTTGAGCCGGCCGCTGACAGCAATAACCCAATGCACCCAGGCTCCCTGGTTTCCGAAGGGGCCGCCGCCGTGGACCAATGGCCCACACTTGAAATAGGTTATATAGTACCTGTTTTCAAGAAAAAAAGGCGCATCATCTGGTTCGCCCCCTGCCGCCTGTTACGTATTGGTATTCGGGGGGAGCGATGCCTAACATACACGAAATATTAGGGAAAAGAATTCAGGCTCTTAGGAAGAAGGCCGAGTTGACTCAACTCCAATTAGCTGAAATGGCAAACTTATCCTTGAAGCACCTGGGGGAAATCGAGAGGGGAAGGGGCAACCCCACCCTGGAAAGCCTCCACAACTTGTCAATGGCCCTGGATGTATCCTTGATGAAGTTGTTCGACCTGGAAATTGATGTGCTTACGACCGAAGTGATTGAAGAACTCGCGATAGGTATTATTCAGTCCGCGTCCCCAAGTGACAAATCGAAAATACTTAAAATACTTGTTGCACTATCCGAATAGTATTGTTGCCTCGTCTTTCGAAACACATTCAGTTACGGCCTTTTGAAGCGGCAGCGATCTGATCAAGATATTCCCTGTAAGTCGTTGCTAAGCTCACTCCTATTTCTGCCCACCTCCGTACAAAGACTCCCTGTACTCCAGAGTCTGCCGCGCCCATCACGTCAAAAAGGTGTTCAATGGGCTGAAACCGCTGAATGATCTCTTCAATCGTCCCGCGAGGGTTGTCGTTGGCTTCTAGTTCTGTCGTCATGCTCACCTCGTGATCCGGAGATAATTGGTCCAAGGAGGGAGGATAGCCCGAGCCATGGAGCCGGTCAGGGGTGCTGGGGAGAAGGAAGAGTCTTGGAGCTACCCCGCATGTAGCTGAAGATGACATTCCAGTCCTGGTCCATTTGGGTATCCTCCCTATATGGCAAGTTCGCGGCTACTCGTAAAACTTCGGGTCGTTCTCGGTGACCTTCAAATTATCGAACCGTCCACGAAGGTTTCGTTCTTCATTTTCAATTGCGTTTCGAACATTTTCACGACCAACGATCACGCCACCACCACTGGTGATCATCTTGAGGACTGCACCAGCTACAGTACCAAAGGCAACTCCAGCTAAAAATTTGAAAAGCCACATATGTTTAACCTCCATGAAGCGGTTTAATGAATCGTTATTTCAGTCGTTACTATTGGATGTAACAACCATTTGATCGAGGCGTTCCCGAAAACTTGTGGCAAGCTGCGTTCCTATTTCTGCCCACCTCCGCACAAACACTCCTTGTACTCCTGAGTCTGCCGCACCCATCACGTCAAAAAGGTGTTCAATAGGCTGAAACCGCTGAATGATCTCTTCAATCAGTTCGTGCGTCTTGTCGTTTGATTCTGCTTCGTTCGGCATGCTCACCTCGTGATCCAGGAGATCGGGGACCATGGAAGGATAGCCTGGGCCATGGAGCCGGTCACGGGGCTGGGCAGCTGTCGGGGGAGGCCGGGGCAATTGGCAGCGCCGCCGGCTGAATCGGACATTGGGCTGGAGTGGGATTCTCCTGGGTTTTGCCCATGGCGGGGACCAAGGGGAGGGTTGGGCAAGGGAAGCCCCAGGAAGGGGCTGTAGGACGCGAATCCAGGGGGTGTCCGGGGACACGTGGGGCAAGGGGCAACGAGCCACCCCGACGGAGGCAGAAGCAGGTGATCAATTAACAGCCAAAGCTGATTAACATAAATCTCTTTTCATTTGACAAGACAATATCAGAAAGCTATCTGCCAATTTATTCATCCAGACACTAAGGAGCTAATCATGGTCGATAAAGAAATTTGGGCAGAAGCTTTGAACTTGGCGAAAGACCAGCTTCGACATGGGAAAGTCCATTTCAGCGAACTCGAAGTAGTCACAAAGAGCATTTACGAGAAATTGATTTCTCTGAGCTGCGGCCCTGTGATTGACGTAGAAGTTGAGCCGATGAAGCAGATTGAAGCTCCTCAGCATGTGAAGACCAAGAAAGGTGTCAAGTGCGCGGAGTGCGGGGTAGAGTTTAAGGTTTTAGGAACGAAGCACCTTGCGTCCCATGATCTTACTCGCGAAGAGTACATGAAAAAGTATGGTGTCGCGAAGAAAGATATGTCTATCAAGATTGCCAGGAAAACGCTTACTGGCGAAGACAATCCCCTTAAGCAGATGCAGATGATCATGAAGGAATTTGGAATTAAGCGCGGGGATGTCACTCAGTTTGTTATGGACAATGGTTTTGACGACATGAAATCGCTTGCTGCGACCGCGAAAGAAAAGAATATTGGCATTCTTGAGTTGCTGAAGGCTGTTGACGAAGCTAAAGAGACCAAGGGCAACAAGAAATAGCTTAGATTCAAAACAAGAAGCCCACGTCTTCCATGTTAAAGTGGTCGGCGTGGGCTTTTTTTACAGGATGCTTGGAAATACAGTAGTCCCGCGAATGCTATGATGCGCCGTCGTTGTGGTGATTTAATCCGTGATGTCCACACACCGTATCTATGAAGCTACTAATTATATCAGATGTGCACCATGATTTTTCCGACAAGTGGGCAATCCAATGGACGATCTTGGGATAGCTATCGCAGCGATCTACGTCGATTTCGTAGGGTGCTAAGCTATCGTTAAATTTAATGTAAACAACGCCGTCTTTAATATAAACTTTGCCCATTAGTTACCTCTTGCAGGTTGTTTGGTTGAGTCGATAAAACCCAGGGAACGCATACTTTCCACACTCAAGCTTCACCAGATATCAATTTATGGATGGCTTTTTAATACATCTCAGAATGCGCCCGATGCCGTTCCCAATTCTCCAGATAGAGCTTGGCTAGGCCGGAGTCTCGAATGATCAGTAGGTTCTCAGCATTCTTCTCTTCGGCGGCCTTGGTAAAATTAAACGACCCAGTGATCACAGTTGCACCGTCAATGATCATCACCTTATTGTGCGCGATGGCATGCTTGGCGTCAATCCAGACGGGGATGCCTTCATTCTTGAGAAACGTAGCCCCGGTATAGGTCGCCTTTCGTTGACTCTTGTCTAAGATTGCCTCGAGTTTTATCCCGCGTTGGGCTGCATCGATAAGTGCTTTTGCGATAGGGGCTGAAGTAAATGAATACGCCTGGACGTAAATCGACTCCTTGGCCGTCCCAATGGCGTCAACAAGAGCTTGCTGTGCGCCACCCTTGGGGCTGAAATAAATGCTGACAGGAGTGTCTTTGAGGGTCAGGTCGTATGCATAAGACGTTGCACAAATGGACAAGAAACAAATTGCGATGAATATTTTTTTCATTTTACACCTTAAAACTTATACGTGCCAGCATTTGGCATTACAACCCCTCCTGGCGAGCTATCTTTATTGTTCCCCAAAGTCTGATCTAGAAGCGGTTTAAGATTCCCAAGGCCTTTGTCCTCATCGCCGGGGTTATTGCTATGATAGCCAAGCTTGGGGGATGATTTGAATTCAGATTTATTCTTTAACTGAACACCTTTGTCATTCGCTTGAGTGTCCTTAGGCGCATCTTCAGCAAAAGAATTATTCGCAGAGATAATAAGGCATGTGAGTAATAACAAGAAAAGTTTCATACCGCCTCCTGTCCAAAACAACTTCAGGCTACACGATGTTGAGTGCGGGCTATTTCAAATTATGCTGCGCACGGTACGCCTTGACCATTGGGTCGGTGACGTCCTTGGGGTAACAGAGTGGAGCACGGCCACCCGGTCGGCTGTAGGCACTTCTCCCGCCACAACTCCTACCGTTCCGCATGGTGTTGTAGGGACATGGGCAATTGCCAGGGTAGGAACTAATCGACTCCTTGACCATCATGTCCCGGACCTCTTGATCCGTGACGGCGAAGGATAATGCAGGGACCAGAACCAAGGCAAGCGTCAGAAAAAGTCTCATCATGATATCACCCCGAGCTCATTGATCTTTATTTGCCCATAATCCTTTTTGCTCATCCCGGCATTGAAGCTCCCAGGCATGCCAAGACACGCATTCCACCGTCTGCCGTTTTTTGCAGGTTCTCATATTGATTGAAGCGAGGCAGGCTTTCGCCAGGACACCGGCTAAATCCTCCTGCCCGACAATCACTCGTGCGACGACTTGGCCGGTTGGTTCTTGGTAGATGGGCAAGACCTCGGCTACGTCTCCCCACTGATAGCACCATGAGGTTGTTCGCCGCCGCGCATCATATCCAAGGGGATTCCCAGAAACAGGTGCTATGACTGCGTAGAGCCTGATCCGTTCGATTTGCCCATCTGGCTTGGCGATGTCCAAGGTTGTGCCGTCGAGGACGTTGACGACCTTTCCCTGCCAGGAGTCTGCCGCCAAAGAGGGGATAGGAAGAAGAGCAAGGACAAGCAGGAAGGCAAAAGATCGGATCATGATCATGGCCCTGTGCATCATTACCCCGTGTCTGGATCATATTGGCTGAAAGACTATGCGGTCGTTTATGCCAAGCCCGAGGCAGCATGGCAACGACAATCACCCCCGCCAACCGAGGCAAGGGGCAGCCCACTATCGTCTCCTGGTCATCAAGGCTAACAGAATAGATCCTGAGGGTGGTGGGCGCTTGCACCCTGACCAGGACAAACAGGCTGGGCTAGTTGGTCTCAGAGACGTTTTAGCGAAGATCGTAAACTTTTTATTGACCTTTGGCGGCAGAGCGATGATGAGATGCAATAATTAACGAACAGAATTTTGCAATAGCAGAACGACGTATACTTATCTGGGCTTTTTAAAACATGCAGTTTTAGTCTAGATTAATCAACTTCTAAAAGAATAGGGGCCAAATGAAGTGTTATCATTCAGCCCCTCGAACTTAATACCCAGACCTATGCGAGGAATGCGAAGAATGCGAAGCATGGGACGAATGCGAATGATGTCCAGCCAACTGTAAAAATGAGCCTGACTTAGAATCTTCAACTGCCTTGTCCAACTGAAGAGGCTTAACCTCTTTAATGTTCCCAGAAGTAAAAACATTAGATCCGATCAAAGCATTGCCGTGATTGGCAGAAGCAGAAATTGGAGTAAATCCAAAAGCTGTGACTGCGACGCTCAAGAAAAAGACAATTTTTTTCGTAAAATCTTTCATAGCACCTCCATTTGGCAAGTTAATGTTTAGGACGCAAATTTTTGACTTAAGTGATGTTGACGTTGAGAATCAACACCTGCAATCAATACGGTTACGCAAAACATCACGATGTATCA
>NZ_MLBG01000063.1 GCF_001936595.1 Desulfovibrio sp. DV
CGTCCAAGCCCGGCCGCCCGCAACGCGCCCCACAAGGCCATCGCCCCAAGGGGGCGAATTTTTGAATGGCGGGACAGGTGTTATTCTGCCGGTGGAGCCGGGCGGTTCTGGAAACAGTGGGGGCCAGGCACAATCGTAAACCACCCCGTACAGGGGGTCCGGGGGGGATGATCCCCCCCGGCGGAGAGGTCCAGGAGAGGCAGAGCCTCTCCTGGCAGGGAGGTCCAGGAGGGACAGCGTCCCTCCTGGCCGCCGGAGGCATATTGCATGGAAAGTCGTAAGGGCCGGTGGCGGCTGACGGTGACTGAGGGATTTTGCGCGTCGCATTGTTTGCGGGGCTATGAGGGGCCGTGTGAGAATCTGCACGGCCACAACTTCGGCGTCGAGGCTGTGGTTGAGGGCGAGCGGCTTGATCCCAAGGTGGAATATCTGGTGGATTTCAAGGTGCTGCGGGGCCGGTTGCGCCAGATTCTGGGCGAGCTCGACCACCGGCATTTGAATGATTTGCCGGCGTTTGCGCTGGAAAATCCGTCGTCGGAGAATCTGGCCCGCTATATCTACCGTCGGCTTGAGGCGGCCATAGCCGAGGAGCCGGTCGCGCTGGTGAGTGTGTCGGTGTCGGAGAAAGAGGCCAGCAAGGCCACCTATATGGAGTATTAGGCGCACACGGGCGGCAATGCGGCCTATCTTTTTGTGTGTTCGCGAGGCTTCGGCACCCACAACCCGTAACAGCGCCGATTTTGCCCGAGCCTCTTGACGCAGCCCGGCCTTTCGGCGCAAACCCTAACCGTGGCAAGGCGCGACCCCCAGTCGGGCCGGCCCCGGAGTATGGCATGGAACGCGCGGTGACCCGCAAGACCTTTCAGACAATATCCCATCCCGGGGACAGCCGGCGGCTGGCCAAGGAAGTGGTGGACCATCTGGCCGTGTATATCGCCGACAGCGACATCCTGCACGATCTGGACATCATTTTGACCGAAGCCTGCGCCAACGTCTGCCGCCATGCCTACGGGGGCGAGCCGGGACCGCTGGAAGTCCGTCTGGTGGTCAATCCCGGAATCTGGATCGAACTGGAAATCGTGGACTGGGGCCGGGGATTCGGTTCCGGGGTGCGGTTTGAAAATCCCGGCCCCGACGCCGAGGGCGGCCGGGGACTGTATATCATGCGCATGTTGGCCAACGACTGTCAGGTCAAACGCCGGGACAGGGAAAACGTGGTCTTTATCCATAAAGACATAGGGGCGGCGCTGTGGAAAACCTGACGATTCGGCGCGAGGGCGGCGCATTGCTGCTCAAGTACACCGGTGAAATTACGCTGGAGATGACGACCGACCTCAAGCGTCGCCTGGACGCGGAACTGGGCGAGGGCGATGTGAGCACGGTGATCATCGACCTTTCTGCCGTGCCGTTCATGGATTCTTCGGGCATCGGCTTTCTGGTCTCCGTCAACACGCGCATGAAAAGCGCCGGCAAATCTTTTTATCTCTACCAGTTGAGCCCGGCCGTGGAAAAGACCCTGGGTCTGGTGCAGTTGATCGGCTTTTTCACGGTGCTGCCGGACGAGACGGCGCTTACCGGAGTGTGTGGTTAGGTCCGATCCCTCCGAAGCTTCGCCGGCCTATGCGGCAACGCCGGTGGTGGCGGACGGGGTTGTTGCCGATGTGCTGCTTCGGGTTGGCGGCAAGACCTGGACCCTGGGCGGCCGGCATGGCCCGGCTGCCGAACGGGGACGGGCCGAAGCGGCCATGGCCGGCGGCGGCCTGCCGGTCTTTCTGGGTGCCGGCCTGGGACTGGCCGCCAGCCTGTGCCGGGAGGCCGGTGTGCCGGTGGTTGTGGTGGACCGCGACCCGGCCATTGCGGCCCTGACCGGTGCGGCCGACCGCCTGGCCGGCGATTCCGGGGCGCTATGGCTCGACGAGGCCGACCCGGTTCGGGCTGCGGATTGTATCCGTGAATTTGCCGCCGCCTGCGGCCTGTCTTCCTGGACGCTCTCGCCGCATCCGGTCCAGCGCCGCCTGCATCCGGCCTATTTTGCCGGGCTGGCTGCAGCCCTGGCACCGGCCCCGCAACCCATTTCGCGCCCGCCGCGCTGGCAAAACGCCTTGCCGCGCGTGCTGTGCCTGACCAACAAGCTCTTTTTGCTGGGCGAGGTCATGGCCGCCTGTACCCGTCTGGGCGCGCCCTGCCACTACCTCGAAACCGGCCCGGAGCTTGACCGTGACGACTTCATCGCCATGCTGCGCCGGGCCGTGGCCGATTTCCGGCCCGATTTCGTCCTGACCGTCAACCATCTGGGCGTGGATCGCCAGGGCGTGCTGCTTGCACTGCTTGAGTCCCTGCGCCTGCCGCTCGCCTCGTGGTTCGTGGACAGCCCGGAGCTGGTGCTGCCGCTTTATGCCCCGGCTGCCACCCGCGACACCGTCCTTTTCACCTGGGACGCCGACAGCATTGCGCCCCTGGCCGCTGCCGGGTTTCCCCATGTCCACTATCTGCCCCTGGCTGCCGACGAGACGCGGTTTTGTTCGCGTCCGGCCCTGCCGGCAAGCCATCCCTGGCGCACACGGGTGTCTTTTGTCGGCAACTCAATGACGCGAAAGACCCGCCTGCGTCTGGCTGCTGCCGCGCCGCCGCCGCTTCTGGCCGGGGCCTTTGGCGAACTGGCCGTATCCTTTGGCGTGTCAGACGCCCGCACCGTGCGCGAGCATCTCGCTACGGCCCGGCCGGATCTGCTCCCGGCCTATACGGCTCTGGGTGGCATCGAGCGCCAGTTGGCCTATGCCACCGCCGTCATCTGGGAATCCACCCGGCGCTACCGGGCCGACTGCGTCGGCCGCATCCTGCCCTGGCAGCCGATCCTGGTCGGCGATCCGGGTTGGCGGGAGACCTTTGCCGGCGAGGGCCGGGACTGGCGCTACCAATCCGAGCTGGCCTATTATGATGAACTGCCGGATTTTTATCCGCTCTCGGACATCAATTTCAACGCCACCAGCCTGCAGATGAAGGGGGCCGTCAACCAGCGGGTGTTTGACGTGCCGGCCTGCCGGGCCTTTCTTCTGACCGACGCCAGACGGCAAATGGAGCGGCTTTTTGAGCCTGGGCGCGAGGTGGTGGTCTACAGCCACCCCGAAGAAGTCGGCGAACTGGTGGCCCGCTATCTGGCCGACCCGGCCGCCCGCGAGCGCATTGCCGCGGCCGGGCAGCGCCGGCTTTTGGCCGAGCACACCTATCCCCGCCGCATGACCGAGCTTTTTGCCGTCATGCGGGCCACCTTCGATCCCGGGGCCGGATCATGACCGGGCTTGCCGCGACTCTGCCCCGGGAGCTGGCCCGCCTGTTGGCCATCGGCGGCACCGGGGCCGGGCTGGTTCCGGTCCGGGACGCCGCCCTGGCCGCCGGGCAGGGGGCTTTGGCCGACGCCCTGGCCCTGGCCGTGTGGCAGGATGCGCCCTTTGACGCGGCTGCCGCCCGGCTGGTTGCCGCCCGCCTGGGAACGGCCTCCCCGGCCGGGCAGGCAGCGGCGGCGGTGGCGGCTGCCGCCTCCCCGGCCGAACCGGAACCGTATTTCGACCGGCTGGCCGCCCGGCGCGACATTGTCCGGATGGTGGCCTACCTGCTGGCCCGGCATCATAAAACCCCGGACGATGCCGGCGTCCTGGCCCGGCTGGCCACCTTTGCCCCCATGCTGCCGGCCGGGTCCGACACCCGGGAGATTGAGGCCGCCTTTGCCGGCCTGGGGGGTGTTCTGGTCGGTCCCGGTCGCCTGGTGGCCGGCGAACTGGCCTTGCTGGCCGGCCGGGCCGGGGAGGCCGAGGCCCATCTGCGGTTGGCGGCGACCGACCGGCCAAATGGCGCGGCCGCCTTCCGGCTGGCCGAGGCCCAACTTGCCCAGGGCGGGCGCGAGGCGGCGCTGGGACAATTTGCCGCAGCCCTGCGCCTTCGTCCCTTTGACCGCCTGCTGGCGGCCCGGTTTGCCGACGTGGCCGCCGGCCTGGACCGGCAGACCGTTCCGCTGCCCGGCTCCGTGGCCGTCCTGGTCTATTGTTACAACAGCCCCGTCCTTTTGGCCCGGACCCTGGACGCTCTGGCTGCGACCGACTGGACCTATGCCCAGGGGGCGCGGCTGGTGGTGCTGGACAACGGCAGTCCGGGTCCGGCCGTGGCCGCCGTCCTGGCCGGCGCGGCCGCCCGGTTCGGCGAGCGCCTTCTGACCGTGCGCCTGCCGGTCAACATCGGCGCGCCAGCCGCCCGCAACTGGCTGGCCGCCTTGCCCGAGGTGCGGGCCAGCCGGTTTGTGGCCTACCTTGACGACGACGCCCTTGTGCCGCCGGACTGGCTGGGCCGGTTTGGCGCGGCCGTGGCCGCCTGTCCCGGGGCCGGGGTCTGGGGCTGCCGGGTGCGCGGCCTTGCCGCCCCGGCCTATGTCCAGTCCGGCGACGCCCATATGCTCCCCACGCCCCGGGAGCCGGGGATGCTTGGCCGGGGGTTTGAACTGGCCCGGCCGTGGCTTTCTTCGCCTGACTGGGGCCAGTTTGGCCTGGCCCGGTCGTGCGCCTCGGTGACCGGCTGCTGCCATCTTTTTGCCGGATCGGTCCTGGCCGGCCTTGGCGGCTTTGACCTCCGCTTTTCCCCCACCCAGTACGACGACCTTGACCACGACGTGCGCCTGCTCCTGTCCGGCAAAACGCCGTACTATTGGGGCCATCTGACGGTCCTGCACGCCAAGGCCACCGGTGCTTCGGGCCATGTCGGCGGGGCAGGCTGGGGCCAGGGGTTTGCCAATCAGCTCAAACTGCACGGCAAGTATGACGATGCGGCCATTGCCGCTGCTGCCGACACGGCCTTTGCCGCCCTGGCTGCCGATTGTGCCGCCAAGGAGGCCTCCCTGTCCGGCCGGCCGGCCGCGCCGTCTGAGGGGCCGGGCGAGCCGGGCCGGGCTGACGGGGAGGGCGGACGTGGCCGCTAGCGCCGACACCCGGCCCATTGCCGTCATCCAGACCCAGCGTATGGGGGATCTGATCCTTACCTATCCGCTGCTGCTCTGGCTGGCCCGCAGCCATCCCGGCCGGCCGGTGACGGTGGTGGCCGAGGCCTCCTTTGCCGGCGCCTTGTCGGCGATCAGCCCCACGGCCGAGTATGTGCCCCTGGAGCGCGCCCGGGAGCGCCTTGGCGGCCGGGAACACAGTGTGGTCGTCAACCTGGGCATCCGCCCCGAAGCGGCCCGGCTGGCCGGCGAGATCCCGGCCGAGACCCGGCTTGGGCCGGTGGCCGATGCCGCCGGCGTCGTTCGGGTGCGCGGCGACTGGCAGCTCTACCGGGCCTCGGTCGTCCACCTCAATCGCCACAGCCGCTACCACTGGGCGGAATTAAACGCCCTGGATCTGGTCCCGGCCGCACTGATGGCCGGGACGACTTGGCCGGCCCCGCGCCAGGGCGGACCGGGGCGGCGCAAGGTGGGTCTGTTCTTGGGGGCCAGCCAGCCGGAGAAGCGCCCTGGCCCGGCCTTTTTTGCTGTCCTGGCCAGGGAGCTGGTGCGCCGGGGACTGGTGCCGGTGTTGCTTGGCGGCCCCGGAGAGGTTGGCTTGGGGGCCGAAGCGGCCCGGTTGGCCAAAGTCCCGGTCTCCAACCTTTGCGGCCGGCTGGGCCTTAAGGAACTGGCCATGCTGGGCCAGCAAATGGATCTGCTCGTCACCCCGGATACCGGTCCCATGCATCTGGCCGCCTGGACCGGCTGGCGGGTGCTCAATCTGTCTGTCGGGCCGGTCAGCGCCCACGAGACCGGTCCCTACCAGCCCGGCCATTTCATCCTGCGCCCGCAGTTGTCCTGCCGGGGCTGTTGGGGCTGCTTCCGGGAGGCGGTGGTCTGCCGGGACAGGCTTGATCCGGCCCGGGTGGCCTATGTGGCGGCCCGGCTGGCCCGGGGCGAGGATGCCCGGCTGGCCGGGGCGCATATTCCGGGCTTTGAGCTGTTGCGCACGGCCACGGACGCCCATGGTCTGCGCCGGCTGGAGCCGCTTTCGCCGTCTGCCGGCCCCGGGGCCGACGCGCGGGAGCTGGTCGGTGAATTCTGGCGGGCGGCCTTCGGCCATTTTTTCGGCCTGTGGGATGCGGAGGTGCCGCGCGGGGCAGCCACGGCCCTGGCCGCCGGCCAGGGCGCCCTCCATGCCGCCCTGGCCCGGGGGCTGGCCCGTCTGGGCACGTCCCTTGGCCGCGAGGTGCGCCGAGGGAGCATTCCCGATGCCTCCTTTGCCGCTGCTTTTGCTCCGGGAGTCCGGCCCCTGGCCGGCTATCTCGAACGGCTGCTGCAAAACAGCGACAGCGACCGGGCCTCCCGTCTGGCCTGTCTGACCCTGCTTGAGCGCACCGCCTCCCTCTTTGCCGGCTGACCAACCGGAAAAAAACTCCCCATGGCTTTGACGCGCTTTGGCAACCACCTGCCATAGCGCGTTTTTTTTATTTGGAACGGGTCTTGTAGTCTGGTTCCGGCAGGAGGCCCGGTATGCAAATTCTTCCCCTGATCCAAAGCCGCAGCGCAAGCGCCACAACCGATGCCGCCCTGACGGGCAGCGCCGGACTCGGCAGCCGCCAGACGGCCCTTTTCGCCAGTATGCTCGATAGCGCCCGGGCCGGTTCCTCCATAAGCTCCGCCGCAACGACCCTGTCCGAGGACCGGGAATCCACAGAGGTGGCCCAGGCCGCCGCCGCTCCCAGCGATGAAGACCTCAAGAAGCTCCCCATGACCCGGGAAGATATTGCCGCCCTGCGCCCCGAACTCAAGGACCAGGGATTCACCGACGCCGAACTCGACGCCATGGAAGATCGGGCCGGCGACGGCACGGGCCTGACCTGGGGCGAGCTCATGACCGAAGTCGAAAAGAAGGTCGCCACCACCGAAAAGTCGGGGAAAAAGGCCATCGCCAACGACGACCAGGTCCAGTTGCTCGGCCTTTTTGGCAAGCTCGGTTTCACCCAGGACGAGTCGCAGCAGATGATCGACGCCCTGTCCCGGGGCGAAACCCAGTCGGTGTGGTCTTCCATCAACGGCAAGCTCGACACGCTTTCAAGCAACGAGTCGTTTAGCCTCAATGCCTCGGAAATGACTGCCCTGGGCCGGTCCATGAATCTGTCCGAAGACGCCCAGTCCCGGCTGGCCGCCCTGTTCACCCAGGCCGGGGCCGAGGCCGGACTGTCCGGCCAGGGGCTCGTTGGCGCCATGGGGCTGGTCAAAAACGAACTGGCGGCCCAGATCGGCAAGGAAAATCAGGCGCTGGCCGATTTCCGCGACGCCGCATCCTCGGTCCTGGCCAATGCCTGGCAGCGCGAGGCCACAAACCGCAATTCCGATCTGCACCAGGACGATGTGGCCCGCAAGGCCGGCCAGATCGTGGCCATGAGCAATGAGCAGGGCGAGAGCGGTTCCGGACTCGATGCCCTGGCCGATGTCCCCCTGGCCGGGCAGGGCCTGAACCAGGGCACGGACCCGACCGGTGCCGGCACGGCGACGGTGGCTGGCGAAGCGAGTGCACAGACGACGCAGGCCAACGCTTCCCACTCGGCCGTGACCGCCGAACTGGCCGGCAAGGCCGGAGCGGTGGCCGCCGAGCAGGCGGTGCTCACCGGTCAAACCGGCGAGGCCGCCCAACAGACGGCCCAGCCCGACACCGCCACCGTGCCCACGCCCAAGGCAGCCACCGTGACCCAGGCCGCAACCGGCCAGACAACCACGAATTTCTCCGGCGGCCAGCAGGGTGCATCCGGCGAGAACGCCTTTGGCCAGGGCAGCCAGGACGGGTCCATGGCTGAACTCATGAGCAAGATCCGCTTCGGCGGCAAGGCCGACGCCACCAGCCAGATCGCCCAGACCGCCGAGACCACGCCGGCCATGGCCGCCATGGATGCCCTGAAGACGTCTTCGGCCAACCAGTCGGGCAAGATCCTCGATCCGGCCCTGGCCGCCCGGGTGGCCCGGCAGGTCGAGACCGGTATTTTAAAGGGTGTCGCCCAGGAAGCCAAACAGCTCACCGTCAACCTGAGCCCGGACGAACTCGGCCCGGTTTCGGTGACCCTTTCCGTCAAGGACAAGGAAGTCCGCGCCGTCATTACCGCTGACAACGCCGACACGGCGGCCGTGCTGCAGGAACAGGCAGCCAAGATCAAGCAGACCCTGGAAGATCAGGGCTTCAAGGTCACCAAGCTCGATGTGCAGACCGGACTGGCCCAGGACAAGCAGGCCGGCTGGGACAGCCCCGAGCGCCACAATGAAGCCCGCGAACAGCGCGAGGCCCAGGAGCGTATCCGCTCCTCGGTGCGCCTGGCCCGGGAAGCCGCCGCAACTGACTTCGACAGCGCCGCCATACCCGGGGCCATGACTGCCCGCGCCGCCGGCCTCGACCTTTTTGCCTGATAACGGAGTAGGCCATGAGTTACGTCAACAGTCTTCTTGCCTCCACCTCGGCCAGCACCGCCAGTTCGACGACGAAGGACTCCTCCACGTCTTCGCTGGGGATGGACGCCTTCCTGCAGTTGCTTGTGACCCAGTTGCAGTACCAGGATCCCCTCGATCCCATGGATGACAAGGAATTCGTGGCCGAACTGGCCCAGTTCTCCAGTCTCGAACAGCTCACCGAGATCAACTCCGGCATTGAAGGCCTGACCACCATCGGCCAGGAACAGCAGCTCCTCGGCGCAGTCAATTTTATCGGCAAGACCATCGAAGCCACGGGTACGGCGGTCAGCCTCACGGAAGGGGAAGCCACTTCGGTGACCTTCTCGCTGCCCGAGGATGCCTCCACCTGCATGGTCAACGTCCTGGACAGCAGCGGCAACATCGTGCGCACGGTGGACCTCGGAGCCACGAAGGCCGGCGATGTGGAATTTACCTGGGACGGCAAGGATTACGACGGCAACAAGCTGGATGACGGGCAGTATCAGGTGGCCGTTACCGCCACCAACGCCGATGGCGACGTCATGAAGGTCACATCCACCATGACCGGCGTCGTCAGCGGCATCCAGCAGGTCAGCGGCACATACTATCTCGATATCGGCAACGGCCGCTACGTGGCCTTCACCGACATCACCAATGTTGTAGATTCGTCGAGCTCAGACGAGACCACTTCCTAGCCCGACGGGGAAGGATAAGGAAAGGAGGCTGTTATGGGAGTCGGATTAGGAACATCCATGTGGTCCGGTGTATCGGGCCTGCTGGCGAACTCGACGAAGATGAGCACCATTGGCAATAACCTGGCCAACGTCAACACCGTAGGCTTCAAGGGTGCTCGAACCGATTTCATGGATCTCATGAGCGCCGATATCGGCACCGCCGCCGGCGTCAAGCAGGTCGGCCGCGGCGTGCGCGTGGGCACGGTGGTGTCGGATTATTCCCAGGGCGGCCTTGAGACCACCAGTGAGAACCTGGACATGGCCATTAGCGGCAACGGCTTTTTCATGGTCAAGCAGAAGAGCCAGGTCGGGTCCAACGGCAAGATGCTCAACACCGGCAACACCACCAACTACTACACCCGGGCCGGCGACTTCAGCTTCGACTCCGACGGCTATCTGACCAGTCCCCAGGGCCTGGCCGTCCAGGGGTGGAAGGTGGACCAGGACCGCATCGATGCGGCGGCCGCGGCCGGAACGGTTTTGAGCCAGGTGCCGGTGACCGGCGAGATCCAGGACATTCGCCTGACCCAGTTCACCAGCCCGGCCAAGGCCACCTCCAGCATGACCATGGTCACCCAGCTCGATTCCGATACGACGAGCCAGAATATCCGCACAGCCGGCACCGATTACTACTCGGCCATGACCGAACAGTGGGACGGCACGGCCAGCCCGGCCATGCCGGCCACGGCCTACGGCTACCAGGCCACCATGAAGGTCTACGACGAGAACGGATCGCCCCATACCCTGACCGTGTATTACGACAAGATCGCCAGCACGAGCGGCAAGGATTACTGGGAATACACCGTCACCTGCGATCCCAGCGAAGACGGCCGGGTCGATCTCACCGGCACGCCTTTCGCCGGCACGGAAACCGCGGGCCTGCTCATGACCGGCACCATGACTTTCGACTCCTCGGGCAGTCTCGAAAACATGAGCTCCTATACCCTGGCGAGCGGCGCATCTCCCGGAGCGTTCAATGCCGCCGACTGGACTGCGGCCGAGGTTTCCAACGGCTACCCGGAGTTCACCGCCAACTTCAAGTCCGTCTCCAACGCGAGTTACACCACGTCCTCAAGTGCGCTCAATATTGCCCTGAACATTGGCCTGAGCAACAAGAACGGCTTCGTGGCCGGAGCCGGCGGCTCGACCCTGGCTGACGCCAATGTCGCCCCTGCCGATCCTGCCAATCTTGTCTCCTTCAATCCGGCCACGACCACGGTCAACAGCACCGTGACCACCAGCTACGCAACATCGTCCTCCACCGTGTTCAGCTCGCAAAACGGCTACACTTCGGGCCTGTTGACCAGCGTCTCGGTGGATGCCGACGGCATCCTGACCGGCACCTTCTCCAACGGCCAGACCCAGAAGCTGTGGGCCCTGGCCCTGGCCAACTTCACCAACCTCCAGGGCCTAAGCCGCCAGGGCAGCAACCTCTATGCCGCCACCCTGGCTTCCGGCCAGGGCACCACCAACCGGGCCAATACCGGTTCGGTGGGGTCCATCTCCGGCAACACCCTGGAAACCTCCAACGTGGACATGGCCACGGAAATGGTCAGCATGATCCTCACCCAGCGCGGGTTTGAGGCCAACAGCAAGACCATCACCACCGTTGACTCCATGCTCTCGGAAGTCATCCAGCTCAAGCGATAAGCCGGCCCGCGACCGCGCCAAGCAAAACCGCCCCCTGGCCGTCATGGCCAGGGGGCGGTTTGCTTTGGGGCCCGGCAAAGGTTGCCTGCCGGGCGACGCCGGACCGGGCAAACAGGGCTTCGGCAGGGGTGTCGCGCGGTTTTATTGGCGAACGAGGGGGAACTTTTTTTCCCAGGGGGCAAGTCGTTGTTGGTAATTATTCGGAATCAAAGAATAAAACGACTTTGGAACGCCTCGTGCTTTAACAAGGCAAAACCAACACGGATCGTCTGGTTGCAACAAGGAGGTTTCTATGTCCCTGGTTATAAATCACAACATGATGGCTGCCAACGCCTCACGGAACCTGTCCAATTCGTATGGCGCCCTGGCTACTTCGACCCGCCGCCTGTCTTCGGGCCTTCGCATCACCACCGCTGCCGATGACGCCGCCGGACTGGCCATTCGCGAGCTTATGCGGTCGGATATTTCCACGCTCAACCAGGGCGTGCGCAACGCCAACGACGCCATCTCGCTCATTCAGACGGCTGACGGCGCGTTGCAGGTCATCGATGAAAAGCTCATCCGCATGAAGGAACTGGCCGAACAGGCTGCCACCGGTACCTACACCTCGGATCAGCGTCTGATCATCGACTCGGAATACCAGGCCATGGCCTCGGAAATCACCCGAATCGCCAGCGCCACCGATTTTAACGGCATCTATCTGCTCAACGGCAACCTTTCGAGCGCGGTGCACGACGGGGCCGGACTGACGCCCCAGGGCAAGCTCAAGGTCCACTTCGGCACCGGCAACGCCAGCTCCGAAGATTACTACTACGTGCAGATCGGCTGCTCCACGGCTTCGGCTTTCGGCCTGGGCCTCGGCGCTGCCAACGGCCGCGACGGACGCAGCATTTCCACTCAGGACCTGGCCCAGAAGGCTCTGGACGCCATCACTTCGGCCATCGTGTCCAAGGATAAGATCCGGGCCAACCTCGGTGCCCTGCAAAACCGCCTGGAAAACACCATTTCCAACCTGCAGATCCAGGCCGAGAACCTGCAGTCGGCCGAATCGCAGATCTCCGACGTGGACGTGGCCACGGAAATGACCCAGTTCGTGCGCAACCAGATTCTGACCCAGTCGGCCGTGGCCATGCTGTCCCAGGCCAACTCGCTGCCCAAGATGGCCATGCAGCTGATCAGCGGCTAACCCTGACGGATAAGGCGAGTACCATGGAAAAGGACCAGGGAGGCGTGGATCGCGGGATTGCGATCCCTCCCTGGTCCGAAGCCGCAAGCGCCGCCGGCCTGACGGGATTTTGACGCCACCGCCGTGACGGCAACGGCCTCAGTCGGCGGGATCATTCTCCAAGGGATTTTGCCCCAGGGCCTCAAGGGCCATGCGAGCCGCCATCTGTTCGGCTTTTTTCACGCTTTTTTCCGTAGCCAGGACTTCCCGGCCGCACGGCAGGGTCAGGCGCACTTCGAAACGCTTGTCGTGTTCGGGGCCGGCGCTGCCGAGCAGGGCATAGACCGGCCGGGTCTTGTGGGTCTTTTGGGTGTATTCCTGCAGACGGCTCTTGAAATCCTTGGCTTTGGGCGCGGCCGGCCGGGCCGGCCACAAGCCGGCAAACACCCGGGCCACAAAGGCCTGGGCCGCCTCGTAGCCGCCATCCTGGAAAATCGCCCCAACCACGGCCTCGAACACGTCGCTTAAAAGCGACGCCCGTGCCCGGCCGCCCTGATTCTCTTCCCCCCGCCCCAGCAGCACATGGCTTTCCAGGCACAGCCGCCGGGCCATGGCGGCCAGACTCGACTCATTGACGAGCTGGGAACGCAGCAAGGTCAGCTCGCCTTCCGGGGCCTCGGGGAACCGGGCAAAAAGTTCCTCTGACACGCAAAGCTCCAGCACCGCGTCGCCTAAAAATTCCAAGCGTTCGTTATGGCCCGCGCTCTCGCCGCGCTCATTGGCAAAGGAGCTGTGGGTCAGGGCCACGGTCAGCAGCCGGGGATCGGCAAACTCGTGGCCAAGGGCAATGGCCCGGGGCGTCTCGGGTGCGGCCGGAATTTGGTCCGGGTCCGATGCAGGAACTGACGATGCGGGCATGGCGGCTCCATGGGCTTTTGCGCTGCGAGAGCACAGAGGCGGGGATTTCGGGTGGGGGCTGGCGAGGCGTCAGCATAGCCTTTCTTGGGTCCGATTCCAACCCGGGGCGGGGAGGGAATCGGTTTTTGCGCCAACCCCGGCCAATTGTCTTGATTATCATGGCCGGGGAAGGCATTTTGAGGCCAGTCGCCGCCGTGCCCGGTCACGGTCGGCGCATGAGCGCTTTCCCGGTGGAAGCGCAGCAGGAGGCGGGCATGGCTGGATTGTACGTGGGAGCGACGGCCGGATATTCGGGCAAGAACATGGTGGTCATGGGCCTTGGCCTGCGCCTGCAAAAAGAGGGCTACAAGGTTGGCTACCTCAAACCCGTGGGGGCCGTGCCCAAGGAAATCGACGGCCGTCTGTGGGACGAGGACGCCTACCATGTCCA
The DNA here is from genome assembly GCF_001936595.1 of Desulfovibrio sp. DV. Classification (GTDB taxonomy): domain Bacteria; phylum Desulfobacterota; class Desulfovibrionia; order Desulfovibrionales; family Desulfovibrionaceae; genus Solidesulfovibrio. The sequence continues at coordinate 13,320 of NZ_MLBG01000063.1, forward strand.
GCGGATTTTACGCACGCACGAAGAGCCGCAGACACTGACCCCGGTCATTGCCACCCACGATTTCCAGGTCCGGGCCTTTCGCAACCAGGTCGGCGACGTCATGGAGTCCATCCGTGACGCCTACGCCACGGTCAGCGCCGGCAAGGACGTGACCATCGTCGGCGGGTCCGGCGGGATGCACACCGGCCGCTACTGCCAGGCCGACGGCGTGCGCGTGGTGCATGAGCTTGACCTCAAGGCCCTGGTCATCGACCGCTATTCCAAGGAACTCAACTACGACTATCTGCTCGTGCTCAAGGAGCAGCTTGGCGACCATCTGGCCGGCGTCATCTTAAACGACGTGGCCCCCAATTTCATGGACGAGACCACCAAGCTCATCGTGCCCTTTCTGCGCGACCGGGGCATCCGCGTCCTTGGCGTCATTCCCAAAGACCCGCTCATGGGCGCCATCAAGGTGTCCGATCTGGCCGACCGGCTCGGCGGCAAGGTCATAAGCGCCCACCACAAGTCCGACCGCATCGTGGAGAGTTTTCTCATCGGCACCATGCAGGTGGAAAACTTCATGACCCATTTCCGCCGCCAGAAAAATTCCGCCATCATCGTCGGCGGCGACCGCTCCGACGTCCATCTCGTGGCCCTTGAGGGCGACAGCCCGTGTCTGGTGCTGACCGGCAATCTGTACCCCAACGACATCATCCTCACCCGTTCCGAGGTGCTGGAGATTCCCATCATCGTGGTCCGGGAAGACACCTACACCGTGGCCAAGAAGATGGAGACGCTGCTTATGCGCCACAAGCTGCGCGACGAGATCAAGATCCGCCAGGGGGCGCAGCTCATTAACGCCAATCTCGATTTCACGGTCCTGCGGGAACAGCTCGGGCTGTAGGCCGGACCAGCCGTCGGTTCGTGGTGCCGTGCAGTTGGTGGCGTCCGGCCGCTTGCCAAAGCCGTCAAATTCGGGCATCGGCCTGCCCACCCGCTCCCTGAAGGGATCCTGCCCGAGGAGGTTTCATGGGCGACAGGCTCCTGGCCGAAATCGTCACCCCGGACGTCATTTCCATTTCCCCGGATGCGCCGGCCCGCGAGGGCCTGGAGATCATGCGCCGACGCGGCATTTCCTGCCTGGTGGTCACCGACGACGGGATGCCTGTCGGCATCATCACCGAGCGCAATGTCTTGTGGGCGGCGGCCCACCGCAGCGGTGATTTTGCCGACAGGCCGGTGCGCGAACTGATGAGCGCGCCGGTGGTCACCGTGGCCGAGGACACAGTGCTGGTCGAGGCCTACCATCTGCTTTCCAGCAAGCGCCTGCGCCATCTGGTCATGGTGGACGCGGCCGGCAAGGCCAGAGGCGTGCTCACCCAGTCCGATCTGGTCGAGCGGCTCGGCTACGATTCCCTGTCCGAAATAAAGCGCGTCAGCGAAATCATGACCCACGAAGTGGTGACCGCCGGCGGCAACATCACCGTGCGCGAGGCTGTCGGGCGCATGGCCGACCGCTCCATTTCCTGCCTGATCGTGGCCCGCGACGGCCGTCCGGCCGGCATCATCACCGAACGCGACGTGGTTCGCCTTTTGACCGACAGCCCGCACCTGGGGCGGCTTAAGCTCTACGACATCATGAGTTGTCCGGTGGTGTGCGTGGAGGCCGACCGGCCGGTGTTCGAGGCGGCGCTCATCATGCGCAAACGCCGGATGCGGCGGCTGGTGGTGGTGGACGACGACCGCCGGGTCATGGGCCTTATCACCCAGTCCGACATCGTGCGGGGGCTTGAAAGCAAGTATGTGCGCACGCTCAAGTCCGCCCTTGAGGAAAAAGACGCGGCCTTGCAGGTGGTCGGGAAATCGCTGGTCGAAAAAACCATGTTTCTCGACAACCTGCTGCGCAGCGCCGAAATGGGCATTGCCGCGGCCGACGAGTCCTGGCGCATCACCTACGTCAATCCCTCGGCCGAGGCCATTTTCGCGGTGCGCGGCGAGGATCTGGCCGGCCGCGACCTGCGCGAACTCCATGTCCAGATGGGCGTGGACCTGGGCTGTCTGGGCCGGGGGCTGGAGGCGGTTTCCCCCAACTGCAGCCATGATTTTTCCTTTGTCCTGACCCGGACCGACTTCTCCCGCCGGTTCACCGCCCGGGTGTCGGGCATCTACGACAAGGAGGGCTGTCCCGCCGGCTTCGTGCTCATGGTGCGCGACGACACCGACCGCCGCCGGGCCGAGGAAGCCCTGGAAGGCCTCACCCGGAATCTCGAAAACCTCGTGGTCGAGCGCACCCGCGATCTGGCCCACAAGGCCCGGGAACTGGAAGAAGCCAACGAGCGGCTGCGCGGCATTGACGAGATCAAAAGCGCCTTTCTGTCCTCGGTCTCCCACGAACTGCGCACGCCCCTGACTTCGCTCCTCGGCTTTTCCAAGCTCATTTCCCGGGATTTCATCCGCCATTTTTCGCCCCTGGCCGGGGACGATCCGGTCCTGGCCAAACGGGCTGCCCGCATCGAGGACAACCTGCGGGTGCTGTCCCATGAGGGCGAGCGGCTGGCCCGGCTCCTAAATGATTTTCTCGACCTCTCGCGCATCGAATCGGGCCGGATGCAGTGGCGCGACCGGGAAGTGTGCCTCACCGACGTGGTCAAAAACGCCGTGGCCGCCGTGGCCGGCATCTTCACCTCCCGTCACGACGTCGATCTGGAGACGCGCCTGCCGGCCATCTCGCCCGTTGTCCTGGCCGACCCGGACCGGCTGGAACAGGTGCTGCTCAATCTCCTTGGCAACGCGGCCAAGTTTACGGCCGTCGGCGCGGTGACCGTGACCGTGACCCAGCCCACGCCGGAAACGGCCCGGGTGACGGTGGTGGATACCGGGCCGGGCATCGCCCCGGCCGACCGCGAACTCATTTTCGACAAGTTCCGGCAGGTGCGCCTGGACCCGGAAGGTTCGGCCCCGTCCAAGGGCACGGGTCTGGGGCTGGCGATTTGCCGCGAGATCGTCCACCACTACGGCGGGCGCATCTGGGTGGAGCAGGCCCCGGCCCGGGGCGCGGCCTTTATCTTCGAGCTGCCGACCGCCGCCGGCCAGTCCGCCTGCCAGCCGCTGACCCCGGCCCGGCCCCGGGACCGCGACAGGCCGCTGGTGCTGGTAGTCGACGACGATCCGGCCGTGTCCTCGTTTCTCATCCAGTTCCTGGAAGGGGAGGGCTACCGCGTGGCCGCCGCCCATGACGGCGAATCCGCCCTGTCGGCGGCGGAAAAGCTGCGGCCCCAAGTCATCACCATGGACATGGCCATGCCGGGCATGGACGGCCGGGCGGCCATCGCGGCTCTTCGCGGCGATCCGCTGCTGGCCCATATCCCCATTTTGGTCATCACCGGCCATGACGCGCCGGCCCCGGGCAGCGCCGATGCCGTTTTGCAAAAGCCTCTCGACGCCAACCGGCTGCTGGCCGCCATTGAGGGCCTGCTCGGCCGGACGGCCTGAGGCCGCAAGGCCCTTGAGCCGGGCCGGTATGTGGCGTAGGTACGATGGCCCGAAGGGGAAGGAGGCCACGTCATGACGCAGCGTCGCGTGTTGTGCCTGGACATCGGTTCCGGCACCCAGGATGTGCTCTACCATTTTCCGGAGCTCGAACCGGAAAATTGTCCGAAATTCGTGCTGCCCGCCCCGGCCCGGCAGGTGGGGGCGCGGCTGGCCGAACTGACCGCCGCCGGCCGGTCCGTGTACCTGTGCGGGCGCAATATGGGCGGTGGGTTTTTCAAGGCCTACCGCGCCCACCTCAAAGCCGGCCTGCCGCTGGCCGCCCATCCCGACGCCGTCTGGGCGCTCACCGACGATCCCAAGCGTCTGGTGGCCACAACAGGCGTGGTCATCACCCGGGAGCGTCCGGCCGACCACGTGCCCCTGCCCTTGGCCGACTACGATCCCGGCTATTGGCGGGCCTTTCTCGGCGCGGCCGGGCTGCCCGAGCCGGATCTGGTCATGGCCTGCGCCCAGGACCACGGCCTGCATCCCGGCAAAAGCAGCCGCGAAGGCCGCTTCCGGCTCTGGGAGCGGTTTTTGCGCGAGAGCGGCGGACGCCCCGAAGCCCTGGTCTACACCACGCCGCCGCCGGAATTGACCCGGCTGGCCGTCTTGCAGGACTCCATCGGCGGCGGGCCGGTGGCCGATTCGGCTGCCGCCGCCGTCCTCGGGATGCTGGCCGATCCGGCCATCGCCGCCCTGACCGACGTGTCCGGCGTCATGTGCGTCAACGCCGGCAACAGCCATACCGTGGCCGCCCTGGTCCACCGCCGCCGCATCCACGGCATCTACGAACACCACACCGGGATGCTCGACCCGGACGCCCTTTGGGGCCACCTGGAACGGTTTCGCCGGGGCGATCTGACCAACGCCGAAGTCTTTGACAGCGGCGGGCACGGCTGCCTGACCCTCGAGCTGCCGGCCGAAGCCGGCATTTTCCCCTATACCTCGGTGATTGGCCCCAAACGGGCCTCCTTTACCGGCTTTGACGTGGATTTTCCCAGCCCTGGCGGGGATATGATGCTCACCGCCTGCCTGGGGCTCATCCAGTGGCAGGCGGCCCGCAAGCGTCAGCCTCTCTGATCGCTTCGGCCGGCGGCCCTGGCCTTGATCCGGCCGCCTGCCGGGCCAGCTCCACCAGCCTCGCGGCGGCGGCGTGCTCCCGGCAAAGGGGCAGGGCCGCCGCCAGGATGACCGGAGGCAGCCCGGCCTCCAGGTCCCGGCAGACCACCCCGGCCCGCTGCCACACCCTGACCGAAGCCGGCACCAGGGCCAGTCCCACCCCGGCCGCCACCAGCCCGAGCATGGTGAATTTCGAGGCCGCCTCCTGCACCGCAACCGGCTTGGCTCCGGCCGCAGCAAAGGCAGCGCCAAGGGCCTGGGACAAGGCCGGCAGTCCGGTGCGCGGCGGCACGATAAGCGGTTGTCCGTCCAGGGCGGCCAGGGGCACCCGCCTGCGTCCGGCCAGGGCGTGGCCGGCCGGCAGCGCCAGGATGTACGGCTCCCGGGACACTTCCATGACGGACGCCCCGGCCATCTCCTGCCCGGCATAGCGGCAAAAGCCCAGGTCAATGCGGCCCCCGGCCAGGGCTTCGGCCTGCTCCCGGGTGGTCAGCTCCCGAAGCGACAGCTCCACCTCGGCCGCCTGCGCCCGAAACTGCCCCAGGGCCACGGCCAAAAAGGCATCCATGGCCGGGTTGACGAATCCCACCGTCAGTTTCCCGGCCAGTCCCAGTCCCACCCGCCGGGCCTCCTCGCCAGCCGCCCCGGCCATCTCCAGCACCGCCCGCGCCCGGCCCAGAAACGCCTCGCCGGCCGGCGTCAGGGCCACATAGCGGCTGGTGCGCTCCAGCAGCTTCGTCCCAAGCCTTTCCTCCAGGGCCTTTATGCGCTGGCTCAGCGGCGGTTGGCACATGGCCAGGCGCGCCGCGGCCCGCCTGAAATGCAGCTCCTCGGCCACAGCCACAAAACACTCGAAATCCCGCAGTTCCATGGATTGATATGTTTCACATATCAATCATCGTGTAAATTTGTATTTAACATATGGGTATCCCGGGCCTACGGTGCAGCCAGAAACAACAGGAGGCGTCCATGACCAAGACATTTCTTTGCCGTTGGCGCATGATCCTGGCCCTGGGATTGGCCCTCGGCCTCACAGACCTCCATGGAGAAACCAGTATGGCAGCAAACGAACGCTACGAACGCGGCTATGCCGCCCTGGCCGCCCTGGCCCCGGAAAAAGCCCAGGCCGTGCAGGATGCCCTGGCCGGTATTGCCCCGGACCTGGGCCGCTTTGTCATAGAATTTGGCTACGGCGATATTTTCACCCGCCCCGGACTGACCCCGGCCGAGCGCCAGACGGCCACCATCGCGGCCCTGGCCGCTCTGGGCAATGCCGCACCCCAACTGGCCTTTCACGTCGAGGCCGGGCTGGCTGCCGGGCTTTCCCCCGAGGCCATCGTGGAAATCATCTATGTGACCACGGTCTTTGCCGGCTTCCCGGCCGGACTCAATGCCCTGGCCGTGTGCCGGGAGGTATTTGCGGCCAAGGGCCTGACGGTTTCCCGACAGGCTGCCCACCCGGAAGGGGACACCGACCGCCGCGCCCGCGGTCTGGCGGCCCTGGCCGCCACCAGCCGGGACGCCGGCGAGAAGGTGGTGGCCTCCATGGCCGGCATCGCCCCGGATATGGCCGATTTTCTCCTGGAGTTCTCCTACGGCGACGTGATCTCCCGCACCATCCTGACACCCGGCCAGAAGGAAATCGCCATGATCGCCGCGGCCACGGCCCGGGGCACCATGGCCCCGCAGCTCAAGGTCCACGTCAAGGCGGGCCGGGCTGTCGGGCTCACCCGGGAGCAGATCGTCGAAGTCATTATCCAGATGGCGGCCTACGCCGGTTTCCCGGCAGCCATCAACGGCATGCTGGCCACACGCGACGCCCTGGCCGAGATGGGGGAGTAGAGAACGAGAAGAAGGATGAGAAGAGAGATGAGAAGAGGAAGATGCCTCCGGCGGCCGGGGGCCTGAGGCCCCCGGACCCCCCAAATGGGAAAAGTTTTTCAAGGGGATTCTTGGCCTTGGTTGGCAATCCGGTCGGCTTGGGACCGTGGCAGACGAAGGGCTTGACGGGAATCAGCGTTGCTGTGGCGGTCCGGGGGCCTTGCCCCCGGACCGCCACAGCAACTGCAAAGCCGGACCAAAATGCCGTCCATTCCCCTTAACCCCTTGTGGGATTCCAAAGGGCTCAGCCCTTTGGCCGCCGGAGGCACTCTTCGCCTTCGCCTTCGCCTTCGCCTTCGTCTTTTCTAATAGACTTTCCGTCTGGAAAAGCCTTCGCCGAGGACGTTGAAGGTATTCTCGACGACGAAAAAGGCGTTTTCATCGTGGGAGAAGACCAGTTCTTCCAGGCGTTTGATCTGTACGGTGTTGGTGATGGTCAGGATGACGCGTTTGGATTTTCCGGTATAGGCTCCGGCTCCGTGCAGGAAGGTCGCGCCGCGCTTCAAGGTATGGATGATGTCTTTGGCGATGACGTCTGATTTGTCGGAGATGATGAGCACCATTTTGCGTTGGTTGAAAAGGGCCAGGAAATAATCCATGACCTTGGAGTTGGTATAGGACAGGATGATGGAGTACAGGACCAGGGTGGGCTCGTAAAAGGTCAGGCCGGCGGCGAAAACGATCAGGTTGAAGAAGAAATTGAACTGGCCGATGCGCAGGTTGTATTTCTGGTTGAGCCAGATGGCCAGGATGTCGGTGCCGCCGGCCGACCCCAGGGTGCGCAGCATGATGCCCGAGCCTGCGCCCATGACGGCGCCGCCGAAGATGGCGGCTAACAGCGGATCGGCAATGAGCGCCCGTTCGGGCATGAGCTGCATGAAAAGGCTCAGGATGCCCATGCCGTAGACGGTGTAGAGGATGAACCGGCGCGACAGGCTCAACCAGCCAAGGCCCATGAGGGGGAGGTTGAGCAGGAAATAATAGACGCCGGGGCCGAGGACCCCGGTCAGGTAGTAGAGTAAAAGGGCCACGCCCGAGACGCCCCCGGACATGAGGCCCTTGGCCACGACGATGTCCTTGATGCCGAGACTGTAGATGGCGGCGCCGAAGGTCAGCAGGCCGAGGTTGAAAAACATGTTGGTGGTGATGCGGTGCATGGTTTCCCTGGTAGTGCCGGCGGACTGCCTTGGCAAGGGGCGTTTGGGGCTTGCCAGCCGGGCGGGGGCGGTGTAGCCCGCTAACAGTGAAAAGCCGGGCTGCCGTCATGGGCCGACAGGCGAAGCCAGCGGGGAGGGTGGGCTGTGGATGATATCCTGGCACGTCTCGGCGCGGTATTGCTGTCGTATTTGGGCAAGACTGCCGATGTGGTGACGGAACTGTTTCATGCTGCCGGACGCAAGGCCCTGGAGCTCGGGGCTGGTGTGGCCGGCAAACTGGAGGCGCTGGGGGCGAAAATCGCTGCCGTGCCGTTGTGGTTGAGCCTGCCGCTGGCCTTTGCGGCTGTGGGCCTTGTTGTCTGTTACCTGCTGCGCCAACGGCTCTACGACCGGGTGCTGGTCTATCATCTGATCTGGGTCCGGCGGCGGGGCTTTTCCCGGCAGCGGTTTTCCGTGCGCCGGGGAGCGGTGCGGGAAACCGTCGAGGCCATGGCCAGGCGGGTGGAGTTGCCCCTGCGTTTTGCCGCCGTCGCCGTGTACGACGTGCATCCCGACCACTACCTCGTGGCCTTTGGGGTGGCCGGCGGGTCGGCAGAAGACGTGCGCCAGTATCGCCGCGACCTGCGTTCGGGCCTTGCCGCCATGGGCACGGACCTGATCGCCTATTTCCAGAAAAACGTCCGCATGCTCCACGCCGACGCGGAACTGCGGGCGCTTTTTGCCGTGCTCGACGGCCGGGACCCGGAGTTTGCCGCCCAGCGTCCGGCCCTTGGCGGTGAGGCAAAAAAACGGGCGGTCCCCGGGGTAGCCCCGGAAACCGCCCGTGCGTTGCATTTGAAGGACGCTAGGGTGTGAGCCGGTTGCGCTTGACCCAGCCTTCGATGGGGGAGCCGGGGACGCGCACGAAGACGTACGGCCCCTGCCAGGAGCGGATATGCACCGGTGTACCGCGCGAGAGCGTGGTGACCGGCGGGCAGCCTTCGCCCGGACAGGTGCGCAGGGTGACGTAGCGCCGCTCAACCTGCTTGATGTTGTTGTCATAGACCGGCGGCGGCACCGGGGCGTAGGCCGGCGGCGGCATCGGGCGCGGCGGCGGATAGTAGCCCGGCGGCGGTGGTGCGGGCCGGCAGCCGCCCGGGGTCCAGACCATGCCGGGCGGGCAGGGTTGGGCTGCTCCCGGCTGGGGCAGGGCCAAGACGCCGATGCAGGCGGCGAGGCCAAGGATAAGGGCGATGGTGCGATGCATGGCGTCCTCCTCGTGGCGCGTTTAGCGCGTGTTGGCCCGGGTCGTGCAGTTGACAAAGGCCGCGTTGCACTGGTTGTTGCACATGTTTCTGGCTCGGCCGTACGTGCGGCGGTTACAGTTTTGGGCGCATGACGCCTGACGCTGGTTGCAGCGCATGACGGCGTTGTACTGGCGGTTTGGGGAGTGGCCCTGCCGTCCGTAGCCGCGTTGTTGCGGCGGCGGAACACCCGGGCCGGGGTTGATGACAACGGGCGGCACCTGCTGGGGCGGGGCCACCATGACCGGCGGCTGGTTCACGGGCGGCCTGGGCTGCTGCATTCCGGGGGAACCCATTGGCTGCATCCCCTGTTGCTGGCCCGGCTGCCCACCGGGGTGGGGAGAGCCCTGTTGCTGCTGGGGCTGGCCCTGCTGTTGGGGCTGGCCCTGCATGGTGCCGTACGGGTATTGGCCCTGCTGCTGGGCCAGGGTGATGCCGTCGGCGGCAAAGGCCTGAGCCGGCAGGACCAGGGCGGCCATAAGAATCATGGAGCGGATGCTCTGGTTCATGGAAATGTTCCTCCTTGGGCAACCGTGCAAAGCTGCACGTATGGATCACTATAAGCCTCCTGGGGAAAACTACAATCCGTTTTATCAGGGCAGGGACGGCCGATGCAGGATGCGGTGTTGGAAAAAGCGCTGGACAAGGCGGCAGCCATGATTGGCCGGGCCGGCAGTGTCCTGGCCCTGACCGGGGCCGGGGTGTCGGTGGCCAGCGGGATACCGGATTTCCGCAGCCCGGGCGGCTTGTGGGAGCGCCACGATCCCATGGCCGTGGCCACGGCCGAGGCCCTGGCCCGCCAGCCGGACCGGGTCTGGGCCTTTTTGCGCGAGGTGCTGGCCATGGTGGATGCGGCCCGGCCCAATCCGGCCCACCTGGCCCTGGCCCGGCTGGAGGCGGCGGGAAAATTGACAGGCATTGTCACCCAGAATATCGACGGGCTGCATCAGGCGGCCGGCTCGCGCAACGTGGTTGAATTTCACGGCGGCGTGAACCATTTTGCCTGCATGGGTTGTGGCCTTTGGCACGATCCGGCAGTGGCCAGGAGGCTTTTGCCCCGGGCGCTGCCTTGGCGTTGCGAAGCCTGCGGCGGGGTGGTACGTCCGGACATCGTCTTTTTCGGGGAAACCATTCCACTTGACGCTCTGGACAAAAGCGGTCAATTGGCCTTTGCCGCCGACGTCATCGTGGTGGCCGGAACATCGGGGGAGGTCGCCCCGGCCAATTGCCTCCCCAGGGAGGTCAAGGCCAGGGGCGGGGGTGTTGTGGAAATCAATCTTACGGAAAGCGCCTATAAAGGCCTGGCCGACGTGTGCATTGCCGCGCCGGCGGAAATCGCTTTGCCGGCCCTGGCCGACCGCGTGCTTTCCTAACCAGCTACAGTTTTTCCCACAGGTGGGTCGCAATGGATGCGCTTACGCCGCATGGCGGTTTGTGGGCCATGATGGCCAGCGCCACGCCGACGGTTATATTCGTCTTGTGCGTGCTGGTTTTCATGTCCCTTGGCTGTTGGAGCATTATTTTCATCAAGCTTTTTACCCTCACGGCGGCCAAGCGCGACACGGCCCGGGATTACGAGCGTTTCCAGGAAGCCGACACCCTGCGTTCGGCCATGCAGTCCCTGGGCCAGTCCCGCCATTCCCCGGCCTTTGCTGTCGGGCGCATGGCCTTTGAGGAACTGGTGCGCATGGAGCAGGCCGATCTCGATCCGGCCGAAAAAGGCCACATCGCCATGGACAACATCCGCCGGGTGTTGCGCCAGGGTGTGACCACGGAGCTTGGCAAGCTTTCAAAATCCCTGCCGTTTCTGGCCACGACCGCCAACGCCACGCCCTTCATCGGCCTTTTCGGCACGGTCTGGGGCATCATGAACTCGTTTCACTCCATCGGCCAGCAGCAATCCGCTGCCCTGGCCGCTGTTGCTCCGGGTATTTCCGAAGCCCTGGTGGCCACGGCCATCGGTCTGGCCGTGGCCATCCCGGCGGTTCTGGCCTACAACTATTTTCTGGGATTTATACAGGCCATTGAAAACGAGCTGGTCAATTTTGCCGGCGCGTTTTTAAACCGCATCCAGCGCGAGGTCACCTGGACCCCGCGTGAAGCCGGCCCAAGCCCCCAGCCGGCTCCGCGCCGGCCGGCCACGCCCGAGAGGTTTTAAGGCCATGGGTATGCAGACCGGCGGCAAGGGTCGGTATCTGGCCGACGTCAACGTCACGCCCTTTGTCGACGTCATGCTCGTGCTGCTCATCATCTTCATGGTCACCGCGCCCATGATGACCCAGGGCCTTGAGGTCGATTTGCCCCAAACCCGGGCCGTGAGTGTCCTGCCCAAGGAAAACGACAGTCTGGTCCTGACAATCAAGGCCGACAGTTCGATCTATCTCGACAAGTACCAGGTGGATTTTGCCGATCTCGAAGGCCAGGTCAAACGGCTGGTGACGGACCAGAAAAAGCAGTTGTTCCTGCGGGCCGACCAGTCTGTGGCCTATGGCACGGTGGTCAAGGTCATGGGGATCATCAAGGCAGCGGGCGTGGATAAGCTCGGCGTTGTGGCCGAAGACGAGAAAACGGCCAAGAACGCCGCTGCCGCCGCTGCCGCTGCCGCCAAAAAGAAATAAGGCCCGGCCGGGACGCCGTCCCGGCCCGTGACCAATCGAGAAGCATCATGCGCGTCCTCGGCTGGATATTTTCCATCTTCCTCCATCTGACCGTGGTGTTGGCGAGCCTGCTGTTCGTCAATATCGAACCGGTCAAATTCCAGCTCAATGTGCCGGTCTACGAGGTCGATCTCGTTTCCCTGGCCCCCCCCGGCCTGCCGCCCGGCGAGGCCGGCCTGCCGCTTGGGCCGAAAGGTCCGGGCGATCGCCCGGAACCCGGTCCCCCGGAACCGGCCGGCGGTCCCGGCGAGGCGGCCAAGGCCGAGGAGACGCTGCCCGAGCCGGCCGAGGCTCCGGCCACGCCGGCCAAGCCCATACCGCCCGAGCCGGTGGCCGGCCGTGCCCGAGCCGCCCCATCCCAAGCGCTCCGAACCCGAACCGAAGAAGCCCGAACCCAAGCCCGAACCGGAGCCCAAGGCCAAGCCTATTCCCACGGAACAGGCCAAGCCTGAGCCGAAGGTCGAACCGAAGCCGGATTTCAAGAAGATCGAGGAAGCCACGCGCAAGGCCGAGGAGGCCAAGAAGCTCGACGAGGCCCGGAAGGTCGAGGAAGCCAAAAAGAAGGCCGACGACGCCAAAAAGGCCGAAGAGGCCAAAAAGGTCGAAGAGGCCAAGAAAAAGGCTGACGACGCCAAAAAGGCCGAAGAAGCCAAGAAAGTCGAGGACGCCAAGAAGGCTGCCGAGGCCAAGAAGGCCGAGGACGCCAAAAAAGCGGCTGACGCGGCCAAGGCGGCTGCGGCCAAACAGCTTTCCGACAAGGAGATGCTGGCCCAGGCCCTGAAAGACGCCAAGTCCAAGGCCGGACCCGGCAGCGGTTCCGGAGCGGGCCAGGGACCGGGCAAGGGCGAGGCCGGGGGCGATCCCGTGGCCAAGGCCTTGGCTGACGCCCGCAAGGCGGCCGGCGGCGGTGGCGGCGGCACGCCCGGCGGCGTGGCCGGCGGTGGCGGCGGCGGCGGGGTGACCATGGGCGTCTACGCCCAGATCGTGAACCGCGAGGTCAAGAAGAACTGGCGCTTCCCCCAAAGCGGAGCCAAGCAGCAGTTGGCCGCCGTGGTCGAGGTGCATATCGACAAGGATGGCCGCATCCTCAACTACCGGCTGGTCCAACCGTCGGGCCAAGCCAATTTTGACGCCTCCACGGTCAAGTCCGTGGCCGAGACCGAGGTTTTGCCCGCGCCGCCGGCCGGGCTCAATGTCTTGCAACTGCGGTTTAGCTCCCAGGAACTGGGGCAATGAGGTTTTTTTTCAATTGGCTGCCGGACAATTGCGCCCGGCGCAGGATAGGGCTATGACGGCGTAGATGGCGTGACCTGATCGGACGTGGCCCGTAGCGCCACGTCCGCCTCCGGTCCAGACGTCGCCCCTGCCCCCTCTTTGCATGAGCGGCGTCGCAACCCTCCACAGTAATAATTCAGGGACTTCAGGCAATGACC
>NZ_MLBG01000064.1 GCF_001936595.1 Desulfovibrio sp. DV
GCAACAAAGGGCCCCAGGGGATAGGTCGCAAACATGATGCACAGGCCGGCCACGGCCGAACCAAGCCCCCAAAGCAGCCCACCCGGCCCCCGGCCGGCACAGTCCCTTGGAAAAAGTGTATTCTCCCCCGCCCCCAACGCCTGCCAGAAAAAGGCGTAGCTCAGGCCGGCCACGACAATGGCTGTCAGGGCCGGGAGCAGGAGCAGCAGGCACAGGGCATCGAGGGCTGTCATAGGGGTGGACCTTCCTTGGGACCGGATCGCTCCGTCCCGGTATATCCTGCCGGAATCGCGGCTCGAAGTGAACCGTTCCCGGGATTTTACAAAAAACTGTTGACGAGCCGGGGCGACTTGCGTAGATACCGTTTCTCGCCGGGCGGGCGGGTAGCTCAGATGGGAGAGCATCGGCCTTACAAGCCGAGGGTCACAGGTTCGAGCCCTGTTCCGCCTACCACGAGTTGTTGAGGGATCTGGGGTCGTAGTTAAGTTGGTTATAACGCCGGCCTGTCACGTCGGAGGGCGAGGGTTCGAGTCCCTTCGGCCCCGCCAGATCAAAACAAGCGCCCGCGCTTGTTGGAGCCTTGAAGCCCAATCCCCTTCGAGGTTTCCTGATTTCTAGCTACCGGATTGTCGATCTGGGGTCGTAGTTAAGTTGGTTATAACGCCGGCCTGTCACGTCGGAGGGCGAGGGTTCGAGTCCCTTCGGCCCCGCCAGATCAGAACAAGCGCCTGCGCTTGTCGAGGCCTCGAAGGAAACCCCTTCGAGGCCTCTTGCTTTTTGGGACCGGGAGTCCGGCCGGCCCGGGGCTGACGGCCCGTTGTCCCTTACCCGGCACACTCCCACCGCCATTCCCACCACCAGCCCGCTGTGGCCGCAGCCTGCCGACAGTCGGGAAATTGCCCTCGACGCCCCAGGGGCCATGCCGTAGTATCCAAATACCCCTGAAACGCCACACGGATGCACGGCACAACCGGTCGGGACGCCCTGGCGGCAGCATAGCCGCCCGGGCGTCCCGGCCCGACGCCCGGAACTATGTTCGAACCCGCCCCTGACCTGCCGCGCCCCCATGCCCTGGCCCCGGCCATGGTTGCTGCGGTGTGGCGCAACCGCACCCTGCTTGGCCGGCTGATCGGCCGCGATGTCCGCAGCCGCTATCGCGGCTCCGTCCTCGGTCTGGCCTGGACCCTGGCCGTGCCCCTGGCCACCCTTGGCGTCTACCTCTTCGTCTTTTTAAACGTCTTCTCCGCCCGCTGGGATGGCGGCGACGGCAGCAGCGCCCAGTATGCCCTGATCATTTTTTCCGGGCTCATTACCTTCAACTGCTTTGCCGAATGTGCAGGCCGCGCTCCGGGCCTGCTCCTGGAATATGCCGGCTACGTCAAACGGGTGGTCTTCCCCCTGGAAATCCTGCCCCTGGTCTGCCTCGGGGCCGGTTTCACCCACGCCGCCCTGGCCTCGGTCGTCTTTGCCCTCTGCTACCTCGTCCTGCTCGGACCGCCGCCGGCCACCGCCCTGGCCGTGCCGCTCCTGGTGCTGCCCTTTGTCTTCGCCCTGGCCGGACTGGTCTGGGGGCTGGCCGCCCTGGGTGTCTATCTGCGCGACCTGCGCCATGCCGTCGGCGTGGTCACCACCCTGCTGCTCTTTGTCAGCCCGGTATTCTACCCGGTCTCGGCAGTCTCGGGCTGGGGCCGGACCCTCATTTCCTTAAATCCCCTGACGCCGCTTTTGGAAGCCGTGCGCCAGGCGCTTTTTTTCGGACATCTGCCGTCCCTGGCCGGCTATCTCCTGGCCCTGGCCCTGTCGGCTGTTGCCGCCTGCCTGGGGTTTGCCCTGTTTCAAAAGGCCAGACAAGGCTTTGCCGATGTCGTCTGAACCGGCCATCCGGGTTCAGGGACTGGTCAAGGACTACCGGCTCTATGCCCGTCCGGCCGACCGCCTGTGGCAACTTTTCCGGGGTGAGACCCGGCGCTATTACACCGAGGTGCGCGCCCTTGACGACGTGAGCTTCCAGGTGGCCCCCGGGGAATCGGTCGGGGTGCTTGGCGTCAACGGTTCGGGGAAATCGACGCTGCTGCAGATCGTGTGCGGCTCCCTGGCCCCGAGCCGGGGCACGGTGGCGGTTCGGGGGCGGCTGTGCGCCCTTCTTGAACTCGGCTCCGGCTTCAACCCGGAATTCACCGGCCGGGAAAACGTCTTTTTGTGCGCCCGGCTGCTCGGCATGACCGAGGCGGAGATTGCCGCCCGCTATCCCGACATCGTGGCCTTTGCCGACATCGGGGAATTCATTGACCGCCCGGTGCGGTCCTATTCCAGCGGCATGTACGTGCGTCTGGCCTTTGCCGTGGCCGCACATACCGACCCCGACATTTTGCTCGTGGATGAGGTGCTGGCTGTGGGCGACGTCTTTTTCCAGCAAAAATGCAACCTGCACATGCAGCGTGCGCTGCACCGCGCCGCCAAGATCATCGTCACCCACAGTCTGGACACCGTGGCCAACATGACCAGCCGCACCCTGGTCCTCGACCGGGGCCGGCTGGTCTTTGACGGTCCGCCCCTTGAGGCCATCGAGGCCTATATCCGTCTGTGCCGCCCGGCCACCGGCACCGTGGCCGCTGCCCCCGAAACAGCGAACCATCCCGAGGCCGACCTCACCCCCATTGCCCCGGAGAAGCTCAGCGGCGAGCGTGGTGCGTCCATCGCCGCCTTTGCCATACGCCTCGACGATGCCCCGTACCCCGGCTGCGTCCGGGCCGGCCAGACCGTCGGGCTGATCCTGCGCCTGGCCGTTGCCCGGCCAATCGAGCAGCCCATTGTCGGCTACCTGTTGGCCGACCGCTTCGGCAATTACCTCTTCGGCCAAAATACCGTCACCGCCGGACTGCCGCTCCCCGGCCTCAGTCCGGGCGAGTACCGGCTGCGCCTTTGTTTCACCTGGCCAGACATCGCGCCCGGGGACTATTTCCTCACCCCGGGCCTGGGCAACGGCCAGGCGGCCATGGCCCACGCCATCGAATGCTGGGCGCACAACATCTTTCACTTTCACTGCGTGGCTCCGGGCAAGGATATCCACGGCCTTTTTAACGGCAACCTCCACTGTATCGACTGTCGGCCGCTGCCGGCCGCTCCTGGCGGCGACGCGGCAAATTGACGCATCCCGACCGCTTCGGTAACAGGCACAACCATGCCCACCCTCCAAGCCTCCCCCCTGGCTTTTCGTCCGGCCAAACCCGACTGGCCCCGGCCCGCCCCCGAGGCGGCCGGCCGGGTGGTCGTCGTCACCCGCACCGCCAACCGGTCCTCGCTCCTGGCCCGGGCCTGCCAGAGCGTCCTGGCCCAGAGCTACCGGCACTGGCAGCTTGTGGTGGTCAACGACGGCGGCAACGCCCGGGAGGTGGAAGAGGTGCTTGGCCGCTACCGGCCGGTTTTCGGCCAGCGCCTGCGCATCCTGCACCAGCCCGTGTCCCAGGGCCGGGCCGCGGCGGCCAACCTGGGGCTGGCTGCGGCAGACGGCGAATTTGTGGCCCTCCTTGACGATGACGACACCTGGCATCCGCAGTTTTTGGCCCATCTGGTCGGTTTCTTAAATGACGCCGCCTCGGCCGATCTGGCCGGCGCAGCCTGCCACGCCCGGATCGTCAGCGAGCGCATGGAAGACGGACGGGCCGTATTTGAAACCGAATGCGACGCCTATCCGGCCATGCAGGCCGTGCGCCTGGACCGGATCATGGCCGAAAACCCCATCCCGTCGTGCGCCCTGCTCTTTCGCAAGGCGGCCCTGGAGGTTGTCGGCCCCTTCAACGAAGCCCTCACGCTCCTTGAAGACTGGGAACTGTTGCTGCGCCTGCTGGCCGTGGCCGATATCGGGGTTGTGCCCGCGCCCCTGGCCTTTTCCCACCGCCGCACCAATCTGGCCGGCACGCCCTATGCCAATGCCCGGGGCGACTGGCGCGGCCAGCGCGAAGACGCCCGGCTGCGAAACGCCCTGCTGCGCCGCATGATCGCCGACCCGGCCGCTGCCGCAACCGTGGGCCTCGGCCTTGGCCTGGGCCAGAGTCTGGCCGAAATGGCCCAGGCCATGGACAGGCTGGGGTACGACAAAGGTGCCGGGCTTGGCCGGGCAGGCGACGCCGTTACCCGGGTCGAGGCCCATCTGTTCAATCTGGCCGAGCGCTACCACGTGCATGCCGGGGACTGCGAGGCCAGACTGGCCGCCCTGGAGGCCCATCTGTTCAATCTGGCCGAACGATTTCATAGCCACGCCGGGGCAACCGAAACCCGGCTGGCGGCTTTGGAGACCCACCTGCTCGCTTTGGCCGAACACAGCCATGCCGGGGAAAGCGCCCCCCTGGAAATGCGGCTGACGCAGTTGGAGGCTTCTGTCCGGACCATGGCCGCCCAGACCGGCGAGATCCACCTGTGGCTGTCGGTGCTGACCGCCCCGCTGCGTTTCATCTGGCGGCCGCTTCGCCGGGCGGCTGTGACCCTTTTTCAGCGGGGTGGCTCCCATGCTGCCTAAATGGCGGTTTCGGCCCGCCGTCTTTGCGGCCGACGCCGCCAATCCCGAGCTTGCCCTGGCTCCCTGGGCCGGCCATCGGCAGTTTCTCTACGACTACGTGCGAAACATCCGTCCGGGCTCCTTTCTGGAACTGGGCGTCTACCACGGCTGCGCCTTTTTCGCCTGCTGCCAGGCGGCCAGGGACGAGGGCCTGGACTGGATGCGCCTTACGGCCGTTGACAACTGGCTTGGCAACGACAACGACGGCTATTACGGCGAGGACGTCTATGAGACCTTCCTGGCCGTGGCCCGGACCTGCTACAGCGGCCTGGCCATCCATCCGGTGCGCAAGCCGTTTGCCGAAGCCGTGTCAGAGGTTGCCCCCGCCTCCATCGAACTGCTCCATATCGACGGCTGCCACACCTACGACGCCGTGGCTGCAGACTATGCGGCCTATCTGCCCAAGCTCGCCGAGGAAGGCGTGGTGCTGCTTCATGACGTCTTTACCGAGCGCCACGGCTCCACCCGCTTCTGGCGGGAACTGAGCGCCGGGCACCCCACGCTCCTTTTCGAGCACTGCTTCGGCCTGGGGCTGGTCTTTCCCAAAGGCGACCGGCTCTATCACCATCTTTTGCAACTGGGCCTCCCGCAACTGGCCCCCTGGTATGCCCGCATCGGCCATCTGGAGATGGCCCTGGCCGCCGCCAGACGCGACGCCATTCCAAGCCCGCAGCCCATCGAAACCCCAGCCGCGCCCCAGGATGAAACCCGGGTTGCAAAGGCCACGGAACAGGCCGCCCGGTCCAGGGAACAGGCCGCCAACTGGTGGCAGACGGCCATGGAGTGCCAGTGGCGCCTCGACTGCCTGGATAGCCCGCCATGCTCGAAAGCCTAGGCCGCCCGCCCCGA
Organism: Desulfovibrio sp. DV; assembly: GCF_001936595.1. Taxonomy (GTDB): domain Bacteria; phylum Desulfobacterota; class Desulfovibrionia; order Desulfovibrionales; family Desulfovibrionaceae; genus Solidesulfovibrio. The sequence goes on from NZ_MLBG01000064.1 coordinate 5,405, forward strand.
CTGCCCCGGGACATCCGGCTGCTGTCCCTGGATGTCTTTGACACGGCCTTGCGTCGCGACTGCGCCCAGCCCGAGCATATCTTCCGGCGCGTCGAGGAGCGGCTGGCCGCCCAGGGCACGGCCGTGGCCGGCTTTGCCGATCTGCGCCGTCGGGCCGAGGCCCTGGCCCGGGAAACGGCCTTTGCGGCCCATGGCTGCCCGGAAGTGACCCTGGAGGCCATCTACGCCCACCTCGCCAGCCTGTCCGGCCTGCCCGCCGCCCTGGCCGAGACAGCCAAGGCCCTGGAAATCACGGTCGAGCAGCAGGCGGTTTCGGCCGAACGCCCCATTCTCGATCTCTACGACCAGGCCGGCCGGGCCGGCATTCCTGTGGTCTTCGTCTCGGACATGTATCTGCCGCGTCCGGTCATCGCCGCCATGCTGGCGGCCTGCGGCTACCAGGGGGAACCGACCCTTTTTGTCTCGGCCGAACGGATGCGCACCAAGGGCGACGGCGGGCTTTTTGCCGATGTGCTGGCCACCTTCGAACTGGCCGGCAACCGGGTGCTCCATATCGGCGACCACCCCCATGCCGACGGGACCGCTCCGGCCGCCCTGGGCATCCGCCACCTGCCTTACAACCATACGCGCCGGGCCATGGCCAAGGACCGCCCCCTGGCCGTCCCCGGTCTGGCCTTAAGCGCCCGCAAAGCCGCCCACTGGCCAACGCAGCCGGGCCTGCCGGCCGGCCCGGCCCTGCTTGACTTTCTCGGGCGCACCTACGGCCCGGCCATTCACGGCGGCTATGTCCGCTGGATCACCGAACAGGTGCGGGAGACACGACCCGATGCCGTGCTCTTTTTCTCCCGCGACGGCTATTTCCCAAAGCGCCTGTATGATGCAGCCAGGCAGCGCCAGCCCTACCTGCCGCCGGCCGCCTACTGCTGCGTCTCCCGCTATGTCCTCAACATGGCCCGCATCGCCGATTGTGACGAAGAGGCCGTAGCCTTCCTGCTCTCCGGCACCATGCCGAGAAGCGCCGGCCAGATCCTTGCCCGCTGCGGCCTTCCCCTGGCCGGCGACCGGGTGTCGTCCCTGTTGGCCGGGCACGGCCTCACCCCGCACACGGTGGTCACCAACAACGCCGGCAACCGTGAAGCCATGGCCGACCTGCTTGCCGGCCTGGCCGTTCCCCTGCGGGAGCGGGCGGCAGCCATGCGGGCGGCCCTTACCAGCTATCTGGCCCGCTTCGGCTGCGAGGCCATGGACCGCCTGGCGGTTGTGGACCTCGGCTGGTCCGGCAACTCGTTTCGGGCCTTTGCCGCCACCCTGGCCGATATGGGCTTTGGCGGCGAACTGACCGGGCTCTTTCTCGGCCTGCTCGCACCGGCCCCGGGAGTCCGGGACGGCGGTCCCTGGCCGGTCCCGTTTCTCACCAACATCCTGACCGACCTTGGCGAAGTGGTTGGCGACGGCCCGGACGCGCCCAGCCCCCTTGGCCCGGTGGCGCTTTTGGAAGTGCTCCACGGCGCGCCCCATGGCGGCGTGTGCGGCTACGAGTACCGCCACGGTGCCTTTCGGCCGGTTTTTGCCGACAATCCGCCCGGACGCGCCCAGTACGAACGCTCGGTGTCCGTCTATCAGGCGGCCTGTCTGGATGTGCTTTCGGCCATGGACCCGGACGATGCGGCCCTGTCCCGTGAGGCCTGCCGCGAGGCGCTCATTGACCTGTGCCTGCACCCCACCAAGGAGGAAGCCTCGGTCCTTGGCGAGCTTGAGCACTACGACGGCATCGAACACATCGGCGACGGCGCGGCCCTGGCCCCGGGCCTGCCCCCGGACGCCGATGCCGGGGACATCCGGCAGGCACTGGCCCGGGCGTATTGGAAATCGGGATTTCTGGCCCGAAACAGCGCGGCCTGCCGCCGGGCCGGACTGCTCCCCGGAGGCGTCCCGGACGCCGGACGCCACGCCCCGGCCCCCCGCCCCGGCCGCAAAAGACCATTCTTGTCCTGACCCACGAGCTCAGCCGCACCGGCGCGCCCATTGTCCTGCTCAACTGGCTGGTCTGGCTGCGCCGGCACACGGATTTTGCCCTGCGCATCATCCGCCTGTGGAACCACGACGACCTGCTCCCGGAATTTGCCGCCCTGGGGCCGGTGTGCTCGTATTACGACGACATCGCCGCGCCGGGCCTCAGCCGCAGCCAGCACGAGGCCGCCCTGGCCGATTTCTGCGGCGGTCCGGTCAGCTTCGTGTTCGGCAATACCGCCTTTTGCGCCGAGATGTACGATCTGGCCGCCAGCCTGGGCGCGCCCATCGTCACCAATATCCACGAACTGCAAAGCGTCCTTTGCCAGGGCGTCGGAGCCGAGCGCCTGGGGGCCATGTACCGGCACACCGACCACTACGTTGCCGGCTCGCCCGCGGTGGCCCAAAACCTCATCGCCAACCACCCCATCCCGGCCGCACGCGTCGACATGGTCCACGAATCCATCATCCCCACGGTGCGCGAGGCCGAACTCGCCGCCAAAGACGCCCTGCGCCGCCGGCTCGACATCCCCGAAGAAGCCGTTGTGGTCCTTGGCTGCGGCACGATCGAGGCGCGAAAGGGGGCGGACATCTTTATCGAGGTGGCCGCACGGGTGCGCCGCCGCCTGGGCCGGCAGGTGCTTTTTTATTGGGTCGGCGCACCGTCAGCCGGCCATCCCATGGACACGGACGCCCTGGTTGCAGCCCACGGCGTGGCCGGCGGGGTGGTCTTTACCGGCCAGACGCCAACACCCAGGGACTATTTCCTGGCCGGGGACCTGTTTCTCCTGCCTTCGCGTGAGGACTGCGTGTCGCTGGTCGGCCTGGAGGCCTGCGAATGCGGCCTGCCGGTGGTCTGTTTCGAGGGGGCCGGCGACCTGCCCGCCTTTGTCCGGCCCGAGGCCGGAGAAGCGGTGGCGTATGGCGACGTCGCGGCCATGGTCGACAGCGTAGCCGGTCTTGCGGCCGACGCGCCACGGCGCAAGGCCCTTGGCCGGGCGGCCAGGAAAAAGCTCCTGGCCAGCCATGTGACGGACCGGGCCGCGCCGTTTCTCCTGGAATCCTGCCTGTCTGCCCTCCGGCGCTGGCCGGGGCGGGCGGGTTGATCCTTTGCCCTTCAAGCAAAATGATTCGTGGTAGCAGCTCTTTTCCTATGGTAGGAAGGCATGACCATGAGAAACGTTCTGCTGGTCAACCCACCCCTGCCCTTGTCCTTTTGGAGCTTCAGCCAGACCCTGGCCATGACCGGAAAAAAGGCCCTGCTGCCGCCGCTGGGGCTGCTCACCGTGGCCGCCCTGCTGCCGCCGGACTGGAACCTGAAGCTCGTTGACCTCAATGTGCGCCCTCTTGCCGCAGACGACTGGCACGGCATCGACCTGGTCATGGTCACCGGGATGCTGGTGCAGCGCGAAAGCCTGCTCGACCTCATTGCCCAGGCCAAGGCCCGGGGCGTCCCCATCGCCGCCGGCGGAGCCTATCCCACCACTGCGTCACAGGAGGTCCTGGACGCCGGCTGCGACTTCCTGATCAAGGGCGAGGGCGAGACCACCATTCCCCTGCTGCTTGAGGCCCTCGAAGCCGGCCAGACCCACGGCGTCTTCGAATGCCTGGAAAAACCCGCCCTGGCCGATTCGCCCCTGCCGCGCTTTGATCTGGCCCCGCTGGCCGATTACGAATCCATGTCCCTGCAGACCTCCCGGGGCTGCCCGTTTGCCTGCGAATTCTGCGACATCGTGAGCCTTTTCGGCCGGGCCCAACGCCACAAGACCCCGGATCAGGTCATTGCCGAACTGGAGGCCATCCGCCGCCTGGGATTTCGCGGCACGGTGTTTGTGGCCGACGACAACTTCATCGGCAACCGCCCCCGGGCCGTGGCCCTGCTCACCCGGATCATCGAATGGCAGGCCCGGTATGGCGAGCCCTTTAATTTCATCACCCAGGCCTCGGTGAACCTCGGCCAGGACGTGCCCCTGATCGACCTGCTGACGGCGGCCAATTTTTCCTACGTCTTTGTCGGCATCGAATCCCCGGATGAAAACGTGCTGACCTCGGCCCGCAAACACCAAAACGTGCGCAATCCGCTGCTCGAATCCCTGCGCGCCATCAATGCCAACGGCTTAAGCGTCATCGGCAGCTTCATTCTCGGCATGGACGGCGAAACCCCGGGGGCCGGGGTGCGGATGCAGGCCTTTGCCGAAGCGGCCGACATTCCCTGGGTCATGATCAATGTCCTTCGCGCCCTGCCCCAGACCGTGTTGTGGGACCGGCTCAAACAGGAGGGCCGGCTGCACGAGTCCATCGAGGAAAGCGGCTGGGACGCCCTGACCAATTTTACGCCGCTTCGACCCATTGAAACGATTTTTGCCGAACAACTCGCCGCCCTGGACGGCCTCTACGATCCCGGTGCCTATCTCGGCCGCGTGCTCAGGGCCACCCTGGCCATGCGCCCCACCCGCAGCGCCAAGAACCCGGCGGCAACCGCGCCCAAAGCCGATCCGGCCCTGGCCGTGGCCCAACAGCATCCCGGTTCGGAAATAGCGCCGCTGCTCGCCCTCCTCTGGCGCCAGGGCATTGTGCGCCGGACGCGCTGGCAGTTCTGGCGGCAGCTCGTCACGGTGGTGCGCGAGAACCCGAGCCGCCTTCGCCGCTACCTGGTCCTTTGCGGCCTGGGGGAAAATCTCTTTTCCTTTGTGGGGCACATCCGCAACCAGGGCAATGCCGCGCATCTGGCCCAGGCCGCAGCCCTCTCCGCCCGGACCAAACTTGACGCCGCGCCCTGCGTTCCGTAACTGCGCCCGGGAAAATCCCCAGGAGCGCCTGCATGACGCCACGCCCGACCAGCCATTCGACTCCCGTGTATTCCACTGACCAGGGCCGGCTGTGCCCGGGCTGCGGCCAGGGCCGCGACCGATGCACCTGCCCGAAGACCGCCCAAACGCCGGCCGGCGACGGTGTCGTGCGCATCGCCCGCCAGACCAAGGGGCGCAAAGGCAAAGGCGTCTGTCTGATCACCGGCCTGCCCCTGCCCCCGGAGGCCCTTGAGGCCCTGGCCCGGGAACTCAAGCAGCGCTGCGGCTGCGGCGGCACGGTCAAGGATGGAGTCATCGAGATCCAGGGCGAGAACCGCGAACTGCTGGCCGAGGTTCTCAAAAAACGCGGCTATACCGTCAAGCTGGCCGGCGGTTGAGAAACGCCCGCCTGATTCCCGGCGGCGGTCTTATTTCCCGAAGGCAATCCAGTGCCCGGCGTCTTCCCGGGTGATCGTGAAGTGCTCGATGCCGGCGGCCCGAAGCTGCCGGGCATGGGTTTCCGGTTCCGTCCCCGGCCGGGGCGGCGGGACTCCCTGGGCCCAGCGGGGATCGCGGGAGGCCATCTGGCGGCAGATGGCTTCCCGGATGGCCAGCGGCCCAAGCCCGCCGCCGAGATAGGCCCGGCCGCCCGGCGACAGGACCCGGCGGATTTCCGCGAAAGCCCGGGGCAGATCCTTCCAGAACATGATCGACCCCCGGCTGACGGCCAGATCGACGCTGCCGCTTGGAAAGGGCAGGGCGTGGACATCGGCCGCAAGCGGCATGGCCCGCACAGCCAGCCCCTGTTCGGCCACGGCCTGGGCCGCAGCCTGCAACATGGCCGGCGACTGGTCGAGCAGGACGGCGAAACAGGCGCTTGCCGCGGCAACAGCCAGCCCGAGCTGGCCGCCGCCGCAGCCCAGATCAAGGCACAGGCCGTGCCTGATGCCGGATTGTCTGAGAAATGCGTCGGCGTAATACGGGTACAGCGGGGCAAAGACCTCCCGGCTGATGGCCAGAAACGCCGCAACATCCTCCCTGCCTCCCATCCCGCCTCCCGGCTGCGGCCCGTCGCCGGCCACCCGCCTGCCCGAATTGTCCCTGCCCTCGTGCGTCATGGCTTCAACACACCCCGGCCGCCTTGTCCTGGCGATGAATAACGGCCATGAGCCCCTGGTTGTAGAGGTTTCGGGCAAAGCACTCGCAGGCGATGTCGCAGCCCGTGGTCATGTGCATGAACATGCTGCGGTTGCCAACGGCAATGCTGCGGCCCGGATAGGCCTGGCCAATGGTCCCTGACGGCAGGCTCGTAAAATAGCCTGAGAACGGGAAGGGTTTGCGCTCGATGTCGTCGAGGTAGTAGCGGTAGCCGCCGTTGTGCTCAAAGACGCGGTGTTCGCCCGTGGTCAGGGCCAGGTACTGGCTGTCGCCCGGTTCGTAACAGTACCATTCCCGGCCGTTGCGGCAGGCCGTAAACGGCACGGTGAAATCGTTGCAGCCCAGGCCCTCCAGAAAGGCGATGGCCACCTTTTCCCGCCCAAGCCGGGCCAGAACCGCGCTTTTGACGTCCGTGACCGAGGCCACGCCGTCCAGATTGGCCGAAACCGGCACGAAGTAACTCGGGGCCGGCAGCATGACCAGCCGGCGAAGCGACGTAGTGTTGAAATAGTGCCCAAGCCGGGCCACGGCCATCTGCTCGGGCAGGCGGCTGCCGTCCTCGGGGCCGCCGCCGAACAGGTCCACGATCTCCTCCCGCGTGGCCACCCGCTCCAGACCGGGATGGCCGGTGAGCCGGTCCATGTCCCGGGCCGAGAGCCCGTAGAGGCCGGCATAACGGGCCGACCAGTTGCTGGCCACGGCCAGCCCGTCAAGGCCGGTCAGGTCGATGGGCGTCACAGCCTGGGTCATATCGCCCGTGCCGACGAGCACCGTGGTAAAGCCCGACTCCCGGGAAAACCGCTCCACCTCGGCAAAGGCCGCATCGCGCATCTCCGCCCGCTCGGCAGCCGTCAGCGGCGAATAGCGCGAGGAATAGTACTGCCGGGCGTAGGTCAGGAAGGCAAAGCCCGGATCATACCGGTCGATGAGATCCAGGGCCGTGTCGGTCACCCAGTTGTTGCCGCGCGGGTCCCGGTCGCCAGGGAAGGGATGGCGGGCCAGCACGCCCTTGACCATGCCGACGAGCGGCGAATCGGCCGCTTCGATTTTATACCCGGTGCCCAGATCCACCACCTGCTGCCACTGCCTTGCGTCCAAAATGGCCAGACTCATGCGCGTGCCTCCCCGGCGTTCCAGGCCACCCGCGTGCCAAGCAGGGCGATGCGGCCGCCGCACTCCGGGCACGCGTCGCCCCGGCAGCGAAAGGTGTCCAGTTTGTCTCCGCCGCAGCCCAGGCTGTGGCGCGTGATCACTTCCAGGCCGCAGCCGGGGCAGCGGGTGCCGACCCATTCGGACCCGATGAAATTGTGGAAATAAATGTAGGGCAGGCTCCCCCGCAGCCTTTCCAGGCGCTGGTTTATGTCTTCGATATTGGGATAGTCCCGCTGGCTCATCTTGTGGGTCGGCAGCAACCGGAAAACATGCCAGGGGATGTCCGGGTTGATGTCGGCCAGGAGGGCGGCCATGGCGTCCAGTTCGTGGTCGTTTTCCCCGTCGATGACCGGGGTGGTCACCTCGACATGGCAAATCCGGGACAACTCGCGGATGTTACGCACCACCGGGCTGCTGTCGGCAATGCCCAGACAGTCGCCGCAAAATTCCGGGTCAAGGCCCTTGAGGCTGACATTCACGAACGAGAAGATCTCAGACAAAAGCGCCGTGGCCAGGGGGGTGGCATAGCCGTTGGTCAGGCAGCCCATGGGCATCCCGGCGGCCTTGGCCGCCCTGGAGACCCGGAGCAGGGTCGGCAGCGACACGGTTGGCTCGTTGATAGAAAAGACAATGGAGTGGCAGCCCTGCTTGCGGGCCAGTTCCACCAGTTGCCCGGGGCCAATATCGAGCAGGATGTCGGTCAGGGACGCCGGGTCTTCCTTGGCCGCGTACGCATTGGCGCAGTAGCGGCAGTCCAGGTTGCAACCGGCCGTGCCCACCACCATGCACCGGCTGCCGGGGTAGGCATGATAAAAGGGAATCGTCTCCACCCGGGATACGGCATAGGCGCACCACTTGTCCGGGAAACGCTCGACCAGCCGGCCGCCGCTGTTGGCGTACATGCGGCAAAAGCCGTGCCGGCCCTCTTCGAGGCGGCAGTTCCGCTCACAATAGTTGCATTGCATGGCAAATCCCTTCCTGCCTTGCGTCGGCGGCCGGCTCGATCCGGCCACTTTCAGGCATTTCGTTGGAGTGCATGGCCAATCCCTCCCGCCGTGCCCGGCCGCCGGTTTGGCCCCCGGCCGCCGGGTCTGTCCGGCCCGTCGCAATCGGCGCGGGCCGCCGTCCCTCAGGCTCCCGGACGCAGCCACTGCCAGGCAAAACCCGACCAGGGCAGGACCGCGACGAGGTAAAAAAAGGCGTCCCCGAAGCACAGGGGCAGCCGGAGGGCCGCCTCGGGCCGGTCGCCGGCCAGGCCGCGCAGTTCCAGGGACAGGGCCAGTTCCGAGGCCCGACGCATCTGGGCCAGAAAGACCGGCACGAAAAGGGGCAGAAACTGCGACGGGCGCACCAGCCGTTTGGCCTCGAAACCGCGCGCCCGCTGCACCTCCACCACCCGAAGGCTCAGGGCGAACATGGCCGGCAAAAGGGTCGTCAAGGCCGACACGAAAAGGACGGCCTTGCCCGGCAGGCCAAGGCTTCGCAGCGACAGCAGCATGTCGGAAAAACTCGTCCACTTGACCACCAGCACGTCAACAAGCAGCACGATCATAAGGCGCAGGGAGAAGATCCCAAGCCAGGCCAGGCCAAGCAGCAGCCCCTCGCGCCAGTTGGCCGCTTTTTCGATGCCGCCCAGGAGAAAAAGGAGAAGCAGGGTCGGCAGCCCCAGCACCGAGACGCCGAAAATCAGGCTGACGCTGCGGTCCCAGACGCCGGACGCCAGCAGCAGGCCGGCCAGGGCGGCAACAATTCCCAAAAGGATGCGCCAGTCCTCACAGAGAAAGGCATAGGCGCACAGGGAGATGGCAAACAGGAATTTGCTGACCGCACTGGCCCGGCGCAGGCTAGACAACATGGCGTCCCTCCGGGTTTGGGGCATCGGCAACAATGCGGCCGTTTTTCAGCCGGACAATGCGGCTGGCGGCCATGGCCGCAAAAGCCTGTTCGTGGGTGGCCACGAGCACGGCCGCCCCCTGGCCGGCCCGGGCAAGCACCGTTTCGGCCATGGCGGCCATGGTGGCGTTATCCAGGCCCGTGGTCGGCTCATCCAGGCAAAGGACGGCCGGTTCGGCCACCAGGACCGAGGCCAGACACAGGCGGCGCTTTTCCCCGAAACTCAGGGAAAAGGGCGAGCGTTCCAGCATCCGGTCCAGCCCAAGCCCGGCCAGCTCCCGGACCACGCCGGCCGTGCGCGTGGACTCCGGCACATCCAGGTTGGACAGCCAGTAGCCGCACTCGGCCGCCACGGTATGGGCGAAAAGCTGTTCATCGGGATTCTGGAACATCAGTCCCACGTCGCGCCGGCAGGAGAGGCCGGCAGCCAGGGCGATCCGCCCGGTCCGGGGCCGGGCCAGCCCCTTGGCCAGACGCAGCAGGGTGGACTTGCCGGAACCGTTTGGCCCCATAAGGGCCACAACCTCGCCCGGACCCACGGCCAGATCGATGTCGGCCAACACGCGGTCGGTTTTGCCATAGCCAAACGACACACCTTCAAAGGCCAGCACCGGGGCAGCCGGGGCCTGGTCCGGAGCCGGGGCCGTAGGCCGGTCCGGCAGCCGTGGTTCCCGGAGCGCAAAGCCCGAGGCCGGCCCGTCGTAAGTCAGCCGCCCGTTTTCCAGGGCCAGATAGCGATCGGCAAAACCGGACAGCCGGGCCAGATCGTGCTCGATGACCATGACCACAAGCCCGGTCTCGCGGCTGAGCCTGTCAAGATGGGCAAAGAGCCTGTCGGCCGTGGCCGCGTCGAGATAGCTCGTGGGTTCGTCAAGGAGCAGCACCTTGGGCCGGATGGCCAGCATGGACAAAACCGCAGTCAACTGCTTCTGGCCAAGGGACAGCGTGCCCAGGGCCGCCTCGGCCCGGCCGGCCAGACCGTAGCGGGAAAGGAGTTCGCTTGCCGCCGTGCGGCACGCCGCCGCATCCATGCCCCTGGCCCGCAGTCCCAGGGCCACTTCCTCGCTGACCGTGGCGCAAAAAAGGCTGGGCTTCCGGGTTTTGCCCGACGATGCCGGCAAAGCCGGCCGGCCCGCCGGCCAGACCGTCGCAGCCGTCAAGGACCAACTCCCCTCCGGTGCGACCGGCCAGGGCCAGCCGATGCGCCCCGCACAAATGGTACCCCAGGGTGGACTTGCCGGCCCCGGACGGCCCGACGATGCCCACCCGCTCGCCCGGACGAATCGTCAGGGTCAGGCCAGCCAGGACCGGCTCGTCTGTGCCGACCGGGGTAAAGGACAGCTCCCGGCAGGCAATCATGGCAGGCGCAGCATGGCGACAATGTGCAGCCCGGAAATACGTTTCCAGACGACCAGGGCCAGATAGACGCCAAAGCCGTTGATGACCAGAGAGGTGACCAGCGAGATGCCGAAAAAGACCTGGGTGGCCGTGGCCCAGGGCATCCCCATGGCCACGCGCACGGCCATGGCGGCGCAGGGGCCAAGGACGCCGCCGACCAGGATGGCCACGTAGGCCCGGCCAACCGGCATCCTGGTTTGCAACAGGGAAAACAGGAGATCGAACACCAGCCCCTGGGTCAGGGCCGGCACCAGTTTCATGAAGCCGGGCTGGCCCCCGGCCGCCGGCATGAGCACGGCGGCCAGGAGTCCCCAGGCCAGTTCGAAACAGATCAGTGTGCCGAACCGGTCAAGCATCAGCCGGACCAGGACCATGAGCATGACCGAGACCACCATCTCCAGCCGGGCCACCTCGTGGATGGCCGTCACCTGGAGGGCGGTCTTGAAGACAAGGCCCCAGCCGAAGTCCAGGGCCACGACCGAGGCGAAAAACACCACCTGGGCCGTGGACAGTTCCTTGAGTCTTAGAACTTGCACGTCAGCTCCAGAAAGAGCATCCGGCCAGGGTTTTCGCCATTGGAATTGCGGTAATCGATATAGCGGTGGTCCAGGATGTTCTGGGCCGACAGGGACAACTCCATGTTCTCGCCGTATTTAATGAAGTCGAGATTTCTCCATATCTTTCCGTTGAGCAAGGCATGGGGCGCGATTGTGGTGTTGCTGGTGTTGATGTCGTCGCTGTACATCTCGCCGACATACTGCACGGCAAACTTGTTGTTGATGTATTTGTTAAGCCAGGTGAACCCGACGTTGGCCGAGTTCTGCGGCGTATAGGAGAGCAGTTTGCCGACCAGATCCGGCCGGCCGGGGAAATCGGTGATCCGGGAATCATTGAAGGTGTAGTTGGCAAAGAGCGAGAATTTCTTGAGCACGTCGATGTCCATGAACTTGAACGGATCGTACTCGGCATTGAGTTCCATGCCCCAGATCTGGACTTCGCCGACGTTTTGCTTCTGGCTTATACCCTTGGATACGTTGACGTAGTACTGGAAATCATGGCCCACGGAGAAGTAGCCTGAACCGGACAGCTTGAGATTGTCCAGGGGCTGGTAGTCGGAGCCGACTTCGAACGTATCGAGGTTTTCCGGTCCGAGGCTCGGGTTGGAAATCTTGTAGCCGCCCTTCATCTTGCCGGTGCGGTACATGTCGTCGAGCAACGGAGCCCGGAAGGCATGGGCATAGGACAGGTAGGCGCTTAGGTTGTCCATGAAGAAGTACTTGGCCGAGGCGCGCGGACTCCACTGGTCCCAGGTGTGGTCGGAATAATTGCTGGTATAGGAGCTCAGCGAACTGATGTTGGTGTCGTAGCGGCCGTCATAGGTGGTGGCGTTGTCGTAGCGAAGCCCGGCCAGGAAGATCAGCTTGTCGTCGAGAAAACGCATCTGGTCCTGAAGAAAGCCGCCCAGAGTACGGATTTTGCCGTAATCCGTGGCAAAGGTGATGGTGCCGGTGCGGGAGTAGTCCGTGCCGTCCATCAGACCGTCACGGTAGTCGAAGCCGGCGGTGAAGGTGTGCGGCCCCCAGACCCGGGAGACGTTAGTCATGACGCCGAGTTCCTGGCGATTGACCTTGGAGTCGGTGCGGCTGTAGGAATCGATGTACTTTTGTACGTCGCTGGAATCCGTGATGTTTTCCTGGGTCCGATCGTAATTGGTGTCGTTAAAGTAGACGTTTATGAGTCCGGTCCAGCCTTCGTAGCCGAGGTTCAGCCGTCCCTGCCAGGCCCCGGTGTCGTAGGCGCGATGCACGCCGTTGTAGGCAAATATTTCCTTGCCTTCACCAACGCTCTGATTGTCCCTGGTGTACTGCAACTCAAGGCTGTTGGACTCGTTGAAATCCCAGCCAACTTTGCCGTTTATGGTCTTTTCCGTGATATAGTTCTTCACGGTGTATCGGGTCTGTTCGTCGCTCGGGACGTTTTTGTAGCCCGGCGAATCGTGATAAAAGGCCGAGACCCGGCCCCACAGGCCTTTTTTCTCCTCTGCAGTCCGAAATCCGGCGATGCCACGCAACTGCCAGTCATCATAGGTGCCATATTGGGTGGAGATGCGGCCCTCGGCAATTTTGGTCGGCTTTTGGGTGATGATATTGATGACGCCGCCCATGGCGTTGTTGCCGTAGATGGACGCCGCCGGGCCTTTGAGGATCTCGATGCGCTGGACGTCTTCCATGTTGATCCGGTTCCAGTTGACGTCACCCATGTCCGAGGAGTTCATGGGCACACCGTCGAGCAAAACCAGCGTGCGTCCCTGTTCGTTGCCAAGTCCTCGCAAGGTCAGGGTGGACTTGAAGCTGTATGGGCCGCTGGCCCGTTCCAGGTGGGCACCGGAGATGTAGGAAAGCGCCTCGTCCACGGTCTGGACCGGCATTTCCTTGAGGTCTTCGCGGCTTATGACCTCGACCCGGCCGGGTATGCTTTTGAGCGGCTCTTCGGTGCGGGTGGCCGTGACGACCATTTCGTCCATCTCATGGCTGGCCGGTTCGGCCTTTTGCGCCGCTGCAGCCGAAAATGGCACGGTTGCAATCACCAACGCAGCCCAGACAACAATCCCTCTCATAGTCCCCCCTTGTGTTGCGACATCGCCTACTCCGGACACGCCGTCCGTCCTCTCCTTATGCCCACCCCTCGCCAGGACAGTCCTTGGACCGCTCCCGGCCTCGAAAACCGGATGCCGTCCGCAGAAACCCGGCCTCCCCCTGGGCCAACCGGTCCTGGCAACCGAAGCGCCCGGCCCCTGGCCAATGACGCTCCATACTCTCACGACAATTTCAAACAACAGGACACTGCTCTTCAAGCACTGGCAACAATGCAACGCTCGCAACCGAACAACAGAACGATTGACGCAGTCACAAACGAAGCCATCTGCTTGACACTGCGGGCTTAATAGACAAGAATTTTAATTACTGCAATAGATCACGTTTCATATCTTATCCGTGACTTGCGGTGTGACAAAAAGTACCATCCCTGTTTTTTAAACTTTCGTGACACTGGATACACGCCATGCAACTCAGCCCTCCTGCCAACGCGCCCGCCCCAGCTCCGGTCGGCCGTTGCGACGCCCAAAACATGCATCGACCCAGCCCGGTGGCTACAGCCCAGACGTCCGGCCTCCCCTCCCTCGAAATGGCCGCCCTCCGGGATTGGGCTCTGGCCCGGCCGACCGCCGGCACCCAGTGGTGGCCCTGGCTGTTGGCTTCGGTCGCCCTGCACGGGCTGGTGGCGGCGGCCCTTGTTGTCTGCGCCCTGGTTGCCGGTCCGGCGCCCGAACCGCCCTTGACAGTCATCGGCCACATGGACCTGGGAGGACTCGACGGCGGCGGTCCGGCCGGCGGCGACGGACAGGACAGCGGCCTGGACGGCGCGGCCCGGGAGCCGGCCGTTGCCGCACCCGCTGAGTCCCCGCCCGCCGCCCAGGGAACCGTCACTCGGACCGAAACCGGGCCGCCGGCCGAGCCAGCGGCCCAGCCGATCCCCGAGCCAACAGCCGCGCCAGCCCCCCCTCCCCTGACCCCGCCGGCCAAACAGCCAGCCACGCCCAAGGCGCGTCCCAAGACCCTGGCGGCCAAGGCGCAACCAGCCGGACCGCCGCCGATCCAGCCGGCCACGGCCGAAGCCGGACATGTCTCGGACACGGGTACCGGGTCCGGCGCGAACGCCGGGGAAGGCTCCGGGCAGGGGCTCTCGGGCGAAGGGCCGGGCAAGGGACTGACGCCGGGGGCCGGGCCTGGAGGCAACGGCGACGGCCGGGGAAACGGCGGCATGTATGTCGGCGAGTTCGGCCGGGGGGATGGGCCGAGGTTTCGGCACCGCTCTCCCCTGCGCTATCCCGACGCCGCCAAGCGGACCGGCCAGGAGGGCAAGGTGCGTCTGCGCCTTGAGATCGATGCCGAGGGGGTTTTGCGCAATGTTTCCGTGATGGAGCACACGGGACTCGAATTCGTGGAGGAAGCGCTGCGGGCGATTCGGTCCTCGACCTACTATCCGGCCATGCGCCAGGGACGGCCCGAGGCCTGCAACGCCCTGCTGACCATCCGGTTCGCCCTGGGTTAAGCAGCGCTTTTCCCGGCAAAGCCCGTGACGCGGCAGGCTCGGGGCGACCGAGGCCCAAACCGGTCGGCCTGCGGGCAAACAAAAAAAGGGCCAGGAATGCGCATTCCTAACCCCTGAATTTCCGTGTGGAGCCCGCATGGCGACGCAGGCTCCGGACCGGCTGGCTCCAAAGACGCAAAATCTGGCTTTTTAAACGAGGACGGGACTTGCCGTCCTACTGGAAACAGAAACCCCTGGCTGGCGCAACGGGTCGTTGCGCCAGCCAGGGACAGCTTAGGACGGGATTACTTCTGCAGTGCCTTCCATTCTTCAATAACCTGCTTGCACGCAGGAGTGGCTTTCTCAATATTCTCCGGCTTGGCTACGCATCCTCTTCTTCCGCCACCACCTGTCTTAACGTCAGCGCAAGGACCACCCGGAGCAATCATCACAGCACATTCTTTTTCAAATTTTGCCCTATTGGCTGCATCTGCAGCTTCATCCGCAGCGAATGCATTGCCACCAAACAGCAACAACGAGACAATCAACAACAAAACCTTCATTTTCCTGCCTCCTGATCTGTTTAAGGTTCACAGATGGTCAGACCTGGCTCGAGAAAATTACAGATTTGGCATCACACACTTCAGACAGATGGCTGGCTGTCCATAATTAAGTCTAATTAAACGCATTTTATCGATGCTGTCCAGATAAAAGCGTCATCCCGACCGACAAAGTGCGATTTGAAATTATGGTTCCGCCATGCCTGAAACATTTGAATTTGGGATAGGACTATATGGCAAAGCAAGACAATATATATCCTAGGCAAAATGCATGGTAACATCCCAGGACTGACGATTGATCTTTTTTGACGTATATAATATCCTGAATTCTTCCATTTTTTGCCATCTCTGTCTCTTTCCTGCATTTTACACCCTCCGTGGCACAGCGTCGTCCTCCTCAAAACAATAATTTAAAGAGGCCATTCCCGTTCTGCCCGGCCCAATTGTATTGTAGCATCCTTCATTTGGGAAAATGGAGACACCCGAGTCAAATTTGAAGATTGCCTCCTCGGCCGGCACGATTGCGGCCTGGACGGGAGGGGAAGAACAACATCCGATGGCGGGCCTATCTGCCTCGTTTCTCTTGGGAACGTGAATATGTCGGGCTTTGCGCCCTCTTTGTGGATTCCGGTTTTGGTCGGACACGTTCCAAGGCAAGGGAAAAGAGCGCAAGCGTACTTTTCCTGTTTTCCCGGTTTGGTCTTGTCGAGGCTGGGAATGGAGACGAAAAAACATGGCGATTTGGCGGACGTGATCCGGTGTCAGCTTCCGCGAAAACGGGCTGGGGACAAAATGACGCGGCGACAATCACCATGCGCACAAGAAAGAAGGGTTGGAGCAGTACCAGCCCTCCTTTTCTGTCTTCATCTGAAAATCACAAGATTGGCGATTGGTTATATGTTTTCGAGTGCGGTTCTTCCGCAGCCCTCTTGGCCATGACTTTCACCAGCACCTTGTCCAGCTCCTCCAGGTCGATCGGCTTGGCGATGTAGTCGTCCATACCCATGAGCTGCACGCGGTGCCGGTCGCCCTTGAGGGCGTGGGCGGTCAAGGCCACGATCGGCATGGCAGGGTCTCCTGCCTCGCCCGCTCGGATTCTCCTGGTTGCTTCCTCGCCACCCATTTCCGGCATACTCACATCCATGAGCACCAGATCGAACTTCTCCTGCCTGAGCTTCTCAAGGGCCTCACGCCCGTTTTCCACCGCTTCAACCTGATGCCCTCGCATCTGGAGGAGTTCGACGGCGAAGATGCGGTTGACGAGGTTGTCCTCGGCCAGGAGGATCCTGAAACCCCACGCCTGTTGCTCCCCTTCAGGCTGAACAACCTGGGGCGGCTCGGATTTCTCTTTGACCAGGCCGAATACGACGGTAAAATAGAAAGTGCTTCCCTGGCCCGGTTCGCTCTCAACCCAGATCTTGCCGCCCATCAACTCGACAAGCTCTTTTGAAATGGACAGTCCAAGCCCGGTGCCGCGATATTTGGCATGAACCGACCCGCCAACTTGAGCGAAAGGATTGAATATGGACAAGAGTTTGTCATGGGGGATGCCGATGCCGTCATCCTTGACCATGAAAAGGACGTGGACGCTTTCGGGAGACAGCGCCTCCGCCTGGCTCATTGATATCGCCACCCGGCCTTGCTCGGTGAACTTGACAGCATTGCCGACGATGTTGGTCAGTATTTGTCTGAATCGCCCACTGTCGCCTTCGACCCTGTCCGAGAGCTCAGGGTCGAAGGAATAGAGAAACTCAAGTCCCTTCTTCTCGGCGTTGACCCGCAGACATTTGATCGTGGATTCGACGGTCTCCCGCAGATACAACGGATGCTTCTCAAGTTCGGTCTTGCCGGCTTCAATCTTCGAAAGGTCGAGGATATCATTGATGATGCCGAGGAGATTCTGGCCAGACTGCTTGACCATGTGCAGGAATTGCCTGGCTCGCTCTGGAATGTCCTCCCGCAAGGCCAGGTCGGTCATGCCGATCACCCCGTTCATGGGGGTGCGGATCTCGTGGCTCATGTTCGCCAGAAACTCTCTCGTGACGTTGTTGGCCCGCTCCGCTTCCTCCAGGGCCTCCCGCCACTGTTCATCGAGTGTAATCAGGTCCGTGACGTCGTAGGAAGTCTGGAGGACGGACTTGATCAGGCTGTCCGCCTCATGCTCCAGGACCAGGGTGTAGG
Organism: Desulfovibrio sp. DV; assembly: GCF_001936595.1. Taxonomy (GTDB): domain Bacteria; phylum Desulfobacterota; class Desulfovibrionia; order Desulfovibrionales; family Desulfovibrionaceae; genus Solidesulfovibrio. The sequence continues at coordinate 22,635 of NZ_MLBG01000064.1, forward strand.
CGCGATGGACCTGCCCACTCTGGGTATTGAATGTGTACCGGAAGGACGCCTCCTGGCCGCTCTCAAAGACTTTTTTGACTGCATCCTCGAGGATGCGTGCGAATTTCCGGTCCAAGGCCGTTTCGGTCGGACGCCGGCCGACAAGTTCATCGGACGCTATTCCGTGCGCCTTTACGGCCCCCGGGCTCGCGTACTTGAATCTGCTGAGTGCATCAAAGCGGGCGGCATCGATCTTTGGCAGCCTTTCGACGAGGGTCCGGTACTCCCGCGCTTGTTCCTTGACCTGCTCTTCGAGTGCCTTGCGATGGCTGATGTCAATATTGATGCCGAACCAGGACTGGGGCTTGCCCTGCTTATCCACGACCGGCACCCCACGGCTGAGGAGGGTGTATTCCCTGCCGTCCGAGCCTGTGACCTTGTGCTCCCTTTCCCATATCTCCATGGTGTCGAGGGAGCTTTGCCAGTCGGAGACGGCGTTCTTCACTTCCTCGGGAGACAACCTGGCGACCCAGTTGAGGTTGCTGGGATCGTCAAGCGGGACGCCAGCCATTTCCATATAGGAATCGCTCAGGTAGGTAATATTGCCCTCGGTGTCGCTCGACCATACGCCGAAAGGAATGAGATCCCCGAGGATCTTGTTGCGCTTTTCGGACTCGGCCAGGTCCGACTTTCCTTGTCGGAGCTTTTCACTGGCGCTGCCGAGTTGTTCAAGCCCTGCGGCGGTTTCCTTGCGGGATTGGGCAAGATCCTCCTTCGATTCCTGGCGAGCGGCATACCTCTCGTCACGCCTTTTCGTCGCCTCACTCCGATTTGAAGCCTTCAGATCCTCCAACTCCTGCCTGAGACTCCGCAGCTCCGACAGGAGCTGGGCCTTTGTTTTCTCTTCGTCTCTCATTGTTCCTCTCTTGGCTATCTCCCTGCCAACTAGGATAGAATTCTCCCGGGCAGTTTGATCTCAACTGCGATCATACCACAACTTGGTCGAGCAATGCAATGAGGAGAGCAGGAAGACCAATGACTCGCGAAAAGAAACGTTGCCTGGATTTTTTTCAGGGGCCTTTTCCTTTGGATCGTGGATCAGAATTATATGCCCTGGCAATCTTTCCCTTTATAGGAGGTCTGAACAGTAGGACTATGCAGTCTTTCCCAGTTTCTGCATCGGCGTGATGCCGTCGACGCCCATGTTTTGCTGTTCATTGTTGTACGTTCAGAGCCATTTGCCAGTCTAGTCCATGATCTCTTCAATATTCTCTAACAGGTGTTTTCCAAGTCAGTCATTGTACACCGTGCGCGTGCAGCGTTCACCGTACGCGCTTTTCTGCGACTTGCCTGATTGAAGGGAATCGATACGGATCCCATTTTTCTTCGCCCAGGCCTGCAGGCGAGGACAGACAGACTCGGAGCCGTTGTCGCATCGTATGGGGGAGGCATCCATGGCCTACCTGGCGCGCCACCTGAAGGACGCAGCGCTGCTCATGCCGTGCTCGCGGCAAAGATCAGGCACGGAAATGCCGTCCGCGGCCGGCTTCAAGAGGCTCATGTTCTGGCTGTCGGTGTATCGGGACGTCTTCACACAAAATGACCGCCTCCGGGTTACGGAAAATTCTACTTTTCAGAACCAGCATCCTCGATGGATTACCTGAAATTTTCGACTTTGCCGACCAGCGAAGGCAATGCTTAGAAATACCAGAACCCTACCAAATTCTATCATTGCGCTTATTCAGACAGTAATAATTGAAATAATCAGCGTAGTATTGAACAAGTCATTGTTGCGTGCTAGAGTTAAATAAAGGCTTATCTTTTGTAATTGCTTAGAATCGAACCTGGGGTCCATCCTCGCCTACGCACTGCCCACCCAGGCGCAACTCCAGCAGGCCCAGACCGTCGGCCAGGACATCAATGCGGCCTGGCAGAATCTGAGCCCGCCTGCCTCCGCTTTTGCGGGCAAAGATGCATACGACAAAGCGGTCAGCAATGCCCAAGACTCGTTAGTCACCTACATCAACGGCAAGCAGAACGCCCTTTTCGCCACCAAGGGCAAAAACGGCGTGGTGTTCGCCTTCAACGACATCCCCTTCGTCATGACCCAGGAAACCATTCCCGACCTTTCCCTGTGGTCCTCTACTCTCGATGCCGGCGGACCAGACGCCGCCGCAGACCGCAATGCCGTCGCCTCTACCGCAATGTCCAGGGAACGGGTGCGGTTGGCCGAGGCGGACCAACCGGCAGCCGGCGCCCGCTATCCGGCCTTCGTCAAGAACGCCGGTCCCTTGACCAAAGGTGCCGGGGAGGATCCAGACATCGTGCGAAGCAAGCAGGCGCTCTTTCTTGATCCCTGGTACTGGCAACACGTGCATTCCTCGAAGATGAACGACGCCAATGGGCCGTGGACCAAGGTCACCGGATCAGAAAAGCCCAAGTTGCAGACCTCCGTCGCGGTCAATGGCTCGGACGCTTCGGCCAACGTCGATCCACATCTGACCACCACGGGAATGCTGGATGTCTTCAAGACATTGTCCCAATACGGCACGGTGGTGCTGCACACCCACGGAGCGTATTGGGAATTCAGTTCGCCCAATTGGCTGGCAGATCTGAAGGACAAAATCAAAGCCATAACCGATCCAACGGTCAAGGCCGCCATGCAAAATGTGCTCAAGAACATTGAAAATTCCATGATGCAGTGGAACGGAAAGATGGTGCTGTTGACCAGCGATTCCTATGTCGGCACCGATCTCACATCCGTGACCGCGCATCCCTATGCTTCAGACATTATTGCCGGCCGACTGGTCGTATCGACGAGTGGCCATTTGCTCGTCACGCCCTGGTTTCTTGACAAGTATAACGGAGCATTCCCCAATTCCCTTATCTGGCTCGGGGCTTGCCACAGCCTGCAAAACGACACCCTGGGTTCGGTCCTTCTCAAAAAGGGAGCCGGGGCCTTGTTCGGCTTCGATGAAAGCGTCTACCGTTCCTGGAACGTGTCCCAGGGCGGGGTGGTCTTCGGCACCATGCTTGTGGACAAAAAGACCGCCCAGAACGGGTTTGACGAAGCTACGAAAAACGGCAATGACGACGGGCATGGAACCAGTCTGGTTCTTTCCGGCAATGGGAAACTGCATTTCGACAACGGCTTGCAAAATCCCAGTTTCGAGGACCCCGACGGCGCGGGCAGTCTCCAATCCTGGACAGCCAGCGGCGATGCCAGAGCCATCAAGAGCATGCAGGAAGACAGCCCGACCAACGGCCACACCATGGCCATTGTTTCCTCTGGCCTGGGACACACAACCTCTTACGGCTCTTTTTCCCAGAATTTCACCGTGCCCAAGGGCGCGACGACCATGTCCTTCAGCTGGAATTTCTATTCTGCGGAATTCATGCAGTGGTGCAACAAGGGCTATGACGACACCTTCCGGGTGCTTATGAACGGGAACCAGGTATTCCGGACTTCGGTGGACTCGTTGTGCGGTTCAGGGCTCATTGCGACCGAACCTATCGACGACAAGGGCGATTGCTTCAAGACCGGCTGGCAGACGGCCTCCTTCGACGTGTCGGGGTATGCCGAACAGGATGTGACCCTGTTCTTTGAAGTTCAGGACAAGGGCGACACCATTTATGACACCGCTGTCCTGGTGGACAACATTGTCCTTAGCGTCGCGCCGTGACTTTTGCGGACGGTTGTGCCTTGCACTTGTCCTTAG
>NZ_MLBG01000065.1 GCF_001936595.1 Desulfovibrio sp. DV
CCTCGCGCACGGACGGGTCCTCCTGGGCCAGCACGTCGAGGAGCGCAGCGTACAGGCGCGGCACTGTCGGCAACTGGTCGAGCTTGGCCACCACGTTTTTGACCCGCTCGTCGAGAAACACCTCGCGAAGCGACAGGCCCCGGGAAATGACGGCCTTGAGTTCCTCGGGCTGGCAGGGCTTCTGCAGAAACTGGTGGGCCGGACGCACGGTCTGCATGATCATGTCCCGGTCGGAATGCCCTGACAGCACGATGCGGATGGCTCCGGGATTGTGGATTTGCGCCTCCCGCAGGAACATGGCCCCATCCATGCCCGGCATCCGCATGTCGGCCACCACCACGTCAAAGGGCTGTTCGGCGATCATGGCCAGGCCGGTCGGTCCGTCCTGGGCAAAATCCATCTCCCACTCCGTGCGCATGTCGTGGAACATGCGGCGCAAGGCCGAGAGCACGTTGGGCTCGTCATCAACGAACAGAATGCGGGTTTTCACAAATCGTCTCCCTGGGCGTCGGCAAGGGCGGCCTGAACGCCAAACGGCACGCGGACGGTGAATGTGGACCCCTCGCCCGGCACGGAATCGAAATCAATGGTGCCGCCATGCTTGGTCACCACGATGTTGTGGGTGATGGCCAGCCCCTGGCCCGTACCCTTGCCCACCTCCTTGGTGGTGAAAAAGGGATCGAAAATCTTGCGGCGGTTGGCCTCGCTGATGCCGACGCCGGAATCGGCGACCGAAAGCTTGAAATACTCGCCGTCGGCTTCGGTGCGGATGGTGATGCGGCCCTTTTCCGCGGTGCCCTTGACCTTCTCGGCCACGGCATGGGCGGCGTTGACCAGAATATTCAAGATCACCTGATTGAAGTCCCCGGGCAGACAGAAGACCGGCGGCAGGCTGCGGTCGAGCTCAAGGGTCACGTCGCTTGCATACTTCCACTCGTTTTTGGCCACGATGACGGTGTTTTCCACGGCGGCGTTGAGGTCCACGGCGGTTTTTTCCTCACCGCCGGGATGGGAGAACTTCTTCATGGCCGACACGATGGCCGTGACCCGGCCCACGCCTTCCACCGACTGTTCCAGGGCCCGGGGAGCCTCGTCGAGAAGAAATTCCACATCGGCCTCGCCCCGGGCCGCCTCGATTTCCTGCAGGGCCGCCGTGTCGCCGCTGTCGGCCGCCAGCCGCCGGGCCACAGCCTCGATGCGCGAAAAGGCCTGCCCCAGCCCGGCAAAGGCGGTGGAGAGGAAGTGGAGGTTGTCGCCGATGTACTGGGTCGGGGTGTTGATCTCATGGGCAATGCCGGCCGCCAGCTCGCCCACGGATTCGAGCTTCTGGGCCACGGCCAGCTGGCGCTCCAGGGCCTTGCGCTCGCTTATGTCGAAGACGATCTCAAAAAGGCGCAGCTCGCCCCGGCGCGGGGCCGTGACCACGGTCTTAATGACCGGCAGGGTGCGTCCGTCGGGCCGGGTCAGGCGCATCTCCTCGTTTAGGATGTTGCGCTCGACCAGCACGGCGCACGTGGCAAGCGGCCGCCCCTCGCTGTCGCTCCAGGCGATGTCGCCGCAGGGTTTGCCGACCAGATCCTCACGGCTACGGCCGCACAGATCCTCGGCCGTGGCATTGACGTCCACCACAATCTGGGTCTTGGGATCGATGATGAAGATGCCGGCCCGGATGCCGGTCAGGATGCGCCGCAGCACTTCCTGCTCGTTGCGCAGGTCTTTTTCCACCCGCTTGCTGTCGGTGACATCGGTGGCAACGCCGACGATCCCCCGGGCCAGCCCATCGGCGTCGTCGAACCGGGCTCGATGGAAAACCAGATGGCGCTCCCGGCCCGAGGCGTTTTCCAGGGCGACCTCGAACTGCTGCACCCCGCCCCGGCTCAGGATCTCGCGGTCTTTCTCCGCCAGGAACTCCCCCACCTCGTCGGAAAAGATTTCAGCGGCCGTAAGGCCCAGGGCGCTTTGGATGGAGACGCCGAGAAAGGCCTCAAAGGCCCGGTTGATGCCGATGTAGTGGCCCTGAGTATCCTGGACGTAAATGGGGTTGACGGCTGCGTCCATGAGACTTTTAAGGACGGCCAGCCGACTGGTCAGCCCGGATTCGCCAAAGGAGCGCAGGGCGGCATCCAGGGCGACGCCCAGTTGGGGGGGCGACAGCGGCGGACACAAAAGGCCCTGGGGTTGGCCGGCGGCCAGGGCGGACAGAAATTCGGGATCGCCGGTTAAGGCGTAGTAGAGAACCGGGAGGCCCTGGCTGTGGTATTCCCTGGTCAGGGCTGCGGCAGCCGGAATTTCGCCCGGAGCCACGGCCACGATCACCGCCGCCGGCAGATCCCCGCCCGCAGCCGGGTCAAGGACGCGATAGCCAAGGGCAACCAGGGTCGGGGCCAATTCGTGGGGAACCCCACTTCCGGCCGCTACGAGCAGGATGCCCGCGCGGACGCCATCATCATCCCTGCCGTCCATGAATCCGCCCCGCTGTTGCAGCCGTTTGAGTGATCGTGGCTGATACTAGGGCAAAATGGCGGCGGCGTTCAAGCACTATATGGCGCGGCCGCAACCTTGCGGGCCGCCGCTGTCCGGGCCCGGCGCATCCGGAGCGGTCCCGGCGGCGGCGCAGCCGGTGCGGCCGTTGATCAGATCGGCCAGGGTGATGGAGTCGAGCTTTTCGTGCATGGCCCGGGCCGCCTCCATCCACACGCCCCGGGTGAGGCAGTCGGTGGTGCGCGGACAGGGGCCGCCCTCGCCGTTGCATTCGACCAGGGACAGGTCGCCTTCCAGGGCGCGCACGATGTCGCCCACGGAAATCTCGTCCAGGGGCTTGTCCAGTTCGTGCCCGCCGCGCGGACCGCGACGGCTGCGCACGAACCCGGCATCCTTGAGTTCGCGCACCAGTTTTTCCAGATACTTGACGGAAACGCCCTGGCGGGCGGCAATGTCTTTGATGCGCACCGGGCCGTTTTGGCCATGCATGGCCATGTCCAGGATCATGCGGGTTCCGTAGCGGCTTCGCGTCGTAAGCTTCATGGGCGCAGCCTCCTGCAATTGACGTCCCGGACCCGGCCGCCGGGGACCGCATCCATACGTTTATGGTAGACAAATGGCTCCCACCCGTCAACGAAAACCGCAGCACTGCCGCACCGTTGCACCCGCACTGGCCTCCCTGGCCCGGTCGCGGCCCGGGAGCCAAAAAAATGCCCTTTTAGAAATAAAGCGGCCGACTCTATCAGACGCGACACCGGCAAAGCGGGCCATAACACGCGGCTACGGCGCAGGATTGGGCCGCCACAGGCCAAACGCCTCCTGGTTTGGCCCCCCGGCAGCCATGTGCTATGGACACGCGGCGCGCGGCAGCGCCGCACCCGCCGCCAAGGAGTCGTTTCATGCCCCGAACCCTGCCCCGGGCCTTTGTGGCCAATCTGCTCGGCAACGCGCCGGACTGGTACAAACTGACCATTGCCGGCTTTCTCATCGCCAATCCCATCCTGCTCGTGACGGTCGGCCCCTTTGTCACCGGCTGGCTGCTCATTGCCGAATTCATCTTCACCCTGGCCATGGCCCTGTCCTGCTACCCGCTGCCGGCCGGGGGACTCCTCGCCATGGAAGCCGTGATCATGGGCCTGACCAGCCCCCAGGCCCTCTATGACGAAGCCGCCCACAACTTCCCGGTCATCCTGCTTCTGATCTTCATGGTGGCCGGCATCTATTTCATGAAGGGCATGCTCCAGTACGCCTTCACCAAGATTCTCATGAAGGTGCGCTCGAAAATCACCCTGTCGCTCCTGTTCTGCTTTGCCGGGGCCTTTTTGTCGGCCTTCCTCGACGCCCTGACCGTGACGGCGGTGATTATCGCCGTGGCCTATGGCTTTTACGAGGTCTACCACCGCCAGGCCTCGGCCGGAAAATGCCGCCCGGGCGACGAAGCCTCCTTAAATGAAGCCTGCCAACGCGATCTCAAGCAGTTCCGGGGTTTTCTGCGCAATCTCATGATGCACGGCGCCGTGGGCACGGCCCTTGGCGGGGTGTGCACCCTGGTCGGCGAGCCGCAAAACCTGCTCATCGCCCACGAGATGGGCTGGCATTTCGGGGAATTTTTCCTGAAGATGGCCCCGGTATCCATGCCGGTGCTCGTGGTGGGGCTGGCCACAACAATGGTGGTCGAGCGCTTTGCCCTTTTTGGCTACGGCTTCAAACTGCCGGCCGAGGTGCGGCGCATCCTGGCTGCCGAGGACGCCCGGCGCGACGCCTCCATGACCAACCCGGAGCGGGCGGCGCTTTACGTCCAGGCCGCGGCCGCCGTCTATCTCATTGCCGCTCTGGCCCTGCATCTGGCCGAGGTCGGCGTCATCGGCCTGTCCGTCATCATCCTGCTGACCGCCTTTTGCGGCAAGACCGAGGAGCATCAGATCGGCAACGCCTTTACCGAGGCCCTGCCCTTTACCGCCCTGCTGGTCGTCTTTTTCGCCATCGTGGCCGTCATCCACGACCAGCACCTGTTCGCCCCCATCATCAATGCCGTCCTGGCACTGTCGGGAACCAAACAGACTGCCGCCTATTATCTGGCCAACGGCCTGCTCTCCATGATCAGCGACAACGTGTTCGTGGCCACGGTCTACATCACCGAGACCAAGGCCCATTTCATCAAGCTCTTTGCGGCCATGCCCGGCCTCGGCCTGGACGGGGCCGAACTGTTGGCCCGGCTGACCGACGCCACAAATCAGCGCGACATCGTGCTGGCCTCCCTGCCCCAGGCCGCCCAGCCCCAGGTGACGGCCGCCCTGGCCCAGTTCGACCGGCTGGCCGTGGCCATCAACACCGGCACCAACATCCCAAGCGTGGCCACGCCCAACGGCCAGGCCGCCTTTCTTTTCCTGCTCACCTCGGCCCTGGCCCCGCTGATCCGCCTGTCCTACGGCGAAATGGTGCGCCAGGCCCTGCCCTACACCATCACGATGACCCTGACCGGCCTGGCTGCGGTCTGGCTGCTCCTGTAAGCCGCCCGTCGCCCCCGGCAGCGGCCACCACCCGGTTGATGGCCGCCAGGAGTTCCCGGGCTTCCACCGGCTTGGCCACATAGTCGTCCATGCCGGCCGCCAGACAGCGATCCCGGTCCCCGGCCATGGCATGGGCGGTCATGGCCAGGATGGGCACGCCCCCGCCGGGCAGGGCCCGGATGCGCCGGGTGGCCTCCAGACCGTCCATGACCGGCATCTGCACGTCCATCAGCACGCAGTCAAAGGCCCGCCCGGCCACTGCGGCCACGGCCGCTTCCCCGTTTGGCACTGTCGTCACAACAAAACCCAGCCGCTCCAGGAGCTTTCGGGCACCCAGGGCATTGACGGCATCATCCTCGGCCAGAAGAATCTGCGGTTCGCCCGGCCGCGCCGCGCCTCCGGCCTGGGCCGAAGCGCTCGCCAGGGTCGCCGGCGCAATCCGGGGCAGGTCCAAGGACAGCATGAAATAGACGGTTGTGCCGCGTCCTTCCTCGCTGTCGATGGTCAGGCTCCCGTGCATGAGTTCGACCAGCCGTTTGCTGATGGTCAGCCCCAGGCCCGCTCCCTGCTGGGCCCGGGTGTAGGAGCTGTTGGCCTGGATGAAGGCTTCGCCGACCAGGGCGAGCTTGTCGTCGGGGATGCCGACACCGGTGTCGGCCACGGTGCAAAGGAGCCGGACCTGTCCGGGAGCGGCCAGGGCCAGCCGGGCGATCTCCACGTCCACGCGGCCCTGGCTCGTGAACTTCATGGCGTTGCCGACCAGATTGAAGAGAATCTGGCGCACCCGGACCTCGTCGCCGACCACGGCCCCGGGCACGTCGTCCAGGCAGCGGCAGGTCAGAACAAGCCCCTTTTCCAACACCAGCGGGGCAAAGGTTTCGCGGATGGCCGCCAGCAGGTCTGCCGGGACAAAAACAGCCGGGGTCAGCACCATCCGGGCGGCCTCGATGCGGGACAGATCGAGGATGTCGCTTAAAAGCCGGGTCAGGCGGCTGCCGGCGCGGCGGGCCATGGCCGTGTATTCCCGCTGCTCGGCATCAAGCTCGGTGGTGTCCAAGAGCTGCATCATGCCAAGGAGCCCGTTGAGCGGCGTGCGGATCTCATGGCTCATGTTGGCCAGAAACTCGCTTTTGGCCTGATTGGCCGCCTCGGCCCGATGGGCCAGCAGCCGGGCCTCGGCAACGGAGGCCTCCAGGTCCTGCCTGGACTGGGCCAGGGCGGTCTCGACCGCCCGGCGGCCGCTGATGTCCTCGACAACGGAAATGAAATACTCCGGAACGCCTGCCCCGTCGCGGACCAGGGCCACGGTGAGGCTGACCCAGATGATCTGGCCGTCCTTTCGGATGTAGCGTTTTGCGATGTTGTAGCTTGAGGCCGCGCCGTCAATAAGCTGTCCGACAAGGGTCATGTCCGTGGCCAGATCGTCGGGGTGGGTGATGTCCTGAAAGCGCCTCCCCAGAAGTTCGCCCGGCGTGTAGCCGACGATGTCGCACAGTTTGCGGTTGACCCGCAGCCAGCGCCCGTCCGGGGCCACATGGGCGATGCCCACGGCCGCCTGCTCAAAGGTGGCCTCAAAGCGTCGGTTGCTGGCCTGCAACGTCTGATCGTTGCGCTGTTTGTCGGCTAAAAGCCGCCCGGCCCGGGCCAGCAGTTCGCCGCCGTCAAAAGGCTTGACCAGATAATCCTGGACCCCCTCCCGCAACAAATCCTGGCGCAGGGTGTCGTCGGCCTTGGCCGTCAGCATGATCACGGGCACGCCGTCGAGTTGCGGCCGCCGCCGCATCTCCCGCACCATGGCTTGGCCGCCGACCACCGGCATCATGACGTCGGAGACGACGAGGTCCGGGACCAGAGCCAGGGCCTTTTCCAGGCCCTCCTGCCCGTTTCGGGCCTGGACCGTGCGGTAGTGGCGGCCGAGGATGCCGGCCACGTAGGCGGCCATGTCCTCGTTGTCCTCGACCACAAGCACCAGCGGCGTCTGCGCCGACGGGGCCTGGCCGCCCGCAGCGGCCGGCAGGTCGGGCTCGGGCACGGCCATGCCCAGGAGGCCCGCATCGGCGCTGCCGGCAAAGGGCGTGTCCGAAACAACGCTCCCCGGCGGGGCGGCCAGGGGCAGACGCAGGGAGAACACTGCCCCCTGGTCGTTTTCGCCGCCCGCAAGGGTAATGTCCCCGCCGTGCAGGACAGCAAATTCCCGGGCAATGGCCAGTCCAAGGCCGGTGCCGCCATGGCGGCGGGTCGCACCGTCATCAGCCTGGCGGAACCGCTCGAACACGATCTGGCGCAGGGCTTCGGGCACGCCCGGGCCGTTGTCGGAAACCGTCAGGCGGGCCTCGTCCCCGACGGTTTCCAGGCACAGACGCACCCGCCCGTCCGCCGGCGTGAACTTGAAGGCGTTGGACAGGAGATTGAGTACGATCCGCTGAATCTTGTCGCCGTCGGCCTCGGCCGGGCAGGTGTCCGGGACGACCACCTCCAGGCCGATGTCCCGTTGCCGGGCCAGGGATTCGAAGCAGGAGACCACGAAGCGGACCAGATGGGCCAGATCCACGCGCCCGTAGCGCAGTTCCATGCGGCCGGCGTCGAGCTTGGCCACATCGAGCAGATCGCTGACATGGCGGTAGAGCAGCCGGGCGTTGCGTTCCATGAGGCACAGTTCCCGGCGCCTGGGATTATCCGGCTCCATGGCGGCCAGCATGGCGCCCAGAGGGCCGAGAATGAGCGTGAGCGGGGTGCGCAGTTCGTGGCTGACGTTGGCGAAAAACCGGGTCTTGAGGTCGTCGAGTTCCCGGGTTTTTTCATAGAGCCGGGTGATTTCGGCATTGGCCTGCCGGGCTGCCTCCAGGGCGGTCTCCGCCGTGCTGCGGGCCTGGGCCAGCCGGCGGTGGGTCAGGCTGAAAAGCGCGCCCATGGCCAGAAAAATGAACACCGAAACAAGGCCGACCGGACCAGCCGAAACAAAAGCCAACGGCGGCTCCATGAAAATCAGCGAAGCGAGCAGGGCCGAGATGACCGTGGCCGCCAGCCCGCCGGCCATGCCGCCAAGCTGCGAACTGAAAAACACCGCCGGGAAAAACAGAAACCAGATGTAGGGTTTGATCGCACCCCAGAAGAGCCACTGCAGGCCGCAGGCGGCAAAGGGAAGCAGGACCGCCGCCCCCAGACGCAACCAGTTTCGGGCGTTCGCCGGCACTTTATTCATAAGTATTTAATATCCTTTATGAAAACCGGAAGCAGCTCCAACCGCGACCGTTCACCAAAAGCACCTGCATCGGCAAGGAAATGTATACGATTCTATACCAAGGATCGGTTGCTTGGCAAGGAAGTCACGAAAATCCCCCCTCCCTGCTGCAGTGCCCCGGCCGGCCTTGCCATCAAACCGTCATCGTCCTATCGTACGATTGTCGTGAAACGCCGGAAGGATTCCCCTCCGGATGGTCTGGTTTCCGGGAGGACTGCATGTACGGATCGCGCAAACGCAAATTCGAGCTGGTGCTGCCCCGCGTCGAGGCCCTGCGCGCCCTGGCCGAACTGACGGCCAAGGCCGCCGACGGCGCCCTGGTCATCGGCGAAGAGACGGTCGCCCTTGACGATTTCACCAGCCTGAAAATCGGCATCAAGCACTTCGGCGCATCATCCATGATCAAGGTGTCGCTCAAATATCCCGCCCTGGGCCTCGAGGCCCTGCCCCGGCCGGAAAGCGATGACCCGGCCAGCCCGGACGATCCTTCGCCTGCCGACGGAGACGACAGCCAAGCCGTTGAAAAAAACGGCCTGCCCCGCTACAAGGGCCTTAAAAAACGCATGAAGCAGACCTTCAAGGCCATCGTCATGGCCCTGCGGGCCGGCCTTGCCCCCGATGCCGGGGTCGCGGCCGCCTTTATCGCCGATTCCCGGCTCATGACCCGCTATCCCGGCATGGGCGATGCCTTCTATCCGGCCTACGACGCCGAAGTGGACCAGTTCGAGGCCGCCCTCGCCGCTGGCGACATGGCTGCCATGACCGGCTCCGTCGCGGCCCTGTCCCGCATGAAAAAGGAGTGTCACAGCCGCCATGCCTGATTCCCCGAACCCGACCGAGCCGCGCTGCGTGGAAATCGACCTCTCGGCCATCGATCCGGCCGTCACCGAAGACGACGAGCGCGATTTTCTGCGTATTAACGATTTCAGCCTCACCCCGGAGCAAATCCAGCGCATCGTTGCCCCGGCCCGCGTCTATCCCCGCCAGGAATATGTCCTGGCCGCCCACTGGCACCCCGAGCACGTGCCCATGGAGTTGCTTCGGCAACGCATAAACGCCCTGTATCCCAACCGGGTGGACGAACTGATCATCCCCACCCAGCACAACGTGCTCATGGAATACGACGGCTGCCAGGGCGTGGAAGTGGACTGCTATTCCAGCGGGTTCAACCGCAAGGTGCAGTTGCTCATCCACTTCAAGGGCCTGGACCTGGAACGGGCCGATGTCTTGCAGTCCATGCTGCGCCACACCCACCGCTACCGGGCCTCCCAGTTGTTTGAATATCTCGACGCCCTGGCCGAGCCGGCCTTCGAGGATCGCCGCCAGAAGGCCGCCGGCCGCACCAACGCCGAAGAGGAACTCGTCACCTTCGTGCGCCTCCAGGCCGCCAAGATCAAAAGCCTGATCCTGACCCACGAAGCCGACCTTCCCGACGACGTCTACAAGAACAAGCTCGTGCGCAACTACCTCGACGCCCTGCGCAGCCGGTTCGGCGACCGGCTCATCAACCGGGCCCAGGTCTACGCCAAAGCGGTCAAGGATCTGGTCAAGGAAGAGTTCTCCCTGTCCTATTTCTACCGGGCCAGCGAAGTCATCGAGGAAGCCCGGGCGCTCGGGGCCGGCATCGTCATCCCCCACCCGGAACAGTTCTGGCCCATCCTGCTGGCCGACTACGACGTGGACGGCATCGAGGTCTGGAATCCCCAGTCCCAGCTCTACACCGAATTTTTAATCAACGTGGTCAACCGCCGCAACCGCATGGGCTGGCACGGCAAACGCCCCATCCTCATCTTCATGGGCGACGACTGCCACATGAGCGAGAAAACCCGGCCCATGACCGAACAGGACCCGGACAAAGCCGCCCGGGAAATCGGACTCCAGCCGGCCTGGCACGACTTCAGCATCCGCAAAAGCCTCATCATAAACGGCATGAGCCGCCGCAAGATCATCGACGAATACCGCACCCGCCTGGCCGGGTGAGGCGGGGACAAGGGAAAGAAGAAGGCGGAAGAGGCCTCCGGCGGCCGGGGGGATGATCCCCCCGGACCCCTGCAACGAAAGAAGTTTGTACAGGGGTTCCCGGCTGTGGCCGGCAATCCGGTCGGCCGTGGACGCCACGGGGCCGGTTGTGCCCGAGGTTGCAGGCGCGCCGCGGCGGCGTCAGACAGGAGAAGAACGTGGATAAGGATACCCGGTTTAAATACGAGTCCACCCAGGACGCCGACACCCTGCGCCGCTACCTCGAAGCCATCACGGCCGGCTTTGCCTCGGGTGAATTGCGCCTGGGCAGCCGCGACGGCGAAGTGGTGCTCCATCCCAAGGGAATGCTCGGCTTTCTGGTCGAAGCCAAGTCCATGGGCGGGCGCATGAAGCTCCATCTCAAATTTTCCTGGCGGGAAACCTCCGCCGAGGACGACGGCGACGATGGCCTGACCATTGCCCCGGGCGAGCAGTCCTGACACCCGGGGAGGACCGGCCTATGCGTATTCTGGAAGGTATCGAGGAAAATTTCCGGTTCATGGTCCTGGAAGTGTCCAAGCAGGTGGGCAGCGCCCTGACCGTGGTGGAGCGCCCGGACCAGGAGCAGATCAAACGCATCGAAAGCCGCGACGACTATATCGACAACTTGAAAAGCGTCATCGAAAACGCCTGCTGGGGCCGCATCCACGGCACAACCGACCGCAACAAGCGCACGCTCGACCTCGTGCGCGCCGCCAACATCATCAACATCAACCTGGAACGCATCGCCGACTACGCCGTCAACATCGTCACCCAGGTGCAGTACCTGACCGACCCCAAGTTCATCCGGCGCTATAACTACCGCGCCCCCTTCGTGGACGTGGACAAGGCCCTGGGGCTGGTCTTTTCGGCCCTGACCCGCCAGGACGTCAAACTGGCCCTGCGCATCTGCCGGGCCGAGTTCTCGTTAGACGACCACTTCAAGACCGCCTTCGACGCCATCCTGGCCGATCTGCGCCGGGGCGAATCCCCGGAAAACGCCATCTCGAGCTTCAACATCTTCCGCTATCTGGAACGCATGGGCGACGCCCTGCTCAATATCGGCGAGGCCGTCATCTTCGCGGCCCTGGGCGAGAAGCTCAAGATCCACCAGTACCAGGCCCTCCAGGACACCCTGGAACTCGGCGAGGAAACGCCCATCCCGGCCGGCGACTTCCATTCCATCTGGGGCACCCGTTCGGGCTGCCGCATCGGCCGGGTCCAGGAAGAACACGGCCCACGCTCCAAGGGCGTTCTGTTTAAGGAAGGCAATGCCGTCAAGCTGGCCAAGGAAAAGGAAAACATCGAACGCTGGACCCGGCTTTCCCCGGGACTGGCCCCGAGCATCCAGGCCTTCCAGACCGAGGGCGACTCGGCCTCCATGCTCCTTGAGTATCTCGGCGGCTGCAACGTGCAGCAACTCGTGCTCACCGCCGACCGGGACATCATCGAAAACGCCTGTTTTCTCATCACCCAGACCGTGGGCGGGCTTTGGGAACAGACCCTGGTGCGCCGGCCGGTTGCCGGCGAGGCGGTAAGCCAGCTGCGCGCCCGCCTCGACGACGTGCTGCGGCTGCACCCGCACTTTGCCGCCGACGCCAAGACCATCGGCAACCAGTCCGTGCCGGCCCTGGCCGATCTCCTGACTGCGGCCGAAGCCGCGGAAAAGACCCTGGCCGCCCCCTTTGCCGTGTTTTTGCACGGCGATTTCAACCTCAACAACCTCGTCTACGACCACACCGCCCAGCGCATCCACTACATCGACCTGAACCGTTCCCGGGACGGCGACTACGCCCATGACACGGCGGTGTTTCTGGCCTCCAATTTCCGGCTGCCCTTTTTCGACCAGGGCGTGCGCAGCCAGCTCGAACTGGTCATGTGCCGGTTCCTGGAATTCGCCCGGGCTTTTGCCGCCGAACAGGGCGACACGACCTTCGAGGCCCGCCTGACCTTTGCCCTGGCCCGGGCCCTGGCCACTTCGGCCCGCTTCGAGGTCAAACCCTCCTTTGCCCAGGAACTGTTCCACCGGGGCGTCTATCTGCTGACCCGGGCCGTGGACCACGCCGGCCGGCCCTGGTCCGAGCTGTCCTTCCCCGACCCCGTCCTCACCTTCTGATTGCCGCAACCGCTTCCCGCTCCCAAACGCCCCGGAGCCCGGTGCCGGGGCAAGGCCTCCGCCTCCTGCGCAACCGGCCAGGCCCACTCCCGGCCCCCCCCCTGCAACGCCTGCCCGAGCTGCGCCCTGGCCGCCCGGGATTGCTGCCCGGCCCACCGCAGGCCGGCCTCCAGCCTCTCTCTCCCGTGCAGCACAAAAACACCGCCTCGGTGTACGCCGGTCTGGCCTAGGGGAGAACGGCGGCTGCGCTGGCCTTGAGACAAAAAAACCAACAGAGCCGGCGACACGAAGATCGAAGAGGCGCAATATCCTCTTATAAGTTATTTCATATGAAATGATTGCAAGCACCAACACTTCCAGACAACTATGTTTCATATATACAATTTCAGCGCTGCACCGGCACATCGTCCGGAAATCGTGTCTGTTTCGGCATTCGCGGGACTAAACTGTTTTGCATGTTTTTCTTGATTTCCGATAATGAGGTGCTAGGATGGGTCTATAGTCCGATCATGATGCATTCGCATCGTTTAACGACGAGGAGGAGCGTATGAGAAAGAGACTTGCTACTCTGCTGCTGGCCGCCATGTGTGTTCTCACCCTGGCCTTTGCCGCTCCGGCCCTGGCCGGCACGGCAGCCAACGTGGCCATCAATTGGCAAACCAGCACGACCGTTCACGAGAACTTCAATTTCGGCAATCCGGCCAGCACCAGCACCGCGGCTTTGCCGGGTCAGGTGCAAACCGCCATCACCCTCGGCACGATCGAAACCTACCTGATGTCCGCGCTGCTGTTCGGTTTTTAGACCCATCGACGTCGTTTAAGCCCCCGCCCGGCGGGGGCTTTTTGCGTCCAGGCGTTTTCCCCTCCCCCGCTGCCCCCGATCTCGTGGATATTGCCGCCCTCTTGCCCCGGATTATCGCCTGACCCCCTTGCCTCGACGCTTCGCCGCAGCTATGGTTGTGCCATCTGCAAGGAACTATTTACGACCCCGCTGGCGAGGCCGCTGCCGGACCCCGTCCAACCCCAGGCAAGGATACCGCACCCATGGCCCACGGCCCCCTGAGGACGGCCACTCTTGTAACCGTTGCCTTGCTTGGCGCGATGCTTGTCGTCCTCCCCGGCAGTTGGCTTGTCTGGCGTTCGGAAAATGCCCGTTTTGCCCTGGCCCGCCGGGCCGAGACCCAAATCCTCCTGTCCGAATCGCGTCTGGCCCTGGACGCCGCCCTGAGCGCCCGGTTGGCCATCGTGCGCGCCCTGTCCGCCTTTGCCGCCAGCCGTCCCGAGACCGACGCAGCCGAATTCGACGCCTTTGCCCAGGTGCTCGGCGAAAGCCTGCCCGACATCCGCTCCCTGCAACTGGCCCGCGATCTGGTCGTCTCCCACGTCTACCCCAAGATCAGCAACGGCGGCATCCTGGGCCTGCCCCTGCTCACCCGCCTGCCGCCGTCCCAAAGGGCCGCGCTGCAACAGGCCATCGAAGCGCAGCACCCGATATTCGACGGCCCGGCCCCCCTGATCCAGGGCGGCACGGGCCTTATTCTTCGTTTCCCGGTCCTCGTATCCGGCCCGCCGGGACAACCGCACCGGCTGTGGGGCCTCAGCACCGTCATCCTCGATGCCAAAGCCTTTTTCAATCTGGCCATCTCCCCGGCCTCCGGCCTGCGGCTGGCCATTCGGGCCGAGACGGCCGACGGCCAGCCCGACCGCCTGCTCGCCGGCGACGCCGCTGTTTTCAACGACGCCCCGGTGCTCCTGACCATGGATACGCCGGGCGGTTCCTGGCAACTCGCCGCCATCCCGGCCGAAGGCTGGTCGGCCATGCCCATCCCTCCCACTCTGGCCGCCGGCAGCATCGCCACCTGGATCGTCTTGTCCGCCGCCCTGTTCATCCTGCTTTCCTGGCCGGCCCGGCTGAGCGCAGCCGTGGCCCGGGCCACCGGCGCCCTGGATCTGGCCCGAAACGAACTGGAACGCATGGTGGCCCACCGCACCGCCGCCCTGCTGGCCACCAACGAGGCCCTTCGCAGCAGCGAAACCCGCTACC
This sequence comes from Desulfovibrio sp. DV, assembly GCF_001936595.1. Classification (GTDB taxonomy): domain Bacteria; phylum Desulfobacterota; class Desulfovibrionia; order Desulfovibrionales; family Desulfovibrionaceae; genus Solidesulfovibrio. Next base: position 14,391 of record NZ_MLBG01000065.1, read on the forward strand.
GGGCCTTTATCGACGCCACCAGCGGCATGGCCTTTTTCAAGGACGACCAGTTGCGCTATCTGGTGGTCAACCGGAACCTTTGCGATTTTTACAACCTCCCGGCCGAGGCCGTTCTCGGTCGCGACGACGCGGCCGTCATGCCGCCGGAACTGGCCGACAACTGCCGCCAGTCGGACCTGGCCGCCATGCATGGCAACGAGGTCGTCACCACCCTGGAATCCATGGGCGACCGCCATTTCGAAGTCCGCAAATTTCCCGTGCCCCTGGGGGACGGGAAAAGCGGCGTCGGCGGCTATATTTACGACGTCACGGACAGGCTGGCCGCTGAAAACGCCCTGCGCCAAAGCGAAGCCGCCCTGCGAAACCTCTATGACACCGCCCCGGTCGGCATCTTCACTTCGACCCCGGCCGGGCACTACATCAAAGTAAACCGCTTCCTGGCCCGAATGTACGGCTTTGATACCCCCGAACAACTGCTTGAGCATGTCAACAACATCCAGGATCAGATCTACGTCGATTTCACCGACCGCCAGCGCCTGCTGACACTGCTTGAAACCCACGGCTCGCTGTCCAACCATGAAATCCGGCGGCGCACCCGCACCGGCGACATCCTCTGGGTGTCGCTCAACATCCTGGCCGTGCGCGAGGCATCCGGGGCCATAAGCCGCCTGGAAGGCTTTTGCATCGACGTCACCGAACGGCGGCAGGCAGCGGCCGTCCTGGCCCAGCGGGAAAACGAGTTGCGCGTCATTTTCGAGAATTCTCCCCTGGGACTGGTGGCCTATGACCCGGCCGGCACCCTCATTAAATGCAACTCCCGCTTCCTGACCCTCATCGGGGCCACGCCCGAACAGGCTCTCGGCGGCGATGCCCTGGCCCGGATGCCGGAGTTTGCCCGAAACGCCCTGGCCACGGCCCTGGGCGGCCGGCCCGCCCAGGTGGAAGGCCCCTACACCTCCGTCTTTAGCGGCCGCCACCTGACCCTGCGGGTGGTCTTCAACCCGGTGTCCGCCGGCAACAACCCCACCGCCGCCATCGCTTCGGTGGAAGACGTCACGGACCAGCGGGTCCAGGAACAAAGCCTGCGCCTGCTGCGGGCGGCGGTGGAACAATCCCCGGCCTCCATCGTCATTACCGACCAGGAAGGAAGCATTGAATACGTCAATCCCTATTTCACCGAGCTGACCGGCTACTCTGCCGCAGAAGCCTTTGGCAAAACCCCCCGGGTCTTAAGCAGCGGCCTGCACGACCGGGCCTTTTTCCAGACCATGTGGGAGACCTTGCAGGCCGGCAACATCTGGCGCGGGGAGCTTTGCAACCGTAAACGCAACGGAGAACTGTACTGGGAGGATTCCTCCATCTCGCCCATCCGGGACGACCTGGGCGAGATCACCCATTTTGTTGCCGTCAAGGAAGATATCACCGTCCAAAAAGAGCGTGAGGCCCGGTTGCACCGGCTGATGACCGAGTTCGAGGTCATTTTCAACGCCTCGTCCGTTGGCATCGTCCACCTCGGCGGCGATGGCCGGGTGGTGCGGGCCAACAAACGCTTTGCCGACCTGTTCGGCGTGGCCCCCGAGGGTCTGGCCGGCCAGCCCCTGGACGCCATCCACGCAGGCGAAGTCCGCCGCCAGGCCCTGCGCCAGGAGATCCTGGCCGGTGTGGCCGCCGGCCAGGATGCCTATGTGGAAGAGCGTTTCCGCAACCGCTCCGGCCAGCCGTTCTGGTGCGCCGTTCATGCCCGACGCATCGACCCCGACGTCCCGGAAGCCGGCTCCATCTGGATCTTTGACGACATCACCGCCCGAAAAGACCTCGAAGCCATCCGCGAAGACGTGGAACGCATCATGCGCCACGACCTCAAAGCGCCGCTCAACAGCATCTTAAACCTGCCCGAACTGGTCACCGCCCTGGGCGAGACCACCGAAGAGCAGCGCGACGTCCTGACCGAAATCGAACAGGCCGGACGGCTCATGCTCGATCAGATCGACCTGTCCCTTGACCTGCACAAAATGGAAACCGGAACCTACGTTCCCGAGGTGCAGCGCATCAATCTGGGCCACATCCTGGCCACTGCGGCGGACATGCTGGCCCCGGCCGCCAAGGCCCGGGGCGTGGCCTTGGCCTTCCCGGCCGACCAGCCGGCCGTCTTCGCCCTGGGCAACGCCCTGCTCACCCAGACCATCGCCGGCAACCTGCTCAAAAATGCCGTGGAAGCCGAAGAAGCCGGCAGCACCGTGACCGCCCGCGCCTTTGCCGAAGACGGACAGGCCGGCTTTGCCGTGTCCAACCGAACGCCGGTACGAACCGAGATGCTCCCGGTCTTTTTCGAGAAATACGCCACCAGCGGCAAACGCGGCGGCAGCGGCCTTGGCACCTACTCAGCCCGGCTCATGACCGAATGCCAGGGCGGCGAAATCCGCCTGGACACCGCCCCGGACACGGGAACCACGGTCACCGTGCGCCTGCCGACGGCCTAGCCGAGGTGCGGAGGAGAGGTCGGCGTGGAGGCAGGAGAGAAGAAGCCTCCGGCGGCCAAAGGGCAGTGCCCTTTGGAAACCCGCCTGGGCAGATGGCGCGCCGGCGCTTGAGAAAGGCGGCCCGTGGTGCGGGCCGCCTTTGTTGTTGGACAGGATGGTCTGAAGGCGTGTTTGGGCTACAATTTGGAGCGCAGCACCATGTCCGTGATCGGGCCGCGCGAGCGCTCGCCCTTGAGCACGATGTGGGCGTAGTTGGGGAATCCCTTGAACTTGCGCACGATCCAGTTCAGGCCGTTGTTGGCCTCGTTGAGATAGGGGTTGTCCACCTGCGAGGTGTCGCCAAGGACCACGCACTTGACCCCCTCGCCCATGCGGGTGAGCAGGGCGCGCACTTCCGAACGGGCCAGATTCTGGGCCTCGTCGATGACCACGAAGGCGTTTTCGATGTTCATGCCGCGCACAAAGGCCAGGGGCAGGATCTCGAACTTTTTCGGGTTGACCCGCAACATCTCGTCGTTGGGATTTAAAAACACCTTGTTGGCCGCCCGGCAGCGGTGCAGCTTCACCAACAGTTCAAAGACGTATTTGACGTACGGCTCCATCTTCTCCGACACATCGCCGGGCAGATAGCCCATCTTGGCTCCGATCTCGATGGTGGGTTTGAGAACGAAGATCTTTTCGAACTGCTTTTTCTCCTGCACCGCAAAAAGGGCGGCGGCCAGGGCCAGGAACGTCTTGCCGTAGCCGGCCTCGCTCTGGATGGAAATGAGATCGATATGCGGGGCCATGATCAGTTCCAGAGCCAGATTCTGATAGACCGTGCGCGGCCGCACGTTCCACACGTCGCAGGTATGGCTGACGACCCGCTCGCCATCGGGCGTGTGCAGGACCGGCTTGCCCTCGCGCCAGGTGAAGCAGTTGGGCACAATCTCCTCGCCGTCCTCCACAAAGCCGGTGTAGCGCTGGGACTCGGACTCAAAGGGCTTGGAGTCGCGCAGTTCCTCGCTTTTAAGCCCCCGCAGCTCGGCCTGGAGCTTTAAGATGCGGTCGTTGGTGACCAGGATCGGGTCTTCGATGGAAGAAGCCTGGATCTCGTCGAGGATGTGATTGTCGACGATGTCGGTGAAGGCCGAATGGCTCTTGTCGTTTTGGATGAAGTGGATGGCGTCGCGGTGTTCGCTTAACACGCCGATGACGTTGGCCACGATATGGCGCAGTTTGGGCGTTTTTTTGAGCCCCTCAAGCTCCATGAGCACGTGGTAGGGAATGTGGATGGCGTTTTCCACGCCATTTCGCAGTTTGAGCACGCACTGCGGATTCTCGATGAGCACGTTGGTGTCCAGGACGTAGTTCTTGCGTCCCTGGGCGTTGCCGCCTTCGGTCATGCCGATCCTCCCTGGTTTGCCGCACACGCCGACAGGTAACGCCCCCCACGGGGAAACGCCCCTGCCGGCTCCCAAGCCTTTGTCATCCGGCCGGCCACGCGCTGTGCGCCCGGGACGGCCATGCAAAAAGCGGCGGGACGCCAACCGCGCCACGCCGCCTTTTCACTTGCTTCACCGCCGATGCGTTCATCGGCCGGTTCCCAACCCGTTTGTCCAAAATGGCCTCACCCCCGCTGCAAATTCCGTATCGGACCGCCTGGGACGATGGCGTCGTCTCGGCCTAGCGACGCTGCTTTTGCAGCTTGGCCCGGTACAGGATGGCCCCGAGGTTCATGCCGAGGACCAGGACAATGAGCACCAGGGCCGTGCCGTATTGCAGCGGCCGGGTCTTGTCGATGTCCGTGCCGGCCGTGGCCAGGACGTAGATATGGTAGGGCAGGGCCATGACCGAATCGGTCAGGGTGGTGGGCAGATAGGGCGTGAAAAAGACTGCGGCCGTGAACATGATGGCCGCGGTCTCGCCGGCCACCCGCGACAGGCCGAGGATGGCTCCGGTCAGCATCCCGGGCAGGGCCGCCGGCAGCACCACCAGCCGGATGGTCTGCCACTTGGTGGCTCCAAGGCCGAGCGAGGCCTCGCGGTAGGTCTGGGGCACGGACTTGAGCGCCTCTTCGGCCGTGCCGATGATGACCGGCAGGACCAGGATGGACAGCGTCAGGATGCCCGAGAGGAGACTGACGCCCAGGCCGAAGAAGGTGACGAAAAAGGCCAGGCCGAACAGGCCGAAGACCACCGAGGGCACGCCGGCCAGGTTGTTGATGCCAAGGCGGATGAGCCGCAGGGTGCGGCCCGGCCGGGCGTATTCGTTTAAGTACACCGCCGAGGCCACGCCAAGGGGAAAGGCCACGGCCATGGTGCCCAGGCTCAAGGCGATGGTGCCGAGGATGCAGGGCAAAATACCGCCGGCGGTCATGGAGTCACGCGGCATTTCGGTTAAAAACGACCAGGAAATGGCCGGCAGGCCTTTGACGAGCAAAAACCCGCAGATCAGGACCAACGCGGCCATGTTGATCACCGAGGCGGCTCCGAAGATGCTCCACATGACCGTCTGGGTGCGGTGCCGTCTGGCCAGTCCGGCGTGGGCGATGGCGCTTGGATTCATGACAAGGCTCCTTGGCGGGGTCTACAGGGTGGCCGCGCCGACCTGCTTGTGCTTTTCGGCCACGTGGCTGGCGATAAGGTTAAAGACCAGGGTGAAGAGAAACAGCACGATGCCGATGGCGAAAAGCGCCCGGTAGTGGTCGCCCCGAAACGAGGCCTCGGCCATTTCCGCAGCAATGCTCGACGGCATGGGCCGGACCGGCGAAAAGATGGAATTGGGAATCATGGCCGCGCCGCCGGCCACCATGAGGACGACCATGGTCTCGCCGATGGCCCGGGACATGCCGAGCATGACGGCCGTGGAGATGCCTGACAACGAAGCCGGCAGCACCACTTTGGAAATGGTCTCGAAATGGGTGGCCCCCAGGGCCAGGGAGGCTTCCTTGAGTTCCCGGGGCACGGCGTAGATGGCGTCCTCGGACACCGAGCAGATGGTGGGCACGGACATGAAGGCCAGCATGATGGCGGCATTGAAAAGATTGAGTCCGGTAGCCAGATCAAACGTCTCCTGAAGAAACGGCGCCATCACCACCATGCCGAAAAAGCCGATGACCACCGAAGGCAGGGCGGCCAGGAGTTCCACCACGGGCTTGAAAATGTCGCGGGTTCTCCGACTGGCGATCTCGGCCAAATAGATGGCGGTCATGACCCCCAGCGGAATGGCGATGGCCGAGGACAGGGCAGTCACGGACAGGGAGGCCACAATGAGCGGCAATATCCCGAATTCCGGCGGGTCAGAAGTGGGATACCAGAAGGAGCCGAAGAGAAAATCGGAGACCGAGACAAGGCCGAAAATCGGCATGCCCTCGATAAAGAGGTAAACCATGATCAGCGCCAGGGCCACGATGGAACTGAGGGCGGTGAGGAAAAAGAAATTGCGGACCAAGGTGTCCTGGGACTTGCGCGAAAGGGCCATGGCGTCTCCCCCGGGGACGCGCTCCGGCCTGTCTGGCAGACCGGAGCGCGGACGATAATCAGGATATGGCGAGGGGCCTAGTTAAGCGGAACGAAACCGGCTTCCTTGACGAGCTTCTGGCCGTCGGCGCTCAGCAGGAAGTCGACCAGACCCTTCACCGCGCCGGCCGGAGCGCCGTTGGTGTAGAGGTAGAGGTCGCGGGAGATGGGGAACTTCTTGGACTTGGCGTTTTCGGCAGTGGGCTCGACGCCGTCAACCTTGAGGCCCTTGGTGGAGGCGTCGAGGTAGCCGATGCCGACGTAACCCAGGGCGTTCTTGTTCTTGCTGACAGCCTGCACCACAGCGCCGCTGGAGGCCTGCATGAGCGCGCCCGGGAAGACGCGTTCCTTTTTCATGACCAGACCTTCCCAGGTCTCGTAGGTGCCGGAAGAGGTGTCGCGGGAGATGACGACCACCGGACCGTCGCCGCCAAGGTCCTTCCAGGAGGTGATCTTGCCCATGTAGAGGTCTTTGAGCTGGGCCAGGGTGATTTCGGAGAGCTTGTTGGCCGGGTTGACCACGGGCACGATGGCGTCAATGGCGCAGATGATCTGGTTGGCGGTCACGTTCTTGGTCTTGGCCAGATCGATTTCTTTCTGTTCCATGGCCCGCGAAGCCATGGCGATGTCGGTGGCGCCGTCGATAAGGGCCTTGATGCCGTTGCCCGAACCACCGCCGGAAACGGAGATCTTCACATCCGGATGGGCCTTCATGTAGGCCTCGACGACTTTCTGCATGATGGGCAGGACGGTGGTGGAACCGTCGACTTTGATGGTGGTGTCGGCCAGAGCGGTAGAGGCCATCAGCAGGAACGCAGCCACGATGCCAATAAGCTTTTTCATGAAAGTCCTCCGTAGAAAGAATTGTCACGCCACGATTGGCGCGAATTGACCAACGTCACGTGCCGGAAAGTAGGAACGATCCGTTACGGTCCGGTGACGAGGCCACGGAAAACGCGTGACGCCGCCGGTCGTGCCCTGTATCCGCCTTATTTTCATCATATACCCCCCTGCGGTTTGTGACAACGACCGCGATGCTCATCCCGGCCGGGATCGGGAAGCTTCCCTGCCTTGACCGCAAGCGCCGGCCGGTCTATCAAAATACAAACGACGCCGTCAGGCGTCGGATTCTTGCCGCCGGAGCCGTCATGACCCCACCGTTTATCCTGTCGCCTTCGCTTTTATCCGCCGACTTCAGCCGGTTGGCCGACGAATTGGCCGCCCTGGAGGCCGCCGGGCTCGACTGGCTCCATCTCGACGTCATGGACGGCCTGTTCGTGCCCAACATCACCTTCGGCCCCCCGATCATCGCGGCCCTGCGCAAGCGCAGCAAACTCTATTTCGACACCCATCTCATGATCGAACGGCCCGAGCGCTACATTGCCGCCTTCCGCGACGCCGGAGCCGACCTGCTGTGCATCCACGCCGAAGCCACCGTCCATCTGGAACGCACCGTGGCCGAAATCGCCCGCCTGGGCGCGGCCCCGGCCGTGGCCCTCAATCCGGCCACGCCCCTTTGCGCCATTGAATACCTGCTGCCCGAACTGGCCATGGTGCTCGTCATGACCGTCAACCCGGGATTCGGCGGCCAGTCGTTTATCCCCTTCTGCCTGGACAAGGTCCGGGATCTGGCCGAGCTTCGCCGCCGCAAGGGCCTGTCGTTTCGCATCCAGGTCGATGGCGGCGTCACCCCGGACAACACCGCCGCCCTGCTGGCTGCCGGGGCCGATGTCCTGGTCTCCGGCTCGGCCTTTTTCGGACATCCCCCCTACAAGGAGCGTCTGGATGTCTTTCACGCGGCGGCCGGCAACCCCCCGGCCTAGCAGACGGCCCGGCCCGGGCCGCAAACGCCCCTGTGCGCCCCCCGGGCCGCCAGGGCCTCGCTTAACGCCCCTCCCCCGGTCGATCCCGACAAACGGCTGGCCCGTCTGACGTCCATCATCGCCGCCCTGGACCAGGCCATCGCCTTTGTCGCCCCGACCGGCATCATCGCCGAAATAAACGACCGCTACCTGACCTGGCTTGGCCTGTCGCGCTCCGACGTGCTCGGCCGCCCCCTCACTGTCCTTGATCTGGAAACCGAAGACTACCAGGCCACCGCCTTCCTCAACCTCTTCCGCCGGGGCGTGGCCCACACGCCGGTCTCCTTTGAGAGCCGGGTGGGCGAGCGAGACGTCACCGTCAAGCTCCAGCCCGTCATCGAAGACGACGTCTTTGCCGGGCTTATCGTGTCCCTTATCGACGTCACCCCCCTGGTCGAAGCGCGCCTTGGCGTGGAACGCGAAAAACGCTTCCTCGAACAGGTCATCACCATCGCCGGCGCAGCCATCTGCATCGTCAATCGCGACGACGTGGTCGTCACCATCAACGACGAATTCACAGCCATCACCGGCTACAGCCGCGATCAGGCCCTGGGCCGGGAACGGGCCGAACTGCTGCGCGAATCGCCGCCCTCGCCCTGCCCGGCCGCGCCCGGCGACGCCACGGTGCAAAAACGCCAGTCGCAAATCCTTACCCGCTCCGGCCGCCGGGTCACCATCTTAAAAAACGCCGCCCCGCTCATCGACGCCGAAGGCCACTCCACCGGCGGCATCGAATCCTTCGTCGATGTCTCAGACCTCATCCGAGCCCAGGTCGAAGCCGAAGATGCCAGCCGCATGAAATCGGCCTTCCTGGCCAATATGAGCCACGAAATCCGCACCCCCTTAAACGCCATCATGGGGCTGTCCCAACTGCTTTTGACCGCCGCCCTGGCCCCTGAACAACGCGAATGTGTCGAAACCATGCGCTCGGCCGGCGAAGGCCTGCTCGTCATCTTAAACGACATCCTCGACTTCTCCCGCATCGAGGTCGGCCGCCTGGAAATCCGGCCCGCCCCCCTGGACATCGACCGGCTCCTGGAAGAAGCACGCCGGGTCATGGCCCAGGCCGCCGACGAACAAGGGCTGACCCTGACCATCGACCGCGACCCCACACTGCCCCGCGTCCTCGTGTGCGATCCCGTGCGGCTCAAGCAGATCCTGCTCAACCTGCTCTCCAATGCCATCAAATTCACCGCCCGCGGCCGGGTCGTCCTCTCCGTGGCCCGCGTCCGCCCCCCCTCCGGCGACGACACCCGGATCTGGACCCAGTTCCGGGTCCGGGACACCGGTCCCGGCATCCCGGACCACATGCGCGAACACATCTTCGAACCCTTTGTCCAGACCGAAGACGCCATGGCCAGGAACCCCGGCGGCACGGGCCTTGGCCTGTCCATCTCCAACCGTCTGGCCCGCCTGCTCGGCGGCACCGGCCTGGAAGTCGCCAGCCTGCCCGGCCGCGGCAGCACGTTTTTTTTCACCCTGCCCCTGGCCGAACCCGAAGCCGCCTCCACCCGCCCGGCCCAACTGCCGCTGTCGCCCTCAGCCGATTTCGGCGGCCTGCGGGCCCTGGTGGCCGAAGACAACCCGTTCAATCGCTTCCTGCTGCAAAAAATTCTGGAAAAACTCGGCGTCGGCCACACCGACTTCGCCAGCGACGGCAACGAAGCCCTGGCCCTGGCCCTGGCCGCCCAGCCCCGCCACCACATCATCTTCATGGACCTGCGGATGCCGGGACTGGACGGCCTGGAAGCCGCCCGGCAAATTCGCCAGGCCGGCCTGGACACCCCCATCGTCGCCCTGACCGCCCAGGCAGCCGAAGAAGACGCCGAGCGCTGCCGACAGGCCGGCATGACCGCCTACTTCTCCAAACCCTACCGCATAAACGACCTCGAAGCCGTGCTGGCCGAGCTCGCCTGCGCCAAACCGACCCGGGGCATCCCATGACCAGCAACGCCAGGCATAAAGCCCTGGCCTTCCTCCACCACGACCAGCAACTCACCATGGCCGAAACCGAAGAAGCCCTGGCCGTGGCCGCAACCGTCCTGGCCAGCGGCCTGGCCCGGCTCATCAGCCAGGCCGAAGCCCAAAACGCCGCCGCCTGCGCCGAGGCCGGGCACAGCCTCAAAGGCAATCTGCTCAACCTCGGCCTGCCCGAACTGGCGCTGACCGCCCAACACGCCAACGATATGGCCCGCCAGGGCAACCTGGCCGCCGCCAAAGCCGTCGGAGAAACCCTCACCCTGGCCCTGGCCCCCCTGCTCCCCGGAAATTTGCCCCGCCCCTGAGGCGACCGACCGCAACTTCTCAGGCAACACACCGGATTTCCAGTCTTTTTCCCGAGCATCCGCCGCCCTTGCCACGGACGCGACACTAGGCATCCCGGCCCGGCCATGCTACGAAACCCGGCCATGAACACTCCCGAAGCCGTCACCGTCAACGGCCCCATCTATATAGCCGGACACCGGGGCCTCGTCGGCGCAGCCATCATGCGCGCCCTCGCCAGCCAGGGACACACCGTCCTCACCCGCACCCACAGCGAACTCGACCTCACCAACCAGGCCGCTGTCCGCGAATTTTTCCAGACCACCCGGCCCGCCGCCGTGTTCCTGGCCGCCGCCAAAGTCGGCGGCATCCACGCCAACGACACCTACCCGGCGGACTTCATTCGGGATAATCTCCTCATCCAGACCAATGTCATCGATGCCGCCAAACAGGCCGGCGTCGGCAAACTCGTCTTCCTCGGCTCCTCCTGCATCTACCCCAAATTCGCCCCGCAACCCATGCAGGAAAAAGACCTCCTCACCGGCCCCCTGGAAGAAACCAACCAGTGGTACGCCATCGCCAAAATCGCCGGCATCAAAATGTGCCAGGCCTACCGCCGCCAATACGGCTTCTCCGCCATAAGCCTCATGCCCACCAACCTCTACGGACCCGGCGACAACTTCACACCCGTCAACTCCCACGTCATCCCCGGACTCATGCGCCGCTTCCACGAAGCCACACTGCGCGGCGACGCCTCCGTCACCGTCTGGGGCACCGGCAAAGCCCTGCGCGAATTCCTCCACGTCGACGATATGGCCCGCGCCTGCCTGGCCTGCTTCGCCCGCTACGATGACGAGGAAATCATCAATATCGGCTCCGGCGAAGAAATCTCCATCGCCGACCTGGCCACACTCATGGCCAAAACCACCGGATTTGCCGGCACCATCGCCTTCGACCCCAGCCACCCCGACGGCACCCCCCGAAAAGCCCTCGACGTCAGCCGCCTCAAAAAACTCGGCTGGCAACCCACCCTCTCCCTCGAAGAAGGCCTCCGCCAGACCTATCAGTGGTTCCTGGACAATATCGAATCCGCCCGAATGGCTTAAGGCAATACCGGGGCGCTGCCCCAGGCCCCGCCGGGACGCTGTCCCGGACCCTGGCAGGGCGCTGCCCTGCACCCGCCG
>NZ_MLBG01000066.1 GCF_001936595.1 Desulfovibrio sp. DV
GCCAAAAAAGGTTTCCTCCCCCGGGACCCCCACCTTCCCAAAAAATTCTTAAAGGGGGGATACGTCGATCACCGCTGGTTGATCAACCAGAAATGGCGGGGCTGCGACCGCTTCGGTCGCAGCCCCGCCACTGAAAAGCCACTCCGCCTCCCGCCAGCCATTCCCCTTTGCAGGGGTCCGGGGGGATCATCCCCCCGGCCGCCGGAGGCATCTTCTCTTTTTCTCTACTCTACTCTTTCCCTACGCTATGCTGTTTCCATGACATCTTTCTGGACGTCATAGATTTCCTGCAGGATGGTCGGCACGGTATAGGCCATCTTCCAGGTCGGGTAGTGCTGTTCGAACTTTTTAAGCCCGCTGACCCACCAGATATGGTCGCCGATGCGGTTGGTCTCGTCGTACTCGTAGTTGAGCTTTTTGCCCGAGATTTCCTCGCACATGGCAATGGCTTCGAGCATGGAGCAGTTGGAGTAGCGGCCGCCGCCCATGTTGTAGACTTCGCCGATGCGCGGCTTCTCGAAGTAGTGCCACAGGCTGTTGACCAGATCGTGGGAGTGGATGTTGTCCCGGACCTGCTTGCCCTTGTAGCCGTAGATGAAATACTTTTTCCCCGAGATGCAGCAGCGCATGAGGTAGGACAGAAAGCCGTGCAGGCGCGTGCCGGAGTGGGACGGGCCGGTCAGGCAGCCGCCGCGGAAAACGCCGGTCTTGAGGCCGAAATAGCGGCCGTATTCCTGGACCAGCACGTCGGCGGCCACTTTGGACGCGCCAAAGAGGCTGTGCTTGGTGTGGTCGATGGACATGGTCTCGTCGATGCCGTCATTGTAGATGTGGGACGGATCGATTTCCCAACGGGTTTCCAGTTCCACCAGGGGCAGGTAGTTGGGCGTGTCGCCGTAGACCTTGTTGGTGGAGGTGAAGATAAAGACCGCCTCGGGGCAGTTCTGGCGGTAGTTTTCGAGCATCACCAGGGTGCCGTTGGCATTGACGGTGAAGTCCATGTAGGGGTCGGAGGCGGCCCAGTCATGGGAGGGCTGGGCGGCGCAATGGATGACGGCTTTGACGTCTTTGCCGTAGCGGCCATAGATCTTGGCGATGCCGTCATGATCGCGGATGTCGGCGTCGTAGTGGGTGTAGTTTTTGTGGGCGGCTTCCAGACGCTGCTTGTTCCACTCGGTGGAGGCGTCTTCGCCGAAAAAGGTCTTGCGGAAATTGTTGTCGATGCCGACGACGTCGAAGCCCTTGTCACAGAAAAATTTCACGGTCTCGGAACCGATCAGGCCGGCCGAGCCGGTAACGATGGCGACTGCCACGGGGATCTACTCCTGTTGGCGGGTTGGGTGCGAGTATCGGGGGCGGCTTACGCGCTTGGGGCCTGGCGTGTTCTTCTGGCCAGAAACAGTGCGCCCACGAGGAAACGCAGGAAATACATGCCGAAAGCCTTGCCCGGATGGGACAGGAGCCTTCGGTAGCGGCCTTGTTCAATAAAGACGCCAAAAAACCGGTAGACCGCACCGTATTGGCGGGCAATATCCGGGTCTTCCCTGGTCCATTTGGCGATGTAGGCCTCGGCGCTGCCTGTGTAATACGTCTTCTTTTTCAGGTAGCGGCCGAGGTGGAAAGCGGCTTCGTTGTGGAACAAAAGCGGCACGTCAAGCCCGCTGCGGTTCTCGAAGCCGGTGAGCGCGTCGAGAAATCCCTCCCGGGGCAGATGGGAAACATAGGCGTCCACCGCGTCGAAATCGTAGCGCGACAGGAGGCCGATGGTTCCGATGCCTTTGAGCTTTTTATCCAGATCCCAGTCCTCCGGGCCGGTCAGGGAGGTGTCGAAGCCGCCGACGGCGGCAAAAGCGTGCTTGGCTATGATGCGCACACCGTCGATGACGGTGCCGTCGTAGAAGCTGCGTTCAAAGCGGCGAACCGACGGAAAATAATCCGCGCCAAGAACGATTTCGGGAATATGCAGGGCCACGTGCCCGGCGGCGTCGAGCAACTCCACGCAGCGGCGGACAACGGTACGCGACAGGATCATGTCCGCGTCAAGAAACATGACATAGTCGCCCGTGGCCACGTCGAGCATCCCATAGTTGCGCTGGGCCGAGCGTTCCGGTCCCTGGTCGAAGACCAGATCGGTAAACGTGCGGGCAATGGCTTTGGTGTCGTCGGTGGAGCCGTTGTCCACCACGATGATTTCCAGGGCCTCGCCGGGGAAATCCTGGGCCGCCACCGAGGCCAGACAGTGGCCGATGTTGGCGGCTTCGTTTTTCGTGGTGACCACCACGGAGACGCGCACCATACGCTAGCGCCCCCCTGCCGGACGCAGGCAACGGGAGGGATGGCGGCGGCCAGGGCCGGCGAATAAAGTGGGCATGGTGGTCATGGCAATATGCAGGCGGCTTGTTGCGGGCTTACTTGCAATCGCACCCCTTGGCGCGACTTTTGTTGAGCAGATGGCCGAGCAGCTTGGAGGCGGCCCGAGCCAGGAATTTTATGTCGTCGAGGTCGCGGATACTCATGATCTTGCGGATGATAAATGCCGGCGACAGGGCGGCTTTATACAACTCATCTTTAAATTGCAACACGTCGGCATTGGAGATCGGACTTTTCCAGACCGACATGCGCATGTCGTAGTCGTCCCAGTTCTCGGTGGTCAACCAGCCGTTTTGCCTGGCTTCTTCAAAGAGCGGCGTGCCGGGATAGGGGACCACGATGGTGGCCTGCAGGGTGTTGAGCAGCCCGCGCGAAAAAAGTGATTTGGCGAAATCGATCGTGCGCCGGGCGTCCTCGCGCGACTCCCAGGGATAGCCGACCATGGTGGTGATATGCGGCTCGAGACCGGCCTTTTTGGCCATGCGCATGGTCTCCTCGATCTGGGAAACCTGGATGCCCTTTTTCAGGCGATTGAGCGTGTCCTGGGACATGGACTCAAGGCCGATCAGGATGAAGCGGAAATTGGCCTTTTTAAGGAGATGCCACTGGTCCTGGGTCAGCTCGCCAACCCGCATGTTGCAGCCAAGGACGACCTTTTTATGGAGGCCTTTGGCAATGAGCAGATGGCAGAATTCCTCAAGCCAGGCCCCGCGCGGGAAGCAGCCCGAGTCGTCAAATATTTCGCGCACGCCCAGGTCGTTGACCAGATGCTCGATCTCGGCCACATGGCGGGCCGGCGAGACCGTGCGGTAGGTCTTGCCCGGGAAAAGCGTGGTCCAGCTACAAAAGGTGCAGCGTCCCCACCAGCAGTCGCGGCCGGCCATGACGTAAGTGCCGGGCGTGTACTTGAAGTTGCCGTTTTTATAGGCGTAGCGTTCCCACTTGGTCAGCTTGCGGTCGATGTACGGCAGTTCGTCGAGGTTGTGGGTGAGGTTCCCCACGCCGCCGTCGACGATCTCGCCGCCCTCGCGCCGCCACACGCCGGCCGGCATCTCGGCCAGCTTGCCGGCCAGATGGTCGGCCAGATCGGCCAGGATGAAATCAAAGTCGCCGCCGCAGATGACGAAGTCCACGGGGGAATTTTCCATGGATTCCCGCGGCAGGGCCGTGACGTGGTCGCCCATGAGCACCACGACGGTATTGGGCAGGGCCTTTTTCAACTCGGCCACGATCTTCCAGTGGCGCGACACCACCGGCGTCTTGGTCTCCATGGCCACCAGATCCGGGGCTTTGGCGACGAGTTCGCGCATGAAATCGTCGTAGCGCTTCTCATCCGCAATGCCGTCGTCAAAGGAGACGTCGTGGCCGCGCGCGGCCAAGAGGCTCGCGGCATAGGCCGGCACCATGGGATAGATGTAGGTGGGGTTGGTGAACCACTGGAACTGGCGATTCTGCGTTAAAAGCGGCGTTCCTTTTTCCGAGGAAAGCGGCGGATAGGCCACGGAAATCTTCATATTACCTGCCAAGGGAGCTGGTCAGCGTTTTGCGGGTGAGGCCATAGAGAAAGCGCAGGCCGTACCAGATATGGGTAAGGGCCACATAGGGAATGGCGGCCAGGGCCACGGCCGGGGCTTCCTGGCGCAGCAGCCGGAGTTCGAGAAAAACAGCCAGGAGAAACAGGCCATAGGCGCCAAAGCCCAGGCCGAGCAAGGTCCCCAGGACCGGGGCGGGCGAGACGCCGTCGGCCACCAGGAAAAAGCCGTAGGCCAGGGCCACGGCCAGAAAGAGCACCCAGGCGGCCGGAGCGAAATAGCAGGGACGGCGCGAGGTTTCGGGATGCACCCGCACGAAATGGCCCCGGTGCAGGCCGTAGTTGCCGACCTGGCGCAGATGCTTGGCCAGTCCCGGCCGGCGGTGGTGCCAGACGAAAAGCTCGGGCAGATAGAGGATGCGCCCGCCCTTTTTGTGGACGAGGTCCAGGCAGAACTTGGTGTCCTCGCCGGGCCAGCAGGCGGTGTCGAAGCCGCCCACGGCAAAAAAGGCGTCGCGGCGCACGATCAGGTTGACCGTTGGCCAGTCATCCACAAACCGGCGCGGCGGTGTTGGCCGGTAGCGTTCGGGAAAGCCGGTCAGGCGGCTTAGAAAGACCGCGCCTGACGCCCTGGCCCAGAACGGATCGTCCGGCGGGGTCTCGGCCGGGCCGCCCACGGCCGACACCTCGGGCGAAGCCTCGAACACGGCCCGGGCCACGGACAGCCAGCCCCGGTCGGGATAGGCGTCGTCGTCAATAAAGGCCAGATAGGTCCCCAGGGCCGAGGCCGAGCCCATATCGCGCTTGACCGCCGGCGACACCGGCCCGGAGGCCAGGGCCCGCACCCGGGGATCGGCGGTCAGGGCCGCCACGTCCATGGCGTCGTCGGGCACGAGAATGATCTCGAAATCCGTCTCGGCCAGGGCCAGCAGATGGGGCAGGCTCTCGTTGAGGTAGGGACCAGGGGCCTTGAACGGAATGATGATGGAAAAAAGCGGCGCGTCAGAACTCACTGCGTCTTATCCCAGGTTCCGGCGCGGGAGCGCACGATATAGAGGGGCCGGTTGACCACCTCGGTGTGGATATGGCCGATGTAGAGCGACATCATGCCCAGGGCGCACAGCACGATGCCGATCAGGAGCGTATTGAAGACGGTGAAAAAGGCCAGGGTCGTGATGTTGGCCCCGAAAAACCAGTTGGCCAGGACCATAAGCCCGAGGACCGGCACGGTGACCGTCATGATCAACAGGCCCAGATAGCCGGCCAGGCGCAGCGGCACGAGCGAAAAGGAGGTGAAGCTGTTTATGGCCAGATCAAAGAGCTTTTTGACGGAATAGGCCGGCTCGCCCTGGCTGCGGGCCGGGGCGCAAAAAGAGATGTAGGTCTTTTTGTAGCCCATCCAGTCGATCAGGCCGCGAAACATGCGCGAGCCTTCGGTGAATTTGGACAGCGTCTCCACGACCTTGCGGTCGAGCAGGCGGAAATCGGTGGAATTGGGCGGCAAATCGAGGTCGGTAAACCGGCTCATGAACCAGTAAAAGGCACTGGAGCCGACTTTTTTGACCAGGGAATAGTCCGCGACCTTTTCGCGGATGGTGGCCACGATGTCGTAGCCCTCCTCCCACTTGGCCAACAATTCCGGGATGATTTCCGGCGGATGCTGCAGATCGGCGTCGAGGCAGACCACGGCGTCGGCGTCGGCGGCGTGTTCGACGCCGGCGGTCAGGGCCATTTCCTTGCCGAAGTTGCGGGAAAACATCAGGCCCTTGTAGCGCGGGTCGGCTGCAGACAGTTCCTCGATGATGCCCCAGGAACCGTCGCGGCTGCCGTCGTCGACCAGGATGCAGTCCCAGTCATAGGCCGTGGCGTCCATGACGGACGTGATGCTGTCGCGCAGGGCATAAAGCCCCTGGCCCTCGTTGTACACGGGAACCACAAGGGATATTTTGCCGCTCCGCCCGGGGGCGGAGCGGCTGTGCTCGTCATGCGTCATGAAACGGTCCGCCGGCGGCAGCTTACTGCTGGCGCAGGAATTGGTCGAAGTACTCAATGGTCTTTTTCAGGCCCTCAGCCAGGGGGATCTTGGGCTCCCAACCGAGCTTGGCCTTGGCCAGGGTGATGTCCGGGCGGCGCTGCTTGGGGTCGTCGGTCGGCAGGGGCCGATACTCGATGACCGACTTGGAGCCGGTGTATTCGATGACCAGCTTGGCCAGCTCCAGGATGGTGAACTCGCCCGGGTTGCCGGTGTTGACCGGGCCGGTGAAGTCGTCAGGCGTATCCATGAGGCGCAGGAAAGCCTCGATCAGGTCGTCGACGTAGCAGAACGAACGGGTCTGCTGGCCCTGGCCGTACACGGTCAGGGGTTCGCCGCGAAGGGCCTGGATGATGAAGTTGGAGACCACCCGACCGTCGTTGGGGTGCATCCGGGGTCCGTAGGTGTTGAAAATACGGGCCACCTTGATGCGCAGGTTGTGCTGGCGGCGGTAGTCGAAGAAAAGGGTCTCGGCGCAGCGCTTGCCTTCGTCGTAGCAGGAGCGGAAGCCGATGGTGTTGACGTTGCCCCAATAGGACTCCGGCTGCGGATGGACCGACGGATCGCCGTAGACCTCGGAGGTCGAGGCCTGCATGATCTTGGCCCGCAACCGCTTGGCCAGGCCGAGCATGTTGATGGCCCCATGCACGCTGGTCTTGGTGGTCTGCACCGGATCGTGCTGGTAGTGGATGGGCGAAGCCGGGCAGGCCAGATTGTAGATCTCGTCGACTTCCACATAAAGCGGGAAGGTGACGTCGTGGCGCAGCAACTCGAAATGCGGATTATCGAGGAGATGCAGGACGTTCTGCTTGGCCCCGGTGAAATAGTTGTCCAGGCAGAGGACGTCGCAACCCCGGTCGAGCAGGCGTTCGCACAGGTGCGAGCCGAGGAAGCCGGCGCCGCCGGTGACGAGAACACGTTTTTTCAGGTGCATGGCTTGTGCCTTGAAGACGGTTTGAGGTGGTTTAGGATTTCAAACGTGGAAAGCGCCTCAATAAACCCGTTTGCAGGGAATGTAAATCATCGCCAAGTCAGCGACGCCCATTCCCCGGACACCCGGCGCTCGGGTTCGGGCAGCCCGGCGGCGCGGTAGGCGGCGGTGACGGCGTCGGCCTGGGTTTCCAGGATGCCGGACAAAACCAGCATCCCGCCCTCGGCCACGTGGGAAACAATGCGCGGGGCCATGGCGATAAGCGGTGCGGCCAGGATATTGGCGGCCACCACCGCATAGCGGCTGTCCTCGGCCAGACAGCCCACCCCGCCGACAGCCAGGCTCATGCCGTCTTCCACGCCGTTTAACCGGACATTGTCAGCGGCGCACCAT
The DNA here is from genome assembly GCF_001936595.1 of Desulfovibrio sp. DV. Classification (GTDB taxonomy): domain Bacteria; phylum Desulfobacterota; class Desulfovibrionia; order Desulfovibrionales; family Desulfovibrionaceae; genus Solidesulfovibrio. The sequence continues at coordinate 7,258 of NZ_MLBG01000066.1, forward strand.
ACGGCCTGGGGGTCGATGTCGACGCCAAGGCCGGTCAGGCCCAGGCGGCACAGGCCGATGCCGAGGATGCCGGAACCGGTGCCGAGATCGAGAAAACGCATGTCCGGCGTCAGCCATCCGGCCTGGTGAGCCGTGGCAAAGGCCTCCAGGCAAAGGGCGGTGGTCGGATGGTGGCCGGTGCCGAAGGCCATCTTGGGTTCAATCAGGATGGGCCGGCGGCTGCCGGTGTCGTGGTCGGCCATCCAGGGCGGCAGGATCTCATAGACGCCGCCGATCTCGATGGGCGTAAAAAAGGCCATCCAGGCTGCGCCCCAGTCCTCTTCCTCGATGGTGGACACCGCTATGGGCAAATCCGGCCAGTCCCGGGCCGCCTCTTCGGCAAACTCCCGGGCCGGGGGCGCGTCTTCCAGGTGGACGCGAAACCGCACACTGGCGCCGTCGTCGGCTGCGTCCTCTTCCCACCCCTGGGCGGCCCGGTCCGAGAGCCAGGCTTCCACCCGTTCCGCCAGCTCGCCGCCGGCAGCCGTGATATCGACTCGAAGCAGTTTGCGCACGATCACTCCGTAAAAAAGACGAAAACAGGAGCATCGCCCCTGTCTTTATCGCAGGAAAACCCATCCCGCCCCAAACGCGGGGTCACCTGAACGCATGTTGGCCATACCCGGACCGCCAGGCCAGCGCGGCCCACGGCCCCGGGCCAGGGCACAGAAACGCCCGCCCGGCCTCAGGTCAGGGACAAAAGCCTGACCACGCCCCACAGCCCGAAGCCGGGGCTTGTTGCCGTCGCCCGGAACGCCCGGCCTCTGGCCGCAACGGGCCGGGACGGCCAGCCTACCCGTTGGCGTCGGTCAGGGAACCGATACCCGAGGTGTAGGCCCCGAGCACGTCCTTGGAAAGTTGGTAGGTTTGGCTCATGTCCTTGGACGCCGATGCAGATGAGGTGCCTGTGTCGGCATTGAGGGCATCCAAGGTCTTGCTGACAACCGCCGCACCCACAGTCTGCTTGTCAATGGGAGCGGATTCACTGGCGGCCAAAGAGGAGCTGATGGTGTTCATATTGTCCAACGTTTTGGAAACAATTGAAAAAGAAGCAGCGGCACCCATCCCGTTCCCATAGGAGTTGCCCATCTCGTCCTCCCGCTGACGGGTTCGCTGACTGTACGCATCCTCTACAAGGGCTCAAGCAACCTTCTTTCGTGATCTACCCATACCGCGCCCCTCGGTCAAGGGCCGGCAGGCCATGGCCTACCGGGCGGCCATGGCGGCGACGCCCACCGGCAGTTGCACAACCTGCCCGATCCGCAACCGGACCGGATCCAGATCAGCGTTTTCAGCCAGGATGCGCTGGGCGCTTAAGCCGTACATCCGGGCCATTTCCCAGATCGTGTCGCCCTGGGAGATGACGTGCTGGCGGGCCGGGGCATGGGCCGGACCGGCCGAGGGAACACCCGGCACGGACTGGGCTTCAGCCGGCGCGGGCACGGCAGCGGACGGCGCCGAAACAGCTTCCTTTTTCGGCGCGCCCGAGGCAGCCACGGCAGCCAGGGACGACGGCACCCGCAAGGTCTGGCCTTCGCGCAGATGCAGGGGATCGACGCCGGGATTGGCCGCAGCCAGGGCCTCGACGCTGATGTCGAAGCGCCGGGCGATGCTCCACAGGGAATCGCCGGCGGAAACCGGGAAGACAAGCAGTTCCGAGGTGACGACCGAACCATCCGTCGGCACGGTGACGAGCTGGCCCACCTTCAGGCGCACCGGATCGACCTCGCCGTTGAGGGCCAGCATGGCTTCCAGGGACACGCCGAAACGGCGCGACAAGGCACACAGGGTATCGCCCGGAGCCACGGGGTACAGGCCCGCGTCGCTCACAGCCCGCGCCTCGCCGGCAGCCGGGGCGGCCGGAGCGCGCAGGGCCTCGGCCCGGGCGTTTTCCGGCACGGCCAGCATCTGGCCGGGCTTGAGATGCAGGGGGTCGAGGCCGGCGTTGAGCCGGGTCAGTTCGCTTGCGTCCACGCCGAGGCGCCGGGCAATGGTCCAGAAATTGTCGCCGTCAGCCACCACATAGCCGGCACCGGCCTGGGTCGCCGCCTCGGCATGGGGCTTGCCCGAGGCAGCCGGACGGGCCGCAGCCTGGGAAATGACCGGCAGGGCCAGTCCCTGGCCGATGCGCAGCCGGGTCGGATCGACGCCGGGATTGGCTTGGGTCAGTGCGGCCACAGTGACGCCGTGCTGGCGGGCAACCGACCAGAAGTTGTCGCCTTCGGCCACGGTGTGGGCCCGGGCCGTCGTTGCCTGGGCCGCCGGACGCGGCCGGGCCTGGGCCACAAGGCTCCCGTCCGCGCCGGCCGGCGCAGCCAGACGCTGGCCGATGGACAGCCGCCGGGGATCAAGGCCGGGATTGGCCGCAACCAGGGCGTCGGGTGACACGCCCAGCCGCTTGGCCACGGACCAGACCGTGTCGCCGTCGGCCACGGTATAGGCCGCGGCAGACGGGGCCGGGGCAACGGCCGCAGGGCCCGCAGGGGCCGGTCTGGCCGCCAGGGCCACGGCCTGCGGCCGGGCCGGAGAGGCGGGAGCAACCGGCGGGACGGCCGGCAGATCGGTGGTTTTCGGGGCAACGGCCGCCACTGCCGGGACCGGTCTGGCCGGCTTGGGGGCCACGGCTTCGGCTGCGGCCACAGTGGCCGGACCAGCCACAACCGGGGCAGCGGGAGCCAGGGTCGGGACAGCCGGGCGGCCCAGTTCGGCCACGCTGACCGGGGCCTGGGCGGCGCGGGCCACCGGGGTCAGATCGCGATTGTCGATGGAGGCCAAAAGCGCGCCCTGGGACAGGCCGGCAGGCACGGCAATGGTCTCGATCAGCCGGGCGGCCAGCAGGCGCGAACCGGCCCCGGAGATATGCACCCCGTCGTCGGCCCGAAGCTTCACCACCGCGCCGGACGGGGTTTTGGCCACCGGGGCATAGGCTCCCCGGGCATCGGCCAGCACGTCGCGCACATCAATATAGGAACAATCGGGGAGGCTGGCGGCCGTAGCGGCCAGGACGGCGTTGACCCGATCCATGGAGGCGTTAAAGGCCGCGTCGCCCATGACCGGCACGCCGATCAGATAGACGGCGGCAGAGGGATTGAGCGACCGGGCAATGCCGTGGAGCCGGGCAATGCGTTTGGCATACTGCCCTTCCCAGGCCTTGGTGCCGAAAGCCGCAGTGCGGCCCTGGCCGGTCGGCAGGGGCTTGTCGTCGTTGGCGCCGAGCATGATCAGGACCACATCGGGATGATGGCTGGCCACCTGGGCGGCCAGTTGGGCCTCCCAGTCGAAAAAGGCCGGATTGGCCAGCCCGCTCGACACCTTGCCCAGATAGGCAAAACGCGCCGAGGCCTGGCCGGCAAAAGCGGTTTCGAGCTGCTTGCCAAGACCGATGGACAACGAATCGCCCACGAGCAGGATGCGTTTGACGGCCGGGGCTGCCGGATCGACCTTGGCCGCGCCCGCAACGGGCAGACCGGGAGGAAGGATCAGGGAGACCATTAAAACGGCCAGGAGGAGGACCTGACTCGGGTTTCGCATAATCGACACCTCATCGCCGGCCCGGCCCGCCGCGCTGCGACCCCCATCGCACGCCAACGCCCCGGAAACAGCATGATAATGTAAGAAACGCGACCCTGGATGGTATGAGATTCTCAAACAGCAGACGTCCCTAAACGCCGCGTCCGGTCCTGTGCCCAAGCCTCCTAAAGACTCGTTCCCCAACGAAATCGGGCACTTACCTTTGGACGAAGCCGCCAATGCTGCGTTCCCATCCTGGGTTTCCACCATAGCAGAACGGGAGTACGCTTACAAGAAGAATACCAAATTCTTGCAGTGCTCGGAAAAAACTGGAAAAAACTAGAATTGGAAATAAATGAACGGCAAAACGCCGTCCGGGCCGAGCTTGAGGATGCAGGCCGCCGCCACCCCAAGAGCCAGGCCCTGGGCCGGGAAAGGCAACCATTCAAAGCTCTTGCGGAAGAAATCCCGACCGGTCAGATGCAGCAGCTGCACCACGAGCACCACGGCCACGAGAATCAGGCAGGTGGGCCGAAACGTCGCGCCGTCAGGATCAAAGGCCGCAACCCGGCGCAAAATGTCTACGGCCTTGCCGGCGTCCTCGGCCCCGAAAAACACCCAGGCCACATTGACATAGGCAAAGGTGACCGCCCAGCAGGCCGCATTCCACAGCGCGCTGCCCACCCCCGGGCCGGACGCCGGTTCGGGCAGTCCGCCGGCCGCTTCCAGGGCTTCCCGGCGTCCCGCTTCCCGGGCCGCCAGCCGCGCGGACCGGAACTCTCCCACCATGTGCGCCCCGACCAGCCCGAAACCGTGGATGAATCCCCAGACCAGGAAGTTGTAGGCCGCCCCGTGCCACAAGCCGCCAAGGGCCATGGTGGCCACCAGGTTTAAGTACTTGCGCACCGTCCCTTTGCGGTTGCCGCCAAGGGAAATATAGAGGTAGTCTCGCAGCCAGGTGGAAAAGGTGATGTGCCAGCGCCGCCAGAAGTCGCGCAGGCTCAGGCTCGTGTACGGCGCATTGAAGTTGTCCGGTATGTCAAAGCCCATGAGCAGGCCCACACCCTGGGCCAGATCGGAATAGCCGGAAAAGTCGCAATAGATCTGCGTGGCGTAGGACAGGATGCCGACCAGCACCGCAGCCGAACTGTAGCCCTCGGGCGCACCAAAGGTCACCCGCACGATATGCTCGGACAGGTAGCTTGAAATGATGATCTTTTTAATGAGGCCCCGGGTCAGCAGGTAAAAAGCCCGAGTGAAATCCACCTGGGAGACCCGCTCCTTTTTGAGCTGGGGCAGAAAACTGCCGGCCCGCAGGATCGGACCGGACAGGATGGTCGGGAAAAAGGAGATGAAGCAGAACACCTCGACCAGACTGCGCTCCACCTTGGCCGGGTCCCGGTAGACGTCGATGGCGTAGGACATGCCCTGGAAGGTGAAAAAGGAGATGCCGATGGGCATGATGACATCAAGCAGCGGCACCGGACTTTTTACGGACAGCACCCGGAACAGCCAGTCAGCCGAGATGTAAAGCATCTCGTAATACTTGAAGAAAATCAGCATTCCCAAGGAAAAGGCCACATAGAGGACAAGACAGAACCGCCTGAACCGGGCATCGGAGGTTTCGGCAAAGACCACGGCGAAAAACCAGGTCAGAAAGCTGAAAACCAGCAGGATCAGCAGGAATTTGGCGTTAAAGGAGGCGTAGAAGATGTAGGAGGCCAACAGCAGAAACAGCCGATAGGCTCCGGCCCGCGACCGCAAAAGCCAGTTGAGCGGCAAGATGACGGCAAAAAACAAGGCGAATTCAAAGCTGGTAATGTTCATCGCGGCTCTCGGCGACCTCCCGGAAGTGACGCGCAAGCTAGCTTTGCCGCCGCCAAAAGGCAACCGGCTTGGCAGCCGCCAGCCACACCGTCGGCCCTCTGACGCCCGCCTCCCCACATTTTTTCGCTACATCCCGGTATGTTGAGCCAATTTGAATTTCGGCCCGGACCTTGCTCTCTCGTGGTTGCCCCCGGCCGGAGAGTCCGCGCCGGACAAACCCAAGGCCGCTGCCATGCCCCATGTTTCCCCCGCTTCCCCCATCCGCCGCCCGGCCCTGGCCCTGGCCCTGGCCTCGGCCCTGCTCATTGCCGCGCCGGGCCTGACCCATCCCGGACTGGCCCCGCCGACCGGCCCCCAAGACAGCCTGCACACCCTGGCCGCCAGCCTCGGCCGGCCCGAAGGCACGGCCACGCCGGCCACGGATAACGCCGCCCTGCGCGCCGCGGTCTCGCCCTATGCCGTGCGCCTGCCCGTGGATAAAACCGCCAGACACCCTTTGCACGGCCCCGTGGCCATCCACCGCACCGTTCGCCTCGGCTCCCTGGCCGCACCGCTTCGCCTCGTGCGCCTGGCCGACCCCGAGCCTGCCCCGGCCCCCCAGCGTCTGGCCGCTGCCCAAACGCCGGTCGCACCGCCACCAGCGCCAGAGCCAGCCGCGCCGGTTGTCAAAACTCTGTCGCCCCAAACGCCCCCGCCGCCGGCCCAGGCCGCGACAACTCCATCCGCACCCGGCAAAAGCATCCTCGTGGCCGGCGATTCCCTGTCGCTTTTTCTGGCCGACGCCCTGCGTCCGCTGCTCGCCCACCGGCCCCAGACCGCCTTTGCCTCGCGCGGCAAAGTCTCAAGCGGCCTGGCCCGGCCCGATTTCTTTAACTGGGAACGCGAAATGGCCGCCCTGGCCGCCACCCACCGGCCCGATACCGTCATCGTCATGATCGCCACCAACGACAACCAGACCCTTACCCGGCCCGACGGCTCCAAAGTGGCCTTCGGCCGCCCCGGCTGGGACGCCGAATACGCCCGCCGCGTCCGCCGCCTTGTGGAACTGGCCCGCCTGGCCAACCCGGCCGCCCGCATCCACTGGATCGGTGCGCCGGTCATGGGCGATCCCAAACTCAATGCCGACGTGGCCGCCATAAACACGGTCATCGCCCGGGAACTGGCCACCCTGCCCGGCACCCGCTTCATCGACGTCTCCCGCACCCTGGCCGACGCCGCCGGGCGCTACACCCCGGCCATGCCCACACCCGACGGCCCGCGCACCACCCGCACCAAAGACGGCGTCCACCTGACCCCCTACGGCGCAAAACTGCTGGCCGGCGCCACCCTGGCCTCCCTTGGCCCCAACCTCGCAGCCCTCACCAAACCCTAAGCCGCACACCCTTTACCACCCCCATAAGCCGTGCTAGAGCCGGCCCATGGAAACCATCCTGCTCAAAATCCTCGAAGTCCAAAACGAGATTTTGGCCGAGCTGCGCCTGCTGCGACAAGCCGTCAGCCACGACCCACCCCTGACCGCCGCACCGCCGTCTGCCCAGCCCGGCCCTGCCATCGACCACACGCCAGCCAGCCCCGATCCCTTCGTGCCGCCACCGCCCCCCCAACACCCCGGCGGCCGCCTCACGGTCAACGATCTGGCCGACATCGGCGGGCAATTTCTCAACTCCGGCCCCATCTCCCAAACCAAAGTCAAGCCCGTGGACGCCGCCGACCTCAGCCACTCCATCCTCGATGACATCAAGGCCAAGAACAAAGCCAAACGCAGTGCGTTTGCCGAGTTCGAGAAGTTCGGCCGGGATCGTTGACAGCAAGTCCGGCTCCTGCCCGAGCCATGACAAACGCCCCGCAATGCCTCTGCATCGCGGGGCGAAGCCACAGGTGGGCCGACTACAGCCACGAAGGCTTGGAAGCCGCGAGGACGCCGTCGTTTTCAGTGGCCTGCACGAGGCTGTTTGCCTCGGTCTGTATGCAAAGATACAGCAAGGGGCTGGTCGCATCGGCCTTCAGGCATCGCTCCCCAGCCGGGCTGACGCGGATGACGCTGCCCTGGGCGACCGCAAATTCTTCGCCATCCACGTAAAACTGCCCCTTTCCACTGAGGATGACATACACCTCTTCATTTCGCTTGTGCCAGTGCGTGAAGGGAACGCTGACGCCTGCCGGCAAGGCATTGACCGACAGTTCCGATCCGGAAAGATCCAGCATGTCCTTGAATGTCATTCTTCCAGCCGTCTCCACTCCCGCAAATGACGCGACCTTGTAATTCGTTTGAGCCTTTTCCATAGTCTTCCCCTTTTCTGGACACTGGACCAAACCAGATGCCCGTGTTTGAGCACGTTTTGCTACAGCAATTTCCAACCACATCCGATGGACCGCTTCCGGCGCGGCCAAGCCATGTCCTGCGGCAACTGCGCTGGCACGCTCCTCCTGTTATTTGTTCTATATAGAACTATTTTGGCAAAAAAATTAGCCCAGGTTGGCCAACACACGCTCCAACCCGGCAACAAGGGCCTCTTTGGACGTGTCTTCCATGGTTCCCCAGACAGCGGCCAGGAGCGTGTCCGAGATTTCCTGAAAATCCTTGCGAAACCCCTCGCCTTTGGGGGTCAGGGCGATCAGGGCCACCCGGGAATCGGACGGAGCGGCCTGACGGCACACATAGCCCGCGCTTTCCAGCTTCCTGACCAGCACGGTCAGGGTGTTATTTTTCCGGTCGATGCTCTTGGCCAACACGCCCATGGGAACCGGGCCGCAGGCGTACAGCGTGGCCAGGATCGCCCCATGGGACGGGGCCAGATCGGGATGCCCCCGCCGCTCGAGTTGTGCGACGATAAGGGCATTGGCCTTCTCCCGGACCCGACTGATGAGCGACACGACATGATCGGTTGGCATGGGGGGACGGATAGTTCTATGTAGAACATTTGTCAAGGCCCACCCTCTCCCGACAGCCCCGGGCCGTGGCCCACTCCCAAACAGCCTTATGTTGTTTGAGCTAAAAGCACTGCCGGCAAAATGAAGCGGCTAACGGGGAGAACAGCAGGGTGCGGGCGGGGCTCTACCGGCCCCAGCCGGAGCCCGGGCGGCGTTCGTGCCAGACGCGGCGCAGCACGTCGGGGTCCGGGGCGTGGGGGTTTTCTCCGGGGGCGGGGATGGGCTGGGTATACAGGTGGGCGAAGGGGGTCTGGCTCAGGCGTTCGTTTATGGCGTGGGCCAGCAGGACGGGCAGGGCCAGGACATCGGCGGCATTGTAGGCGAGCAGGGTTTCGAGGACGGCGGGTTTGCCGTGGCGGGAGTATTCGCGCCACAGGAGCACGGCCAGATAGCCGTCGGCTCCGGCCAGGTCGCCGCGATCGACGCCGTAGCGTTCCTCGCATTTTTTGAGGCCGCCTTTGACGCCGATGCCGCACAGGACGTTTCGCAGGTCGATGTGGGCCTTGGGGAGTTTCGCGCCGAGGTGCGAGGTGAGGATGGGCGCGTCGAAGCAGCGGCCGTTGAAGGTGACGAGCACCTTGCTGGCGGTGATGGCGTCGTTGAAGTCGTAGAGATTTTTGCCGTGGGCGTAGGTCCGGGCGGTATGTATGCCGTCGTAGAGGGCCACGGCAGTGACTTCGTTTTGGGGTGTGCCGTCGGTTTCGATATCGACGCAGGCGAGGTGGTCGCGAAAATCGAAGAAGAGCCGCCAGGTTTCGGCCGGGGGCAGGCGGGTGGCGAACCAGTCGGCGTCGCCGGCTTCCAGGCGCTCTTTGGAAGCGAGCAGTTCCTCCCGCCACAAGGGAACTTTGCTGGAGGCCAGGGGCGGCTGCGGGGCATTTAAGAAGTCGTCCCAGGTGAGGAAACCGGCGTCCCAGAGGCGGCGTTCGGTGGAGGGGCCAAGGCCGGGGAGATGCAGAAAGGTATGGGTAAGCACGCGGGTCGTGTACCTGTTTTGGCGACAGGCCTCAACCATCCCGAAGGTGACGACGGCACTAATTCTGCAAGGGTTACGCCGACCCGGTGATTTTTTCCGCCGGCGCTTGAACGATCATCCAAGGAAGGAGCGCCCATGTCGCGACCGTTTGACGCTGCGCCTGCTTTAGCGCGAAAGGTTTTCCCGTCCGGCGACCGTCGGGAAACTGTCATTGCCCGGGAACTGTATCGCACCGGCTCGTTGCGGGGGGATTTCGAGCGCCTGGCCAGTCCGGCCGTGCCCATGGCCGATGCCGACATCCTGAGTTTCCTGCTCAAATATTTCCATGCCTGCCTGTATCCCGGTTCCCAGGACCACGCCGTCCCGCTTGGAGAAATAAGCGATCTGCTGGCCCAGTTCTACGAGTTGTGGCCGGGGGGGGACACCACGGGCAAGGTATTGCCCCTGGCTGGCGAGTACAGCGCCTATCCGCTGCGGATGTTGACGGATTTGCCGCGCACGGCCCATATTTTCCGGTCGGTGGCCAACCGGCCGTTGCCGCCGGACATGGTGCAGGACCCGTTTCTGGGCCTGGATCTCGGCACGGGCAGCGGCATTATTCTGGCGGCGGCCTGGTTTCAGGCCAAGCGCAACGGGGTTGCGGTCACGCAGCTGTACGGCGTGGAGCTCGATACCGAGATCGGCGGCCGCACGGCCGATCTCTTTGCCTCGCTTGGCATTGGCGAGATGCGCATTGCCGATGCCCGCGATCCGGCCCTGTATGCCGGGTTGCCGGACGGGCCGGTGGCCTTTGTCGGCAACGAGAACGTGCCGGCTCCCACGTCGCGGCACACGGCAGAACCGTTCAGCATGATCCATGCGGCCCTTTTTACGGCCCTGTCGCAGCGCCTGAAAAAGACGGTTTTCTTTCCCGAGGCTCTGGTTGTGCGCGACCGGGAGGCCGAGCTCGACGTGGTGCTGTCAAAAAACAACCGCTTCCAGGTGCCCAGGCACTATCGGTCGCTGCGCCCCAAGCCCCGCTCCATCGTCATCGAGGGCCGGCTGACCAAGCTGTGGCAGGTGGGCAAGGATTTCCGGGGCCATATTCCGGAGAGCTGGCTGGCGGTTATGCCTGGACGCTGGTAGCCGGCAACGCGATTAAACGACAAAGCCGGGCGCGGGGATAATCCCTGCGCCCGGCTTTTTTGCGTGGCCTGCCCGGGTCAGGGCCGGTGCAGGCGGCGGTCGAAATCGTATTCGCGGGAGGTGACGTGGTCTTCCAGGCGGCGCACCCGGCGATCGAGGCTCTCGAAGCGGCGTTTGACCCGGGCCAGGGCGTTTTTGCGCGAGGCCACGTAGTCGTCGTAAAAAGCGCGTTCCTCCTCGGAATCCGGGGCCAGCACCGGCTCGGGTTTGATGACAAACCCGGCGATCAGGTAGGCGGCGAGCATGGGCCAGATGCCGGTAAAAAGCGTGAGTACCACGACGCCCAGGCGCACGGCGTAGACCGGCACGTCGAGAAAGGCGGCCAGCCCCTTGCACACGCCCAGGATGGCCCCGGTGCGGGAGCGGTAGAGATTGCGGAAATCCAGCTCGCTTATGTGTCGCATGGCCCGTTCCCCTTGTTTCGGGATTCGAGAACGAGGGTTTCCAGGGTTTCGACGCGGCTTTCCAGGCGCCCCAGGCTGCGGTGGATTTCCTGGAGCAGCTGGGCCTCATCGGGATCGCCGCCGCGCGGGGCCGTAGCCCCCGGCCGCACCAGACGGACGCCAAGCAGGAAGATGACGCCCAGGATGACCAGTCCGATCAGGACGGCCCCGGCCACAACCAGGGAGGAAAGCAGTCCCATCATGTGTTTGTTCTCCGGGGCGGGATCAGGCTATCGCCTTTCCCGACCCCTCACGTTGCATGTCAAGCACGAGTCCGTGCAGGGCTTTGGCCTGGCCGGCCAGATTCTCCACAGCCGAGGATGACTGGTGCATGACCTGGGCGGTTTCGCCGGAAATCCGGTTGATGCGGTCCACGGTGCGGCCGATTTCCTCGGCAGCGGCGGACTGCTCTTCGGCGGCGGTGGCGATGGAGCGTACCTGATCGGCCACGGCATCGACAAGTCCGACGATGGCGGAAAGAGCCTCTCCGGAGCGGCGGGCCATATCGGTGGCTGCTTCGACATTTTGCACGGCTTTGTCAAAGCCGGCCACGTTTTGCTGGGTGCCGTCCTGGATGCCCTTGATGGCCGCGCCGACTTCCTTGGTGGCGGTCATGGTTTTTTCGGCCAGTTTCCGCACCTCATCGGCCACAACGGCAAAGCCGCGTCCGGCCTCGCCGGCCCGGGCGGCCTCGATGGCGGCATTCAAGGCCAGCAGGTTGGTCTGGTCGGCGATGTCGGAAATGACCTCCATGATGGCCCCGATGCCCTCGGCCTTGCGGCCAAGCGCGCCCATGTCTTCCTTGAGCGAACGGGCCTGATCGGCCACGGCGACAATGCCCTTGACCACGGCCTCGACCACGGCCGCGCCCTCCTCGGCCTTGGCTCTGGCGGCATCGGCGGAATCGGCGGCCTGCGAGGCGTTTTTGGCCACTTCAAGCACGGTGGAATTGAGCTGGTCCATGGAACTGGCGGCCTCGGCCACCTGCTTGGACTGGTCCTCGGCCCCCCGGCTCGACTGCTCGACCTGGGCAGCGAGCTGTTCCGAAGCGGCGGTGACCACTTCCACCACGCCCTCGATGCGCCCGGCGGCGTGGAGCATCCCTTCGACCTTGGCGTTTTCGGCCATGCGGCAGGCTTCGTCGGCCTTGGCCGTCTCTTCCCGGGCGCGCCGGGCCTCGGCCTCGGCCATTTCCTTGGCCTTGGCCACCTCGTCCATGCGGCAGTTGATGTCGGCGGCCATGGCCGCCAGGGCCTTGGCCAGAACACCGGTCTCGTCCTGGCTCGAAACGTCAAGGGTCCGGTCGGTTTCCCCCCTGGCCACGGCCCGGGCGAACTCCATGCAGGCCAGCAAGGGCTTGGTCAGCAGACGGGCGAACAGCCAGGCCAGGGCTGCAAAAAAGAGTGTCCCGGCCAGACCGGCCAGGCCGATCTTCAGGATGATGGCGTCGCGCGTGGCCAGGGCCTCGGAGATATCCGTGCCGATAAAGACCATGCCGACGATCTGGTCGCCGTTTTTAAGCGGTTCATAGGCCGTGCGGTACTCGCGGCCGAGAATCCGGTTGTCGCCGAGAAAGGTTTTGCCCTGCTGCAACACGGCGCTGATGATGGCCGGATTGTCGAGTCTGGTGCCGACGGCCCGCTGGCCATTGACTTCGAGGGAGGTGGAAACGCGGGTGTCGCCGTAAAATATCGTGGCCTCGGCCCCGAGGTCTTTTTTGGCGCTGTCGACCAGGGCGGTGTTTTTGGAAACATCCTGGCCGATGACGACCACGCCGACGACGCTGCCGTCCTTTTTGATCGGGGCGTAGGCGCGGATGGAAAAGCCCACGGTGTTGCCGGGCTCGAACAGGCAGACGGTATCTCCGGCCAGAGCGCGCTTGACGCCTTCCTGGTTGCCGATGTTGTCGCCGGCCTTGTCCGAGTGGGCCCGGGTCACGACATTGGCCTTGGCATCGGTAAACACGACCAGATCGACCTTGCCGGAGGCCATGACCACCTGGCCGAGTTCGCGCAATCGGGTGCCATTGCCGGCCAGGACGCCGTCGATGATGTTTGGCCGCGTCGCCTGGGTGCGGGCCATATCCAAATAAGTTTCCTTGTAGTCACTAATCTGTCTGTTAAAGACATTAAGATAACTGCGGACAGCCTGGCCGGTGATGGCCTCGTATCCGTTGCGGACGCTGGTGAAGGCGACGCACTGGATGATGGCCACAGTGGCAACGATAGAAGCAATGACCAACGCCAGGACCTTGGCCGATATGGAAAGCCGCATCACGTCCCCCTCGGTGTTGCCCAGCGGCCCGGCTATCTCGGCAACATCCTCCGAGACCCGTGGCTTTCCGGACCTGCCTCGCGGCAGGGGTGGCCTTATTGGGATAAAATTTCCTAGCAACACCATGGTTCGGACGCAAGGGTTAGTTTACTGTGTAATTATTTCCCATATACTGTTGCAATATTATGGAGCCTTTCAGCTCCATATCTTTCCATGAACAGAGTGATGCTACTCTATTGCAGGCTTCACACCGGAAAAATGATTGCATCCATTTCGGCTATGTTGGTATTTTTTCAAACCAACAGCAAGCGTATTCTCTGCCGCCAGCGACACACCGCATTCTGAAACCGGTTCCCTTGGTTGCGCCACACGGTTTGACAAGGGCACGGCGATACGGATTTGTACTTTTTTTCACTATATCGCCTCCCGATATTTGTTCGCCGAATCCATCCGCTGGGTTTATGATCACAAACTAGAGCCCGCTGCGGCCCGGCCGCCCTACGAGCGGCGCAGGCGACGGTCGAAATCGTATTCGCGGGAGGTCACATGGGACTCCATGCGGGCAATGCGGGCATCAAGGTCGCTGGCCCGGCGCGACATGCCGCCGGCCTCGCGGCGCAGCCAGCCCGAGGGGGCGTCGTCGAGGGGCTCCAGGCGCAGAAGGAGGCCGCAGGCCAGATAGCCGAGCACCGCCACAAAGCCGCTGACCACGAACAGCACCACCATAAAGGCCCGCACCACCAGGACCGGCAGGCCCAGGTATTCGGCCAGTCCCCGGCACACGCCAAGGGCCATGCCCCGGCGCGAACGAAAGAGCCGTCGACCGGAAGCCGTCATTTTGTCCTGTCTCATCGGTCGCCCCTTCTGCCGGGATTGCCCGGCTGCGAGTGTTGGTTGCCGGCGCTGCCGGACGTGCCCGGCAGCAGGGTTTCCAGATTGTCCATACGTTCTTCCAGCCGAACGAGCGTCTTCCTGACGTCTTCCAGGACGGCCAGGGCCTCGGCGTCATCGACGTTGCGGCTGCGGTCGTCGCGCCGGCGCAGTTCGCGCAGGGCGACGATGGCCACGACCACCAGCAGCACTTTGACGAGGGCCGGCAGATGGCCGATATATATGGTATGTTCCAGCACGTTGCGTCCTTGTCATTGCCGCCCCCTGGCCGGATGGCGGCGTCCGCTTGAAAAACGTCTCCAAGGGCAGGGGTCCGGGGGGATCATCCCCCCGGCCGCCGGAGGCATCTTCGTCTTCTCTCTTCCGCCTTCCGCCTTCCATCTTCCCTTTACACCGACCCCGTCCGCTTGGCCTTGATGCGGGCCAGTTCGCGTTCGACGTCTTCGTCGGCGGCCAGGCGGTCGAAGCGAGCGTCCAGGCTCTCGTCGTCGGCCGGGCGGCGGCTCGATGTGGTACCGGCCAGTTCGGCCTCGGCTTCCAGGCGTTCGATGCGGTTTTCAAATTCCTCGAAGCGGCGCAGGGCGTCGGAGGAATCGACCCGGGAGACATCTTCGCGCATCCGCTTCTTGCCGGTGGCGCGCATGTGGCGGGCAAGCAGGGTGCGCTGGCGTTCCTTGGCCGAGACGAGCTTTTCTTCCAGGGTGCCGATGTCTTCGCGGCAGGCTGCGACCATGCCTTCCACGGCGGCCAGTTCCCCGGCCAGGACATCGGCCCGGGCTTCGAGGTCGCGCTTTTCGAGCAGCGCCTCGCGGGCCAGATCTTCGCGGCCCTTGTCCACGGCCAGTTCGGCCTTCTGGCCCCAGCGGTCGGCCCGATCGGCCATGGCGTCGTGTTCGCGGCCGATCTTGGCGGCCTGGGCCATGGTGCGGGCGCAGTCGGCCTTGAGCTCGACCAGCGTCTCCTCCATCTCCTGGATCATGAGCCGGATGAGCTTTTCCGGCTCTTCGGCCTTGTCGAGCATGGCGTTGATGTTGGAGTGGATGATGTCTCTGAAGCGGCTGAAAATTCCCATGGCGTTCCTCCGTGCCGCGTTGGTGCTGCGGCCTTCGCGGCCCTTAAAGCAGGGACCGTGCCAGGGAAAAATCGGCAGCATTCCGGGCTGTTGCCGGAACCGGCCCAGACTGACCTTGCAGGATTCGCCATTTTATGCCATTTTTCGCCACAAAAGAGGTAAAACAAACCATGCCATCCGCCGCCCCCTGGCTGGCCGAAGCCCTGGGCCAGTCCGATGCCTTCCTCGAATTCATGGAAGCCGTGGCCCTGGCCGCCGCCGTCGACCGGCCGGCCCTCATCGTCGGCGAACGCGGCACCGGCAAGGAACTGGCCGCCGCCCGCATCCACTACCACTCGCCGCGCTGGCAGGGGCCGTACGTGCCCGTCAATCTGGCCGCCCTGCCCCGCACGCTTATTGAATCCGAACTCTTCGGCCACGAAGCCGGGGCCTTCACCGGGGCGGTCAAGCGCCGGCCGGGCCGGTTCGAAGTCGCCGACGGCGGCACGATCTTCCTCGATGAGCTGCAAACCGTGCCCGTCTCCATCCAGGCCAAGCTGCTGCGCGCCGTGGAATACGGCGTCATCGAGCGGGTGGGCACCAGCCTGCCGGTTGGCGTCAACGTGCGCGTGGTGGCCGCCGTCAATGTCGATCCCCGCGATCTCGTGCGCCGCGGCCGGCTGCTGCCCGATCTGCTCGACCGGCTGGCTTTTTCGGTCCTGTTCGCCCCGCCGCTGCGCAATCGCCAGGGCGACGTCGCCTATCTGGCCGAGCGCTTTGCCGCCCGCTTTGCCGCCGAGATCGGCCGGCCCGAGCCGCCTGTCTTTACCGCCGCCGCCCTGGCCCTCCTGGCCGCCCATCCCTGGCCGGGCAACATCCGCGAACTCAAGACCGTCATCGAGCGCGCCGTTCTCCAAACGCCCTGCCCGCGCATCGACCACATCACCCTTGACCCCTTCGCCCACCCCCACGCCCCTTTTTCCCCGGTTCGGGAGGCATCGCAGGAACCACACGGCAGCGGCCACCTGTCAGAATTGCGCCCTTCAGCCCCGCCCCCCCATTTCTCCCTGTGCAGGGGTCCGGGGGGATCATCCCCCCGGCCGCCGGAGGCATCTTCTCTTCTCTCTTTTACATCGACTCCCTCCCCCACCTGGACCGAAGCCACCGCCGCTTTTGAAACCGACCTGCTCGCAAGCGCCCTGGCCCGGGCCGGCGGCAACCAGCGCAAGGCGGCCGGGCTTTTGGGCCTGACCTACCATCAGCTGCGCGGCCTGTATCGCAAATATGCCGCTGCCCTTGACGCCGCGCCCAAACACCCGTAGCCCCAGGCCATGCGCCAAACCACCGAATTCGACAGCCACTCCCGCGCCACACGCCTGCCAAACGGCGTGCGCGTCGTCACCGAACACATGCCCCAGTCCAAGACCGTAAGCCTTGGCATCTGGATCGAAGCCGGCTCCCGCCACGAGGCGGCCGGACAGGAAGGCATGGCCCATCTCATGGAGCACATGGCCTTCAAGGGCACCCCCCGGCGCGATGCCCTGACCATTGCCAAGGAACTCGACACCCTGGGCGGCCTGTCCAATGCCTTCACCTCCCGCGAGGCCACCTGCTTCCATATCCGGGTCATGGACGCCCATCTGTCCCGGGCTTTTGACATCTTAAGCGACATCGTCCTCAACGCGCTCATCGACCCCGAGGAACTCGGCCGCGAACAGGCCGTCATCCTTCAGGAAATTTCCATGGTCGAGGAGACGCCCGAGGAAAAGATCCACGAGGACTTCTGGGCCGCCGCCTGGGCCAACCCGGCCCTGGCCCATTCCATCACCGGCACGCCGGCCTCGGTCTCTGCCGCCACAGCCGCCTCCCTGGCCGACTGGCGACGGGCCAACTACCGCCCCGACGCCATCACCGTGGTGGCTGCCGGAGCCATCGACCATGCGGCGCTCACCGACCTGGCCGACGCCGCCTTTGGCCGCCTGTCCGCCCTGGCCGCCGTCCCGGCCCATCCGGCCGGCCTCTATACGCCGCCCAAAATCGCCCTTCGCCGCGACTGGGAACAAAACCACGTCATCATGGCCTTTCCGTCTGTCGGCAATTCCAGCCCGGACCGGTTCGCTCATACCCTGCTGGCCACGCTCCTTGGCGGCAACATGTCCTCGCGGCTGTTTCAGGAAGTGCGCGAAAAACGCGGGCTGGCCTACTCCATCTACGCCGGCGTCAACGGCCTGTCCGATGCCGGGCTGCTGGAAATCCAGGCCGCCGTGGACCCCGAGCGCACCGGCGAGCTCCTTGACGTCGTGGCCGCCGAACTGGCCGCCGTGGCCGATGGAGCCGTGGCCGCCGAAGAACTCGACCACACCCGCGAACACTTGAAAGGGCTGCTCTACCTCGGCGCGGAATCCACCGAAAACCGCATGATGCGCCTGGCCCGCAATATCCTGCTCTTTAACCGCCACATCCCCATCGAGGAAACCGCCGCCGCCCTCGATGCCGTCACCACGGCCGATGTGGCCGCCACGGCCAAGGCCGCCTTTACCGAGGCCACAACCGGCCTTTGCATCATGGGTCCGACCGCCGCCATTCCCTAGCCAGCCCTCGGAGGCCCCCATGCCCGACACCGCCAGCTACGCCATCGGCCACGGCACCCTGCGCCTGATTGAAGGCGACATAACCCGTGACGACGCCGACGCCATCGTCAACGCCGCCAACGCCGCCCTGGCTGGCGGCGGCGGCGTGGACGGAGCCATCCACCGCGCCGCCGGCCCAAGGCTTCTGGCCGCCTGCCGGGAAATCATCGCCGACATCGGCCACCTGCCGGCCGGCGAGGCCGTCATCACCCCCGGCTTTGACCTGACCGCCCGCTACGTCATCCACACCGTCGGCCCCATCTGGCACGGCGGCTCCCACGGCGAACCCGACACCCTGCGCTCGGCCTATGCCCAGTCCATTGCCCGGGCCGTCGAACACGACCTTTCCACCATCGCCTTCCCGGCCATCTCCACCGGCGTCTACGGCTATCCCGTGGAACTGGCCGCGCCTGTGGCCCTTGGCGTCATGGCCGAAGCGCTCGGGACCGGCCCCGTGCGGGAAATCCGCCTGTACCTGCACGGCAAACGCGCCTTCGACCTCTGGCGGAGTACGGCAGAAGCGGGAGCGATGATACGGTAACGGGAATCGCCTCCGGCGGCCGGGGCTTTGCCCGGACCCACCGGGGGGATGATCCCCCCGGACCCC
>NZ_MLBG01000067.1 GCF_001936595.1 Desulfovibrio sp. DV
CAGTCGTGCCCCATATGCCGGTCACCGTCGCGGTAACGCCACTCCCCTTAACCCATTTGGGGGGTCCGGGGGCCTCGACGGCCCCGCCGCCGGAGGCACTCTTTCTCTCTCTGTTCTCACGCGCCCCGGCCGCCGCAACGGGGAAAAGGGGCATAACTTTGGGAATGGCCGGAGTTGGGGCGTTATAATACAGTAAGCGTCTGAAATACCTGCCTATCATCGAAAAGAGCCGGGCCGGTCCATAACTTTGGTTATGGACCGGCCCGGCTCTTTTGTCGGGATTGTGATGGATTTCTCATGGATTATGGTGGGTTAGCCATGAAGTGAAGTCCTGGCATCGTCCATGCTTAGGCCCTTTTGCCAGTACCCCCCAGTGGCCGGTCCGTCGGCGGCAGCGGTCATCGCCGAACTACCGCTGTCGCCGGCGCTGACCCGCCGGCCCGGCTGTATGGCCGGGCGCTTCGGGGCTGGCCGTGGAAGGGCTGCTGCGGCGCTGGCCGGCCGCACCCGGGATATCCGAACCGAGGAAAGGAGAGTTCGTCATGTTAACCCTGCAATTGTGCGTCATCCTGGCCTGTCTGCTGCTGGGCACCCGCTACGGCGGCATGGGCCTGGGCCTTATCAGCGGCATCGGCCTGTTCGTCCTGTGCTTCGTTTTCGGCGTCCAGCCCGGCAAGCCGCCCATAGACGTCATGCTCACCATTTTGGCCGTCATCGGCTGCGCCGCCACCCTGCAGACCGCCGGGGGCCTGGACGTCCTCATGCGGGTGGCCGAGCGCGTCCTGCGCAAGCACCCGGAACACATCACCTTGCTTGCCCCCATCACCACCTGGTCGCTCACTGTCATGTGCGGCACCGGGCACGTGGCCTACACCATGTTCCCCATCATCTACGACATCGCCATCAACAAGGGCATCCGTCCCGAACGCCCCATGGCCGTGGCCTCGGTCTCGGCCCAGATCGGGGTGTGCGCCTCGCCCGTGTCGGTTGCCGCCGTGTCCATGGTGTCCATGCTGGCCCAGGCCCACGGCATCGGCAAGGCCATCAGCATCGTCGACCTGCTAAGCGTCTCCATCCCGGCCACCTTCGCCGGCGTGCTGTGCGCCGGCCTGTGGAGCATGCGCCGGGGCAAGGATCTGGACAAGGACCCGGAATTCCAGGCCAAGCTCGCCGACCCCGAACAAAAGGCCTATATCTACGGCGGTGGGGCCACCCTGCTCGACAAGGTCTTTACCAAGGAATCCTACCGGGCCGTGTGGTTCTTTTTTGCCGCCATCGCCACGGTGGTCCTGCTTGGTGCGTTTGCCGAGCTGCGGCCCTCCTTTGGCGTGCCGGGCAAGCTCAAGCCCCTGTCCATGAACCTCGTCATCCAGATGGTCATGCTCATGGCCGGCGCCTTCATCCTCATCTTCTGCAAGGTCAAGCAGCAGACCATCGCCAACAGCGCGGTGTTCAAGGCCGGCATGGTGGCCATCTTCTCGGTCTTTGGCGTGGCCTGGATGACCGACAGCTTTTTCGAGGCCCATTACGAGACGTTAAAGGCCAGCCTGTCCGCCGTGGTGGTGGCCTACCCCTGGACCTACGCCATCGTGCTGGTGGTGGTGTCCAAGCTGGTCAACAGCCAGGCTGCCGCATTGGCCGCCGTTGTGCCGCTTGGCCTGTCGCTCGGCCTTGAACCCAAGATCCTGCTGGCCTTTATGCCCATGTGCTACGGCTACTTCATCCTGCCCACCTACCCGAGCGATCTGGCCTGCATCAACTTCGACCGCTCCGGCACGACCCGGATCGGCAAGTACATCTTAAACCACAGTTTCATCATACCGGGAGCCATCGGCGTCGGCTGCGGCACCATCGTGAGCTACACCCTGGTCAAGCTCTTCATGTAACGCCGGGCAACAAGGACAGAAATGATGCGTACCATTGCCAAAAAGACCGTGGTCGATGCCGTGGCCGGCCTGTGCATGGAGGCCAACCGGTATCTGCCGGCCGACGTGCTGGAATCCTTTGCCCGGGCCAAGGCGGCCGAGACGTCTCCGGCCGCCCGGGCGATTTTTGAGCAGCTTGAGGAAAACGCCGCCCTGGCCGGGGAAACCGGCATGCCCCTGTGCCAGGACTGCGGCCTGGGCGTGTTCTTCGTGGAAGTCGGCGAAGATGTCCGTATTGATGGCGGCGGGCTTCGCGCCGCCATCAATGAAGGGATGGTCAAGGGCTACCAGGACGGCTTTTTGCGAAAATCCACCTGCGATCCGTTTACCCGGGCCAATATCGGCGACAACTCCCCGGCCATCGTCCACTTCGACCTCGTGCCCGGCGACGGCCTGACAATCACCATGATGGCCAAGGGCGGCGGCTCGGAAAACATGTCGCGCGTCATGATGCTGGCCCCGGCCCAGGGCTGGGCCGGCATCCGCGAGTTCGTCATCCGCCGGGTGGCCGAGTCCGGTTCCAATCCCTGCCCGCCGATCCTGGTTGGCGTCGGCATCGGCGGCAACTTCGAACTGGCCGCCATCAATTCCAAAAAGGCGCTTCTGCGCCCGGTCGACGACGTCCATCCCGAGGCCGGCGTGGCAGCCATGGAGGCCGATCTGCTCGCCTCCATCAATCGCCTGGGTATCGGTCCCATGGGCCTTGGCGGGGCCACCACCTGCCTGGGCGTCAAAATCAAGGTCGCGCCCTGCCATTTGGCCAGCCTGCCGCTGGCCGTCAACATTCAGTGCCACAGTTCCCGGCACAAGGAGGTCACGCTCTGATGGCCGAGTATCATCTGACGACGCCCCTATCCGACGCCGACGTCTCCAAACTGCGGGCCGGCGACGTGGTCTACCTGACCGGCATCATCCACACCGGCCGCGACGCCGCCCACAAGCGCATCGTGGACGCCCTGGACGCCGGGGAAAAGCCCCCCTTCGACCTCAAGGGCGCGGTCATCTACTACGTCGGCCCGTCTCCGGCCCGGCCCGGCCGGCCCATCGGCTCGGCCGGCCCCACCACCTCGTACCGCATGGATTCCTATGCCCCGCGCCTGATCGCGCTTGGCCTCAAGGGCATGATCGGCAAGGGCATGCGCGCCCCGGCCGTGCGCGAGGCCATGGAGACCGAGATGGCCGTCTACTTCGGGGCCACCGGCGGGGCCGGCGCGCTCCTGGGGCTTCGCATCAAGGACGCCAAAGTCATCGCCTATGAAGACCTCGGTCCCGAGGCCGTGCGCGAACTGACGGTCGAGAACTTCCCGGTGCTGGTCATTAACGACTGCGTCGGCGGCGACCTCTACGCCACCCCCGACCTGGAGGCCGCCCTTGGCTAGCCACGCGGCCGCTTCGGACGCCACAGTCTGTCCGGGCGGCCGCAAACCGCTGTACGCTTCGCTCTATTTCTGGGTGGTCGTCGGCATCGTGGCCGGCATCGTCCTTGGGCTTATCCCGGCCACCAAGGGGTTTGCCGCGGCCATGCAGCCCTTTGGCACGGCCTTTATCCGCATGGTCAAAATGGTGATCGCGCCGATCATCTTTTGCACCGTGGTCACCGGCATCGCCAAGATGGGCGACATGGGCAAGGTGGGGCGGGTGGGCGTCAAGTGTATGCTCTATTTCTGGGCCATGACCTTGTGCGCCCTGGCCATCGGCCTGGTGGTCGTCAACGTCTACCAGCCCGGGGCCGGCATGGACGAATACGCCGCCCGGATGCAGGCCAATCAGGCCGAGGTGGCCAAGATCGAGGAATTCGCCGGCAAGGCGCAAAAGCTCTCCACCACGGATTTTCTGCTCAACATCGTGCCGCACTCGGCCGTGGACGCCTTTGCCAAGGGCGACATCCTGCAGGTGCTGTTCTTCTCCATCCTCTTTGGCGTGGCCCTGGCCCAGCTTGGCGAGAAGGGCGCGCGTCTGGCCGACGTCATTGACGAGTTCGGCAAGGCGCTGTTCAAGGTCATCCACTCCATCATGTACTTTGCGCCGCTGGGCGCTTTCGGGGCCATGGCCTACGTGGTGGCCTCCCAGGGCCATGAGGCCCTTTTAAAGCTTCTCTATCTCATGCTTGGCGTCTACACGACCTGCCTCATCTTCATCTTCGTGGTGCTGGGGTTGGTGTGCCGGCTGGCCGGCTTTTCCCTGTGGCGCTATCTCGTCTACATCCGCGACGAAATCCTGCTCGTTCTTGGCACCTCGTCTTCCGAGGCGGCCCTGCCGCGCATGATGCGAAAGCTCGAACGGGCCGGAGCCGAGAAATCCGTGGTCGGCCTGTGCCTGCCCATGGGCTATTCCTTTAACCTCGACGGCACCTGCATCTACCTGACCATGGCCGCCGTCTTCCTGGCCCAGGCCACGGGCACGCCCCTGGACATCAGCCACCAGCTCTCGCTTCTGGGCATCCTGCTCTTAACCTCCAAGGGTGCGGCCGCCGTCACCGGCGGCGGGTTTATCACCCTGGCCGCCACGCTCCAGACCATGGGCACCATCCCCGTGGCCTCGCTGACCCTGCTCCTGGGTGTGGACCGCTTCATGTCCGAGGCCCGGGCCATCACCAACCTGATCGGCAACGGCATCGCCACCCTGGTGGTCGCCAAATGGGAAAGGGCGCTGGATACCACGCGGCTGGCCGCCGCCCTGGACGGCTCCCTGGCTGACGACGAGGACGGGATGCCCCTGGCGGCGTCGGCCGAGCCGGCGCTTTGTATCGTTAAAAATCCTCAGTAAAACGGGAGAGTGGAAATGTCCGTACCATCCACGGCAACCCACGCCGGGCTGCCTGTCGGGAAACTTGCGGCCTGGCTCGACTGGGTGCAAATGCTCACCGGCGCGGCCCTGGTCCTTTTCATGTGGTGCCACCTGATGCTGGTCTCAAGCGTGCTGATTGGCCCCAGGGTCATGAACGCCCTGGCCTGGTTTTTTGAGGTCACCTATATGGCCCAGGTTGGCGGGCCGCTCATTTTCCTGGCTTTCCTGGTCCATTTCGTCCTGGCCGCCAGGAAGATTCCCTTTAAGACCAAAGAGCAGCGGGTGATGCTCTCCAATGCCCGGCGCATGCGCCACGGCGACACCTGGATGTGGATTGTCCAGGCCACAACCGCCATGGGCATCCTCATCATGGGCGGCATCCATTTGTGGGTCGTCTTAAACGACCTGCCCATCTCGGCCGAGAAATCCGCCGCCCGCATCCAGTCCGGTTTCTGGTTTTTCTTTTATCTGGTGCTCCTGCCCATGGTGGAACTCCACGTCGGCGTCGGGTTCTACCGCATCCTGGTCAAGTGGGGCTTCCTCGACCGCCCCGGCCGTTTCTCGCTGAAAAAGAAGGAGAACGTCATGACCATGCTCTTTATCGGCATCGGTCTTTTGACCCTGCTTCGCTACTTCTTCCTGCCGCTCAAATAAGGACGCAACACCATGAGGATCATCCAATCCGACGTGCTGTCGGTCGGCGCGGGCCTGGCCGGCGAACGGGTGGCCATCGAGGCTGCCGAGAACGGTTTTTCCGCCATCTGCCTGTCCATCGTCCCGGCCCGCCGTTCCCATTCCTCGGCCGCCCAGGGCGGCATGCAGGCGGCCCTGGGCAACTCGGCCATGGGCGAGGGCGACAGCCCGGACGTCCATTTCGCCGACACGGTCAAGGGCTCGGACTGGGGCTGCGACCAGGAAGTGGCCCGGCTTTTTTGCGACGGCGCACCCATCGCCATGCGCCAGATGGCCTTTTGGGGCGTGCCCTGGAACCGGGTCGTGCCCGGCGAGCAGACCTATTACAAGGGCGGCAAGCCCTTTACCGCCTTTGAGAAGCCCGAAAACGAGGGCCTCATTCATTCGCGCAACTTCGGCGGCACAGCCAAGTGGCGCACCTGCTACACCTCTGACGGCACCGGGCATTGCGTGCTCTTTACCCTGGATAACCGGGCGGCCCAGGTCGGGGTCACGGTCGTGGACAAGGTCGAGGCCATTGCCCTCATCCACGACGGCGAGACCTGCATGGGCGCGGTGGTGCGCTGCCTCAAGACCGGCGAGCTGACCGCCTATCTGGCCAAGGCCACCCTCATTGCCACCGGCGGCTTTGGCCGCATCTACCGCGAGTCCACCAACGCGGTCATCTGCGACGGCGGCGGCCTGATTGCCGCCCTGGACACCGGCGTGGTGTCCCTGGGCAACATGGAAGCCGTGCAGTTTCACCCGACCGGCATCGTGCCCACCGACATCCTGGTCACCGAAGGCTGCCGCGGCGACGGCGGTACGCTCCTTGATAAAAACGAATACCGCTTCATGCCCGATTACGAGCCGGACAAGGCCGAACTGGCTTCCCGCGACGTGGTGTCCCGGCGCATGACCGAACACATGCGTAAGGGCCTGGGCGTCCCGTCTCCCTACGGCGACCACCTGTGGCTGGACATCCGGCATCTGGGCGAACAGCACATCCGCACCAAGCTGCGCGAGGTCGACGAGATCTGCCAGTCGTTTCTCGGCGTCGATCCGGTCCACCAGCTCATCCCGGTGCGCCCGACGCAGCACTATTCCATGGGCGGCGTGCGCACCAACAAGGACGGCGCGGCCTACGGCCTAAAGGGCCTGTTTTCCGCCGGCGAATCCGCCTGCTGGGACATGCACGGCTTTAACCGCCTGGGCGGCAACTCCCTGGCCGAGACGGTCGTTGCCGGCATGATCGTCGGGGCCAAAATCGTCGAGTTCCTCAAGGGCACCGAGTCCGTCATCAAGAGCGGCGTGGTGCGTGATGCCGTCTCCGCCCAAGAGGCCCGCATCGCCGGGCTGGTCGCCGGCGTCAATGGCCGGGAAAATCCCTACGCCGTCAAAAACGCCATGCACGACGCCATCATGAAGGGAGCCGGCATCTTCAGAAACGGCCAGGACCTCGAAGTCTGCGTGGCCGATCTCCAGGAAATCCTGGCCCGGTCGCGCAAGGTCGGCCTTCGCAGCAGCGGCCAGGGAGCCAACCCCGAATTGACCATGGCCTTAAAGATCGAAGGCATGGTCAAACTGGCCCTGTGCGTGGCCTACGGCGCGCTCAAACGCACCGAATCGCGCGGTGCCCACACCCGCGAGGACTACCCCGAGCGCAACGACCGCGACTGGCTGACCCGCACCCTGGCCACCTGGGCCGACGGTGCCGACCTGCCGACCCTGGCCTACGAACCGGCCACCCACACCTTCGAACTCCCCCCCGGCGACCGCGGCTACGGCGGCGGCAAGATCATCGCACGGGACGAGTAAGGGGAAGTGAAGAGGGGAGAAGAGGGGGGGATGCCTCCGGCGGCCGGGAGGGGGTAACCCCCTCCCGGACCCTCCCTGCATGGGTGAGGGCCAAAGTGGCGCGACTGTGACGTTGCGAGCGAAAAGGAGAAAAGAAAATGGGCAGAACACTGACCTTCGACATATTCCGCTACAATCCGGCGGACCCGGCCTCCCGGCCGCATACCGACCGCTTCGAGCTGGAAGAAACCGAGCGCATGACGCTTTTCATTGCGCTTAATAAAATCCGGGAAGAGATCGACCCCACGCTCATGTTCGATTTCTGCTGTCGGGCCGGCATCTGCGGCGCTTGCGCCATGGTCATTAACGGCCGTCCCGGTCTGGCCTGCCACACCAAGACCAGGGAAATGCCGGATGAGATCACGCTCATGCCCCTGCCCGCTTTCAAACTGGTGGGCGACCTGTCCGTCGATACCGGCACCTGGTTTCGCGGCATGTACGACAAGATCGAATCCTGGGTGCACACCAAAAAGGTTTTCGATCCCGCAGCCAAGGAAGAGCGCATGGACAACGGGCTGGCCGAGCGGATTTACGAGCTCGACCGGTGCATCGAATGCGGCTGCTGCGTGGCTGCCTGCGGCACGGCCCTTATGCGCGAAGACTTTCTCGGCGCTGTGGCCCTCAATCGTCTGGCCCGGTTTATCCTGGACCCCCGCGACGAGCGCACCGAGAAGGACTACTTCGACCTCGTCGGCACGGATGAGGGCATCTTCGGCTGCATGGGGCTCCTTGCCTGCGAAGACGTCTGCCCCAAAGAGATTCCGCTCCAGGAACAGCTTGGCAAGCTGCGCCGCAAGATGGCCCTGGCTGCGGTTAAAAATCTCCTGCCGAAGTTTTTAAACAAGGATTTCTAAAGCCGCATCGACACCCAGGCCTCTCTGTCAGTCAGGTATTGTCTGTATTTTCAGCAATCTCAATCCACACGGGTTTCCAAAGGGGTCTCCCTCTTTGGAAACCCGCAGCAACGGTGGTTCCTGTCAAGCTTACACTGGACCGACGAAATGTGTATTCCCGCTTCCGTCCAGGGTCGCGGCAACGCCGTCCCCTTTAAACCATCTGGGGGGTCCGGGGGCCTCAGGCCCCCGGCCGCCGGAGGCATTCCCCCTCTTCTCGCATCCCCCCGCCCCGGGGCCGCTGCCGCCCGATTGCCCGCCGATCGGCTGATGCGGCCGGTTTTCGGCGCATAAGCCTTGACAGAACCGTCACCATTGCCCAAGAGACATTTTTCACCATCGACGTGCGCGCCCGGTCGCCGCCAACTTTTCTGCCCGGAGGCTCCATGAAGCGTCTCGTTACCGCTTTGGCCCTGGTCCTGTGTGCCGCCCATCCGGCTCTGGCCGACACGGTGGCCACCCCCATCCCCATCGGCATTGCCGTGGCCCAGACCAGCAATGTCGCCTTGTTTGGCCAGGAGCAGGTCAACGGCGCGAAGATCGCCGAGGAGCGCATCAACGCCGCTGGCGGCGTCAATGGCACGAAAATCGCGTTGGTCTTCCAGGATACCGCCGGCGATGAAGCCGGGGCCGTCAACGCCTTCCAGAATCTGCTCAACCGCGACAAGGTCGTGGCCATCATCGGACCCACCCTGTCCCAGCAGGCTTTTGCCGCCAATCCCATAGCCGACCGGGCCAAGACCCCGGTGGTCGGCCCTTCCAATACGGCCAAGGGCATCCCCGAGATCGGCGAGTTCGTCGGCCGCATCTCCGCCCCCATGACCCAGGTGGCCCCGTACTCGGTCAAGCAGGCCATGAAGATCAATCCGGCCGTCAAGCGCGTGGCCGTGCTCTACGCCCAAAACGACGCCTTCTCCTCGTCCGAGACCGTGACCTTCCAGGACGCGGTGAAAAACCTGGGCCTGGAGACCGTCACCCTCCAGAAGTTCCAGACCACGGACAACGACTTCACCACCCAGGTGACGGCCGTGCTCGGGGCCAATGCCGATCTGGTCATCATCTCCGGTCTGGCCGCCGATTCCGGCAATCTGGTCAAGCAGTTGCGCCAGCTTGGCTACAAGGGCCTGATCGTTGGCGGTAACGGGCTCAATTCGCCCAACATGTTCCCGGTGTGCGGCGCGCTTTGCGCCGACATCCTGGTGGCCCAGGCCTACAGCCCGGCCACTGTGGACAAGAACCCGGTCAACAAGGAGTTCGTCACCGCCTTTGAGGCCGCCTACAAGAAAGGCCCGGCCCAGTTCTCGGCCCAGGCCTACACCGCCGTCCAGGTGGTCACCGAGGCGCTCGCCAAGATCGAGAAGGAAACCGGCAAGAAAATCGCCGACTTCGAACTGGCCGAACTGCGCGCGTTGC
Source organism: Desulfovibrio sp. DV (assembly GCF_001936595.1). Classification (GTDB taxonomy): domain Bacteria; phylum Desulfobacterota; class Desulfovibrionia; order Desulfovibrionales; family Desulfovibrionaceae; genus Solidesulfovibrio. The sequence goes on from NZ_MLBG01000067.1 coordinate 9,548, forward strand.
TCAACAAGTCGCTGCGCACCGGGTCCTACATGACCCCGGTCGGCGAGATCAGCATCCAGCCCTCGGGCGAAGTGGAGCAGAAGGCCTTCTACGTCTCCAAGATCGTCATGAATCCCGACGGCAAGACCGGCTCGTTTGTCCTGGTTTCCGAATAAACCGCCCGATCACGGCGGCGGCCGGGGAGCGGACCACGCGTTCCGGCCGCCAGAAAAAATGTTCCCATGGATTTTGCCTGGCTCATCCAAAGCCTGCTCAATGGCTTAAGCATCGGTTCGGTCTATGCCGTCTTTGCCCTGGGCTACACCCTGGTCTTCTCCATCCTCGGCATCATCAATTTCGCCCACGGCGCGGTCTTCACCCTGGGGGCGTACCTCACCTATGCCCTGGCTGTCGGCCATTTCGGCATTAACGGCCTGCTCTCCGACGTGTCGTTGCCGGTGGCCCTGCCGTTTATTCCGGCGCTCATCCTCGGCGCGCTGCTCTCCGGTCTGGCCGGCATGGCCGTCGAGCGGCTGGCCTTTCGCCCGCTGCGAAAGCGCGGGGCCGATCCGCTGCTCGCCTTGGTCAGCAGCCTCGGCGTGGCCCTCATTGTCGTCAACCTGATCCAGTATCTGGTCGGCGCGGAGATCTATTCCTTCCCCTCCGACATCTTTGGCGACCTGCCCATGGCCGTCATCTTTTCCGTTGGCGGCAAGCCTGTGGCCGTGCGCACCATCCAGATCATCCTGTTCGGGGCAAGCCTCATCATGCTGGCCGGCCTTGGCTGGTTTATTGGCCGCACCCGCGGCGGCAAGGCGCTTAGGGCCACGGCAGAAAACGCCGATACCGCCAGTCTTTTGGGCATCAGCGTCAACCGCTTCATCCTCGGCACGTTTTTCATTTCCGGCCTGCTCGGCGGCCTGTCCGGGACGCTGATCGGCGTCTCGTTCGGTATTGCCGGGCCGTATTTCGGCGTGTCCTACGGGCTCAAGGGCCTGGCCGTCATCGTGCTTGGCGGCTTGGGCAGCATCCCCGGGGCTGTGGCCGGCGGGCTGGTCATCGGTCTTGGCGAGGCCTTTTTGCCGCCGGACATGAGCTCGTATAAGGAAGCGGTCGCCTTTGTCCTGCTGTTTGCCATTTTGCTGGTGCGGCCCCAGGGCCTGCTCGGCGACCGATTGGAGCAAAAGGTCTGATATGTCCGGTTTTTTTGAAAATTACGGCTTCCTGCTGGTCACCATCGTACAGCAGGCGCTCCTTGGCCTGAGCCTCTATTTCCCGCTCATGGCCGGGCAGCTGTCCCTGGCCAGCATCGGCTTTTATTCCCTTGGCGGCTATGTGGCGGCCATCATGGGCACCCACCCGGCCCTGGCTCCCTGGCGGGAAGCGTTGGGCTTTTTCATGTTTCCTCTCCAGTGGCTCTTCGCCCTGGTGCTTGGCGTGGTCCTTGGCATCGTGGTCGGCTATCCGGCCCTGCGCCTTCGCGGCATCTATCTGGCCCTGGCCACCATCGCCTTTGTCCAGGTGGTCAACGTGGCCGTACTGAACATGCCCATTGCCGGCGGCGCGGTCGGCATCTTCGGCATCCCCCAGGCCTTTGCCTCGCGCCTGGACTACATCTGGTTTTTCGGGCCGCTCTTTCTCCTGACCATGTTCGTCGTCCACCGCATCACCACCACCGGCCGGGGGCTGGCCTTTTTCGCCGTGCGCGAGGATGAGCTGGCGGCCGGGGCCATGGGCGTTGGCACCACGGCCAACAAGGTCACGGCCTTTGTCCTGGGCTGCGCCCTGGCCGCCGTCACCGGAGCCATGTCCGCCCCGTTTTTAAATACCTGGAACGCCCGGCAGGGCACCTTTGACGCCTCGGTCACCTGTCTGGCCTACGTGCTGATCGGCGGCTCGCGCTCCATGTGGGGACCGCTTTTCGGCGCGGCCCTGCTGGTCAGCCTGCCCGAGCTTTTGCGGCCGCTCAAGGATTCGCGCATGATCTTAAACGGCGTGGTGCTGGTTGCCGTGTGCGTCTATCTGCCCCAGGGCATCATGGGCGGTCTGGCCGCGCTTCGGGCCAGACTGGCCGCCGGCCGGGGAGGTGCGGCATGAGCGACGCCCTGCTTCAGGCCACTGACCTGCGCCGCTCCTTTGGCGGCCTCATGGCTGTGTGCGACGTGTCCATCGAGGTGCGCCCGGGCGAGATCATGGGCCTCATTGGTCCCAACGGGGCCGGCAAGACCACCTTTTTCAATCTGCTGACCGGCATGACCCGGGCCGATACCGGCACCGTCACCTTTGACGGCCACGACATCACCAGCGCCCGGCCCGAGGCCATCGCCTCTCTGGGGCTGGCCCGCACCTTTCAGAATATCCGCCTGTTTGGCGGCCTCTCCCTCATGGACAACGTGCGCGTGGCCGGGCGCATCCACGCCCGCACCGGGCTTCTCGGCGGCATTCTCGGCACCCCGGCCAGCCGCCGCGAGGACCGGGACAATACCGAGCGGGCCTATGAGTTGCTGCGTCTGGTCCGGCTCGACGACCGGGCCGGGCATCTGGCCGCCTCGCTGCCCTACGGTGACCGCCGCCGCCTGGAGATCGCCCGGGCCCTGGCCCTGTCGCCAAAGCTGCTCCTTCTCGACGAACCGGCCGCCGGCCTCAATCCGTCGGAAAAGGTCGGGCTTTCGGGTTTCATCCGCGACATCAAGGAACGCTTCGACCTGACCGTGCTTCTCATCGAACACAACGTGCCCATGGTCATGGGCCTGTGCGACCGGGTGATGGTCCTTAATTTCGGCCAGCGTATCGCCATGGGCACCCCGGAAGAGGTCCAGCGCGACCCGGACGTCATCGAAGCCTATCTTGGAGGGGACGCCCATGGCGCTGCTTGAGGTCGAGGGCTTGTGCGTCAATTACGGGGCGGTTTCCGCTGTGCGCGACGTGTCCCTGTCGGTTGCCGCCGGCGAGATCGTCACCCTCATCGGGGCCAACGGCGCGGGCAAGACCACCATTTTGCGGGCTGTCTCCAAGCTGGTCGCCCCGCGGGCCGGAGTGGTGCGCTTTGACGGCCGCGACGTGACCGGCCTGCCCCCGGAGGCGCTCGTGCGCCTGGGCATGGCCCATTCCCCGGAAGGACGGCAGGTCCTGGCCCGGCAAAGCGTTGGCGACAACCTGGAGCTTGGGGCCTATGTGCGCAGCGATCGGGCCGAAATCGCCAAGGACATGGCCCGGATGTTCGAGCTGTTTCCGCGGCTGTCCGAGCGGCGCAGGCAGTCGGCCGGCACGCTCTCCGGCGGCGAACAGCAGATGCTGGCCATGGCCCGGGCGCTCATGAGCCGGCCGCGCCTGCTGCTCCTTGACGAACCGAGCCTGGGTCTGGCCCCGATTCTCGTCTCGGAAATCTTCGAGATCATTGCCGGCCTCGGGGCCATGGGCACGACGATTTTGCTGGTTGAGCAAAACGCCCGTCTGGCCATGCGGGTGGCGGCGCGCACCTATGTCGTGGAGTCCGGCACGATTGTGCTGGAGGGGCCGTCGGCCGAGCTGGCGCTGGACGAGCGGGTGACGAGGGCCTATTTGGGGTAGCTTGTATTCTTTCGTGGTCAAAGCCCCCTGTTCGGTGGAAGCCGGGCAGGGGGCTTTTTTCAGCCGCGTTGTTTTGGGTAAGCGACAGGACGCGTCAGCCGATGCCCGCGACAGACGAACGTGCCCGCAAGGTTGGCCATGAGGAAAGCCATGCCGGCAAAGCGCCCCATTCCTTGACGCTTGGCCATTCGTTTTGCGAAACGGACCCAACAACAACATGTTTGAACAATGGGCCCGGGGAAGTCGTACCACTCGTAGATGGAGTGGGGGTATGCCCGTCAAGGGGTCGCAAGAGATCGGACCGGGTCTCTCCTGGTGGGGTGGCAGCACTGTATGTGCTTGGTGACTCGTGTTTGGCCGGGCTGCTGCTTGACTCGTCTGGTGCGTTGAGGCAATTCAAGGAAACATGCGAGCAAGACGATTGTGGACAGAGGGGTTGTAATGGACTTTTTCTTTGAAAGAATTGCGATTAATGACATAGAAATACAATGCTGTGAATTAAGTCAAAATAGGATTTTTTATTACGAGCCAGCAGAAGCAACGCGTGTTCTTTTTGTTACCTTTTCACATCTTGGGTTTGGGAAGTTTTCTCCTGCCTGGGGATGGGACTATTGTAAGGATAGAAAATTCTCAATTTTAGGTGTGGTCCATAAGGATGAGAATTGGTTTCGGTCGCCTGATTTGATGGATTTTTTTAATTCATCTGCTTACAAAAAAATTAATCGATGGCTATGAACAGGTTGTTTTTTCTGGTGGATCGCAGGGAGGATATGGTGCCTTGCTGTTCTCCGAAACGCGGCCAGGAAGCATTGTTATTGCCCATAATCCGCAAACAACGTTAAGGAAGGATCTTGTCCCATGGGAAGGGAGATTCCCCTATGGATCGAACCTGGATTGGTCGAGATACCCCTATGACGGGGCTTGCAGTGCAGACAAAGCACGATCAGTTTTTGTCACGTATGATCCTTTGTTTAGAGAAGACAATCTGCATGTCAAGCGATTGCCGAAGCACAATCTTGTCGCGTTAAAAGTGCCAATGGTTGGCCATGCGATGCCCCAGTGGCTTTTGGAGATGGGAATTTTAAAAGAGCTTAATGACAGGATTGTTGATAATGCTTTGGATCCAAAATGGTTTTTTCAGGCCGCAAAGAGGCGCAGGCGGTTGCCAAGGTACTGGCAGAATCTGTTCCATAGGAGCAAAAATCTGGCGACACGCCTGTTGTGCGTTGCCAAGCTTGTTGATCTGGGGGATAATTCTGTTGTCTTTAAGAAAATTTATGATGAAGCTGTAGAGCGTGTTTTCCCATTTGTCCTTGAGAGTGGTGCCATAGAGACCATTTCAAGACAGGCCAGAGAATTCAGGCAGAATATTGAAAATATGCAGGCCATTTGTGAAGCGCAACGAGTGGAAATTGAATCTTTGAAAAATGAGGTGTCCAATCTTTCCCTGGCGAACAGGGAACTCGGGGAACGGAACGAACACGCAAGTGCTTTGCGCTGCGAGGTGTCCAGGCCTGATCCCCTTTATGGGCATCTTTCCAGGGTCAACAGCGTATTGTCTCATGAATTGGTGCGGGTGATGGACTGTTTTATTCACTATAATTTTCGGTATTTGCCAGATATGTTCAATGAAAAATTGTATCTTGAGCAGAATCCGGATGTGGCCCAGGCGCTCCAGAAGAACATGTTGCATTCCGCATTTTATCATTGGCTGACAAATGGAATAACAGAGCAGCGCCGGTTCTCGGTTGTCGGCGATCCGGGAACGGAAATTGATCATTCCTGATCATGCCGCCCTTGGCCCCCGATCTCGCATCCAGGTCCTGCGCAATGTTTTGCCAGGTTGCGCATTGAACAGCAGTCCGGCGGGCAATGATCCCACGGTGTTCCCTGCGTCCATTCGGCGGATTGCGCCCATCCGGACGAGCTGGTGGGAAACCGGTCATCCCGTGGAGCCGGCCCCACGTCCCGATTGTGACTGCAATGTTCGTGGCCTTGGCGAATGATCGTCCAAAATGTGACCTTTTTCCCGAACACCCCCCGCGATTCCCCCGGAACCTTTGACAGCCGCCCCGACTCCGGGTATCACACAACCGGTCCGAGTGTTCCGACAGTCGGAACGACGGTTCACATTTTCCGTAAACGGAGCCGATTTTCGTGTCAGGAAAGGCCAATATCTCCGAATCCCTGGCCAAAGGGCTGGCCATCCTCGATCTGTTCGGTATCGAGGACGCCGGCTTCACCTTAAGCGAAATCGCCGTGCGCGTCGGCATCAGCAAAACCTCCGCCCACCGCTACGTCACCACCTACTGCGAACAGGGCTATCTGGCCCGCGACCCCCGCTCCGGGCTCTACCGTCTGGGCGTGCGCACGCTGGCCCTGGCCCAGTCCATGATCGAACAAAGCGAACTGGTGCGCCTGCTGCGGCCGCTCGTTGACGAAGCCGCCGCCCGACACGGGCTGCATATCGACGTTGGCATCCTGGCCAACGACGCCATCTATCTCATCTATCGCCGCGATTCCGTCGATACCCACGCCTTCCGGTCGTTCAGCTACGCCTCGGCCCTGCACTATCTGGCCGCCGGCAAGGCGGCCATGGCCTTTCTCGAGCCGCGCGCCCTGGACGAACTCATGGCCCGCCTCGAACTGACTGCCAAGACTGACCGCACCATCACCGAAAAGGCCGTGCTTGAGGCCGAGTTGTCCCAGGTGCGCGAATTGGGCTATGCCCGCAATAACGAAGAATCTCTGCCGGGTCTCATTGCCATCGGCGCGCCGCTTTTCTCCCTGCGCACCGGGGCGGTGGTTGGCGCGGTGAGCTTTGACTCGTCCACCGCCACCTATCCCATGCAGGAGTTCGAACGCCTCTTCGCCGGCTATCTGGTGGAGTTGGCCAAGAAGATATCGGCTGTTGTTTCGCTGTAAGCGCCGGAGCGGCCCAAGGCCCCGGCGGCAACCCGCAAACGTGGAGGAATCCTCATGCGCAAAATGATGCTTTTGTGCCTGGCCCTGGTTTTCGCCTTCGCCAACACGGCGCTTTGTGCCGACGACACCATCAAAATCGGCGTGTTCCTGCCGCTGACCGGCCAGAACGCCTTTGGCGGCCAGTTGGAACTCGAGGGCGTGCAGATGGCCGCCAAAGAGAACCCGACCGTGCTCGGCAAAAAGATCGAGCTGTTTGTCGTGGACAACAAGTCCGATAAGGTCGAGTCGGCCAATGCCGTCAAACGCCTGATCGAGAAAGAAAAAGTCCAGGCCATCATCGGCACCTACGGCTCCTCCCTGGCCATGGCCGGCGGCGAAGTCTCGGAAAAGGCCGGCATCCCCCAGGTCGGCACCAGCTGCACCAACCCGCTGGTCACCCAGGGCAAGAAGTACATCTTCCGCGTGTGCTTCATCGACCCCTATCAGGGCGCCGGCGCGGCCACCTATGCCTACAAGACCCTGGGCCTTAAAAAGGCCGCCATGCTGGTTGACGTGGCCAACGACTACTCCGTCGGCCTTTCCAAGTACTTCAACAAGTCGTTTACCAAGCTCGGCGGACAGGTCGTCTCCACGCTCAACTATCAGTCCGGCGACCAGGACTTCACCGCCCAGCTGACCAAGATCATCTCCGAAAAGCCTGACGTTCTTTTCATCCCCTCCTACTTTGCCGAGGGCGCCATCATCATGAAGCAGGCCAAGGAGCTTGGCGCGACCTTCAAGATCATGGGCGGCGATGCCATGGACAACCCCAAGATCACCGACATCGGCGGTTCCGCCGTGGAAGGCTTCATCCACACCACCTTCCCCTACGACCCGTCCATGAAGAACATGACCCCCATGGCCAAGAAGTTCACCGAGGGCTGGAAGGCCACCTATCCGGGCAAGGAGCCCAACGTGAACGCGGCTCTGGGGTATGACGCCTACATGATCATCCTTGATGCCATCACCCGCGCCGGCAAGGCCGATCCCGAATCCATCGCCCAGGCGCTGGCCGCCACCAAGGGATTCCAGGGCGTCACCGGCGCCACGACCATCAACGAGACCCACGACGCTGAAAAGCCCGTCGGCCTGGTCATCATTAAAGACGGCAAGAAGGTCTACGAAGGCGACATCACTCCGGAACTCTAAACCGTCGATCGCGCATAGCGCAGGGACGGGCCGCGGCAACAGCGGCCCGTCCCATGCTCCGCCCGGGCGACCGGCGGCCAAGACGCAAGCAAGGATTCCCGCATGAACTCGGCGATGTTCATCCAGCACATGCTCAACAGCCTGACCCTCGGCAGTCTCTACGCCCTGGTCGCCATCGGCTACACGATGGTCTACGGCATCCTGCGCCTGATCAATTTCGCCCACAGCGAAATGTTCATGCTCGGGGCTTATTTCGTTTTCTGGGGCATAACCCTTGGCCAGCTGCCCTGGCCCGTGGCCATGGCCATTGCCATCGCCGTCACGGCCAGCCTCGGCGTTCTGGTCGATCAGGTGGCCTACCGGCCCCTGCGCGACGCCCCCCGTATTTCGGCGCTCATAAGCTCCATTGGCGTGTCCTTTTTCCTGCAAAACGTGGCCATCGTCTTTTTTCAGGCCATCCCCCGCGAGGTCTACCGGCCCAAGTGGTTGGAAGATCCCATGATCATGGGCGGGGTGCGCGTCCTGCCGCTGACGCTTTTCGTGCCGCTTTTGTCCCTGGCCCTCATGCTCGTTTTGATCTGGATCGTTTACCGCACCAAGGCCGGCCTGGGGATGCGGGCGATCAGCAAGGACATCGAGACAAGCTACCTGATGGGCGTGCCGGTCAACCGCATCATTGCCCTCACCTTTGGCATCGGCACGGCCCTGGCTGCCGCCAGCGGCATCATGTGGGCCCTGCGCTATCCCCAGCTCCAGCCCATGATGGGCACCATACCGGGGTTCAAGGCCTTTATCGCGGCGGTGTTCGGCGGCATCGGCTCCATCCCCGGCGCGGTCATCGGCGGACTGGCCCTGGGGTTTATCGAGATCATGACCGTGGCCTTTTTTCCCGATCTGGCCGGCTACCGGGACGCCTTTGCCTTTGTGCTGCTCATCATGGTCCTGATGTTCAAGCCGACCGGCCTTATGGGCGAACGTCTGGAGGATAAAGTCTGATGCGACGCGGACAAATTATACTGTTTAATTGTCTGGCCGTGATCGCTGCCGGACTGTTTCTGTGGCTGGCCAAGGGGTCGTTTGACGGCTACAAGATCCAGATATTAAACCTCATCGCCATCAACATCATCCTGGCCCTGTCGCTGAACCTCATCTACGGCTTCACCGGCCTTTTCAGCCTCGGCCACGCCGGCTTCATGGCCATCGGAGCCTACGTCTGCTCCATCCTGATCATGACCCCGGACCAGAAGGACATGCTGTTCATTCTGGAACCGGCCTATGACTGGGTGCAAAACGCCCACCTCCCGTTTCTGGCCGCCGTTATTGCCGGCGGGCTGGCCGCGGCTGCCGCCGGGGTGATCGTCGGCTATCCGCTCCTGCGCCTGGGCGATGACTACCTCGGCATCGCCACCCTGGGCTTTGCCGAAATCGTGCGCGTCCTGGCCAACAACTTCCCCCGCCTGACAAACGGCGCGCTCGGGTTCAAGGGCATCCCGGACTACGCCAACCTGTGGTGGAACTTCGGCTGGTGCCTGCTCACCCTCTACGTCATCGTACGCCTGCTCCAGAGCAACACCGGCAATGTGCTCAAAGCCATCCGCGACGACGAGGCCGCCGCAAGGGCCATGGGCGTCAACGTGTTCCGCTATAAGCTATTGTCCTTTTCGGTCGGCGCGTTTTTCGCCGGCGTCGGCGGGGCGCTTTTGGCCAGCCTGCTTACCACCATCGATCCCAAGATGTTTCTGTTCACCCTCACCTTTAACATCCTCATGATCGTGGTGGCCGGGGGACTGGGGTCCTTGAGCGGCACGATCATGGCCGGCATCGGCATCACCGTGCTGCTCGAATGGCTGCGGGTGGTGGAAAATCCGGTGGATATCTTCGGCTTCGAGCTGCCGGGCGTGCCGGGCATGCGGATGGTGGTGTTCTCCCTGGCCCTGATCATCATTATTCTCTTTCGGCGCGAGGGGCTTATGGGCATGCGCGAACTGAGCTGGCAATCCGTTGCCAGGGTCTTTTCCCGGGGGAAGGCGTGATGGCTGACGACATAATCCTCTCCACTGACGACGTGACCATGCGCTTTGGCGGGCTGGCCGCGGTGACCGACTTCTCCATAGCGGTCAAGCGCGGGGCCATCGCCGGCCTGATCGGTCCCAACGGAGCCGGCAAGACCACCTGCTTCAACATGATCACCGGTTTTTACAAGCCGACCACCGGCCGCATCCTCTACGAGGGCCGCGAGGTCTCGGGCCTGGCCCCGCACAAGGTCTGCAAGGCCGGCATTGCCCGGACGTTTCAGAACATCCGGCTTTTCGGCAACGAGACGGTGCTCGAAAACGTCATGATCGGCCGGCATCTGCGCCAGAAGACCGGCTGGTTGCAGGCCGTGTTCTTCACCCCGGCCTACCTGCGCGAAGACAAGGCCATGCGGGCCCATTGCCTGGAGCTTCTGGCCGCCGTCGGGTTGGCCGATCTGGCCGACGACAAGGCCAACAGTCTGGCCTACGGAGCCCAGCGCCGCCTGGAAATCGCCCGGGCCCTGGCCACGGACCCCGGCTTCCTGCTCCTCGACGAACCGGCCGCCGGCATGAATCCGCAGGAGTCCGAAGACCTCATGGGCTTTGTCCGCACCATTCGCGACGACTTCAACCTGACCATCCTGCTCATCGAACACGACATGAAGGTGGTCATGGGTATTTGCGAACACATCTGGGTCCTGGACTACGGCGTCACCATCGCCCAGGGCAACCCCGAGGCCATCCGCCACGATCCCAAGGTGATCCTGGCCTACCTCGGCGAGGAGGCGCTCGACCATGCTTGAGATCCGCGATCTCCATGTCCATTACGGCGGCATCCACGCCTTGAAAGGCATCTCCCTGGACGTGCCCAAAGGCTCGGTGGTCACCCTCATCGGAGCCAACGGGGCCGGCAAAAGCAGCACGCTTCGGGCCATTGCCGGGCTGATCAAGAACAAGCGCGGCCACATCAGCTGGAAAGGCGCGGACATCTCCGGGAAAAATCCCGTGGACATCGTCAAGGCCGGCATCGTCATGTCGCCGGAAGGCCGGCGTATCTTCGCCCACCTGACCGTGCTTGAAAACCTCCACCTCGGGGCCTACAGCCGCAGCGACAAGCCGGCCATCGCCAAGGACATCGAATGGGTCTTTGAGCTTTTCCCGCGTCTGTCCGAACGCTGCAACCAGAAAGGCGGCACCCTGTCCGGCGGCGAGCAGCAGATGCTGGCCGTGGCCCGGGCCCTTATGAGTTCGCCGGAACTGGTCATGCTCGACGAGCCAAGCCTGGGGCTGGCCCCGCTGCTCGTCAAAGAGGTCTTCTCGATTATCCGCATGATCAACGAACGGGGCATGACCGTGCTTCTGGTCGAGCAAAACGCTTACGCGGCCCTCAAGGTGGCCCATCAGGCCTACGTGCTCGAGACCGGCACCATTACGCTCTCCGGCACCGGCGAGGCGCTTATTGCCGACGCCCGCGTGCGCGAAGCGTATTTGGGGGGGTAAGAGGAAAAAGAGGAAGATGCCTCCGGCGGCCAAAGGGCAGTGCCCTTTGGAAACCCACCAGGGGTTGGTTTGATTGGACCGGGTGCGTTGCCAAGTCGGGACGCGAAAGGTGCTTGTTGCGCTTGACGGGAACCACCGTTGCTCCGGCGGCCGGGGGGATAATCCCCCCGGACCCCCTTGATGGGGAAAATTTTGAATGGGTGATTGGCGCTGGCCGGCCATCCGGTCGGCTGTGGACCGGGGCAGCCGGAGCGCAACCCGCATACACGAGGCAAAAAGTGAAATTAGCCGTCTATTCCATGGGCGGGACCATCGACAAGGTCTACTTCGACGACCTGTCCAACTACACCGTGGGCGAACCCCAGGTTCGGGCCATCCTGGCCCAGGCCGGGGTGGATTTCGATTTTACCGTCACGGAAGTGGCCCGCAAGGACAGTCTCTACGTCACCACGGTCGAGCGCGAGGAGCTTAAATGGCTGATCGCCGCCGACCCCTGCCCCCACGTACTCGTCACCCACGGCACCGACACCATGACCGAGACCGCCTCGGTGCTGGCCAGTGTGCCCGGCAAGACCATCGTCCTGACCGGGGCCATGAGTCCGGCCCGGTTCGCGGCGTCCGATGCGACTTTTAACGTCGGCTGCGCCGTGGGCGCGGTCTGGTCCTTGCCCCCCGGGGTCTATATCGCCATGAGCGGCCGGGTGTTTGCCGCCGGGGCCGTGCGCAAAAATCGGGAGCGGGGCCGTTTCGAGGCTCTGGATGCCGCTGCCGGCACTGTCGGCAAAGAGGGTGGAAAATGATCGAACTTGCCGATGTCTGGGCCGCCGAGGCCCGTCTGGCCCCCCGGCTGCGCCCGACCCCCTTTCTCCATTCCCAGGTGCTCTCGGCCATGACCGGGGCGTACGTCCTGGTCAAATTCGAGAACCACCAATTTACGGCGTCGTTTAAGGAGCGCGGAGCGCTCAATAAGCTCCTGACGCTCACCGACGACGAACGCGCCCGCGGCGTGTCGGCCATGTCCGCCGGCAACCATGCCCAGGGCGTGGCCTACCACGCCAAACAGCTCGGCATCCCGGCCACCATCATCATGCCGGCCCATACCCCGTCGGTGAAGGTCGAACACACCCGGGCCCATGGGGCCGAGGTGGTCCTGGCCGGCGACACCCTGGTCGAGGCCAGCGAGGAAGCGGCCCGCATCACGGCCGCCCGCGGCCTGACCTTCATCCATCCCTTTGACGACGCCATGGTCATGGCCGGCCAGGGCACCGTGGCCCTGGAAATGCTGGCGGTCCAGCCGGACCTGGACGTCATTGTCACGCCCATTGGCGGCGGCGGACTCATTTCCGGCGTGGCCACCGCAGCCAAGGGCCTTCGTCCCGGCATCGAGGTCTTCGGCGTCCAGGCCTCCTGCTATCCGTCGATGCTGTGCGCCATGCGCGGCGAACCGCCGACCGGCACGGGCAACACCATTGCCGAGGGCATTGCCGTCAAATATCCGGGCGAACTGACCACGGAAGTGGTTCGGGCCCGGGTGGACGAGGTGCTGGTGGTCGATGAGTCGCGCCTGGAGCAGGCCGTGGCCCTCTATCTGTTCATCGAAAAGACCGTGGCCGAAGGGGCCGGAGCCGCGCCCCTGGCCGCCATGCTGGCCTATCCCGAGCGCTTTGCCGGCAAAAAGGTCGGGCTGGTCTTAAGCGGCGGCAACATTGACCCGAGGCTCCTGGCCTCGGTCATCATGCGCGAACTCATCCGCGAGGGCCGGGTGGTGACGCTGCGCCTGCCCATTTCCGACCGTCCGGGCACCCTGGCCCAGGTCACGGCCGTTTTGCGCGACAGCGGGGCCAACATCATGGAGATCCAGCATCACCGCACCCTGCTGGCCCTGCCGGCCAAGGAGGCCAGTCTGGAAATCTCCTTCGAGGCCCGTGACCGCGAACATGGCGAGTCGGTGGTGGCGGCCCTGGTCGCGGCCGGATTTGCGCCACTGGTGCTTTGATCGGGTTTTAGCTTTTGCAGTCAACTACAGTCAAAGGCCGGGGCAAACGTCCCGGCCTTTTTGTAGGGTGCGTCCGGCAGGGCGCAGGCACTTGCCTGTGCGAACGGTTGTCTGGTATCGGATGGAGAAAGGAAGAAACGCATGGGCGTGTTCATTTCCCTGCTGCCATGGCTTGCTGTGGATGTGGCTGGCAGCCGAAAGCGCCTTGACTTGGGCCGCAATTGGGACGACTGGTGATCTATGACACTTCTCTTCGACGATTCCAAAAGGCTGGAAAAAGCTCTTGGCGAAGAAGCGGCCGGCGTCCTTATCAACATTCTCGAAAAGCAGGATGAAGAGGCCAAGCGGGAGATTGCCACCAAGCACGATCTGCGCGAGACAGAACTTCGTCTTTTGGCTGAGATGGCCAAGCTCAATGCCGACACCAAGGCCGACATCCTCAAATGGGTAGCGGCCATGCTGATTGGTCAGGCCGCGCTTATTGCCGCGCTCATGAAGCTGTTCACCAAGTAGCCAGCCCACGCACGACGTCATGCCCCCTGGGAAACCGGGGGGCTTTTTTTGTTGGTGTGCCCGGCAGGGCGCAGGGCCATCACACTGCACCGCTGGCGGCAACGATCATCTCGGCAAAGGCGAAGCTGCCGGTGAAGGCCGGGGAGATGGCGTTTAGGACATGGAGCGACCGGGCGTTGCCTTCCAGAATATAATCCATTTCCAGGCGGCCCTGGGCCAGATTGACGAGCTGGGGCCGGATGCCGGCCTTGGTCGTGGGCACGAGGTCGTCGATGCCAAGCGACGGCATGAGCCGTCTGGCGCAGCGGTAAAAATGCGACTTGGCGTATTTGCGCAGCTCCGTGTGGGCCAGAAGCCGAAAATGGTCGATATCGGCCAGATACAGCCGGGCCAGCCGGGTGAGGATGATTGCCGCTTCCTTGGGGTGCGCTCCGGCAAAGATGCCGTAGTTCTCGCGGCCAAGGGCCGGGATGGCCGTCGGGCCGACGTAGACGTCGCCGCTGATGCCTCTCGTCAAATGGACGCCCAGAAACGGCATGGCCATGTCCGGCACGGGATAGATGTTGCCGCGAATGCGGGCGGCGCTGGCCGGGGCGAGCTTCCAGTAGAGGCCCTTAAACGGAACCAGGGCGTAGTTTTGGGCAAAGCCGTGAGCCCGGGCCAGCACGTCGGCATAGGCTCCGGCGCAGTTGAATAAAAAACCGGCGGCAACGGGACCGGCGGTGGTGGCGATGGCCCCGTCCGGTCCCGGCCCGGCCACCCGGCGCTGGAAAAAAAACCGCGCCCCGGCTTCGGTCAGGCGGGCGACAAGGGCCGCCAGGACGCCCTTCACGTCGATGACTGCCGTGTCCGGGCAATGGATGGCGGCCACGGCCTCGGGCGGGGCAGCCGGTTCCAGGGCAAGGAGCGTCCGGTTGTCGATGCGCGTTGCCCGGATGCCGCCGTCCCGGGCGTTGGCGAGAAGCCGTTCCATGGCCGGCAACTGGGCCGGGTCGGTGGCCACCAGCACCTTGCCGCAGCGGTTGAGCCGAATGCCGTGCTCGGCAGCGAACCCGGCCATGATCCGGCCGCCCGTGGCGCAGACTTTGGCCTTTTTCGTGTCGCTGCCGTAGTACAGGCCGCAGTGGAGCACGCCGCTGTTGCGTCCGCTGGCGTGGCGGCCGGGGCCGGGTTCCTTTTCGATGATGGCCAGGCGGGCGGCCGGGGCGCGGCGCAGCACGGTTAGCGCCGTGGTCAGGCCGACGATGCCAGCTCCGGCGATGACGAAATCGAAGTGTTCCACGGGTTTGACACTCCTTGCTGCGGCTGGTGTTTTGTTGCCGGCCAGGGTGGCACAGGGGGCACGCGAGGGTAGGGCCGGGTTGTGGTCCCTGTCAAACCCGGCCGGATGTCCGGTTGCCGGCCGCCTGGCAGTGGGGTAGGGCTGGAGAGTGGCGGCCCGGTCGGCCGGGCCGGCGACAAAGGAGACGGCAGTATGGTGAGGTGGTTTCCCGAAGCCCTGGCGGCGACGTTCGTGGTTGTTTTCGTGGTCCTTGGTCTGGCCCCGGCCTCGCGCGAGGTCTGGTGGGCGGAAAACATCCCGGTCATGGCCGTCTTTTTGTATTTCGCCGCCACCAGCCGGCGCTTTCGTTTCTCCAACCTGGGCTACGCCCTGATGGCCGTCTGGCTCTTTTTGCACGCCATCGGCGGGCATTACACCTTTGCCAACGTGCCCTTTGGCTTTGTCACCGACCTTTTTGGCTTTACGCGCAACCACTTCGACCGCGTGGCCCATTTCGCCGTGGGCTTTTACGCCTTTGCCCTGGCCGAATACCTCTGGCGTCGGCGGTTGGCCCATCCTGCCGTCATCGCCGTCTTTGCCGTCACCATGATCATGGCCGTGGCCTGTGCCTATGAGATCATCGAGTGGTGGTATGCCGTGGCCGAAGGCGGCGAGGCCGGGGTGGAATTTCTGGGCAGCCAGGGCGATGTCTGGGACGCCCAGAAGGACATGCTGGCCGACACCTTGGGGGCGCTGTTTGCGGTCGGGCTTTTCTGGCTCTATCGCCGCCGTCTGCCGGTGGACGCCGACGCCCCGGCCCGCCCGGCCTGAGCCTGTCTCTCCCC
>NZ_MLBG01000068.1 GCF_001936595.1 Desulfovibrio sp. DV
AGGTCTTCCTCTCCCTCAGGAGTTCATATGACCATGCAGTGGCCTGCGGAATTCGAGAGACATACGGCGGTGTGGTTGGCGTGGCCGGGCAATGCGTCGGACTGGCCGGGCCGGTTTGCCCCGATTGCCTGGGTGTATGGCGAGATGGTGCGCAAGCTGACCGGGGCTGGCGAGCGGGTGCGGCTGTTGGTGCGTGACGCGAAGCAGCAGGCGGCGGCCCGGCGGGTGCTGGCGGCGGTGGGGGCGGATACGGGGTTGGTCGAGTGGTTCACGGCTCCCATGGACCGGGGCTGGACCCGTGATTTCATGCCGTTTTTCGTGCGCCGGGCTGGGAAGATCGCGGCTGTGGATTTCGGCTTCACGGGTTGGGCCAAGTATCCGGACCATGTGCTGGACGATGCGGTCGGACCGGCGGTGTGCCGGGAGTTGGGCTTGGAGGTCGTGCCGGCCCTGCATGGCGGCCGGCGGGTGGTCCTGGAGGGCGGCGGCATGGACGGCAACGGCCGGGGCGACGTGCTGACCACCGAGGAATGCCTGCTCGATCCCCTGGTGCAGGTGCGAAATCCCGGTTTTGGCCGGGCCGACTATGAGGCCGTGTTCCGGGAGTATCTCGGGGCGCGAAACGTCATCTGGCTTGGCCGGGGCATTGCTGGCGACGACACCCACGGCCATGTGGACGATCTGTGCCGGTTTGTCGGGCCGCAGACGGTGGTCCTGTGCCGGGAGGACGATCCGGCCGACGCCAATTACGCACTACTGGCCGAGAACCGGGAGCGGTTGCAGGGCGTGCGATTGGCCGACGGCGGCACGCTTACGGTCATCGACCTGCCCATGCCCCGGGCGCTGGTCTTTAAGAGCCAGCGGCTGCCGGCCAGCTACGCCAATTTCCTCATTGCCGACCGGGTGGTGCTGGTCCCGACCTTTAACGACGCCCGCGACCGGCTGGCCCTGGGCATCTTGGCCGAAACCTTTCCCGATCGCGAGGTGGTGGGCATCTCGGCCGTGGATCTGGTCTGGGGCCTGGGCACCATCCACTGCCTGAGCCACGAAGAACCCGCCGCCTGACGCACCTCATCCCCTCTTCAATAACTTCTTCTATTGCAGGGGGGCCGGGGATCACCCCCCCGGCCGCCGGAGGCACTCTTTATCTTCTCTTATAAAAACAGACGTTTATCGCCAACTTCCAGGCTTTGGGCGATAAATGGACCGTTGAGGAGTTGGGGTTTGTTGTAGAGGAAGGGCGACCCGTCCAGGGCGGTCATGGCTCCTCCGGCCCCGAGCACGATGGCGTGGCCGGCGGCGGTGTCCCATTCCGAGGTCGGTCCCAGGCGCGGGTAGAGGTGGCAGGCTCCTTCGGCCAGGGCGCAGAATTTGAGCGCGCTGCCCCGGCTGATGCAGCGCACGCCGGGGTAGCGCTGCAGGTAGTCGGCCAGTCCCGGCGAGGGATGGGAGCGGCTGGCCACGGCGATGAGTGGTTCGCCCGGAGCCGGGCGGCGCACCCGGATGGCTTCGGCCGGGCCGTCGGCCACGCGCCGTGTGGCCGGGATGTCCGGGCCGCCGGCGTAGAGGGTGTCGGCCACCGGGGCGTGGATGACGCCGAAGACCGGCCGGCCGTGTTCGACCAGGGCGATATTGACGCAGAATTCACCGTTTTTGCCGATAAATTCCTTGGTCCCGTCCAGGGGATCGACCACAAAGCAGCGCTTGTAGCCCTGGCGAATTTCATAGGGAGCGTTGGCTGTTTCCTCGCACACCACAGGGATATCGGGAAACAGTTGGGCCAGTCCGGCCATAATGATCTCGTTTGACCGGGTGTCGGCGGTCGTCAGCGGCGTCTGGTCATCCTTCATTTCCACGGCAATGCTCCCGTGGTAGAGTTCCAGAACGGCGTGGCCGGCCAGCCGGGCCAGTCCCATAAGAGCGGTGCGGTCAAGCTCGCGCATTTTTTTCTCCCTGTATGGGCAAGTATCGGTGCTGCTTTGGATTTTGTCAAAATGCCGGCTGTTGCTTTTCCCATGGCGCGCAGCTATGGAATGGGCACTTTTCCACGTCCAATCGGAGGGATATTCGTGAGCGAGGCCGTGCGGGTACTGCTGGTGGATGATGAAGAAAGCTATGTGGAAACGCTGCGCAAGCGCCTGATGCGCCGGGGGCTGGAGGTCGGCATGGCCCACAGCGGCGAACAGGCCCTGGAATCGTTGGCAGCCAATCCCGTGGATGTCGTGCTGCTGGACGTCAAAATGCCCGGCATGGACGGCATGGAGACGCTTTCGCGCATCAAACAGGCCCATCCCCGGACCGAGGTCATCATGCTCACCGGCCATGCCAACGTGGATGTTGCCATCCGCGGCATGGAGCAGGGGGCTTTTGATTATCTCATGAAGCCGGCGGAAATGGATGATCTGTACTACAAGATCCAGGACGCCCACAAAAAAATCCTGCTGGCCGACAACGGCTAGGAGGGCGCACATGGAGGATACGGCCCGCAAGCCCCGTTCGGTGCTCATTGTCGAGGACGACACCCTTTCGGCCCGGGTGGCGGAGAAGATTCTCGGACGTCTGGGCTATGCCGTGCTCGGCGTCATCGAGACGGGCGAGGAAGCCGTGGACGCGGCCCGCAGCCTTGGTCCCGACGTGGTGCTTATGGACATCAATCTGGCCGGCCCCATGGACGGCGTGACTGCGGCCAAGGACATCATCGACGGCCTGGGCGTGCCGGTGATTTTTTTAACGGCCACGGTGGACCGCGACATCATGGACCGGGTGGCCGGCACGGGGGCGGCCGGCTACATTCAAAAGCCCGTCAAACTCCTGGATCTCAAGGCCAATCTGGAAATGGCCATCACCCGCCGCAACCGGCAGCAGCTCTGCGCCACGGACGCGGCCGTGACGCTGTATAAAGCCATTTTATCCGCCGTCCTGGCCGCCTGCGACAGGCCCCTGGCCGTGGCCGATCCCCATGGCCGCATTCTTTTGGCCCATCCCGACGAGCATCTGGCCGGGATGCCTTTTGCCGAGGCCTTTCCGGCCGAACCGCCCCTGCCGGGGCCGGCCGACGTCGCGCTGACCAGCGGCGGCGAATCCCTGGGCTGGCTGCGCCTGCTTTCCTGACCCGTCCCGACTTCTTCCCCCACTCCCCCAGGTGGGATTCCAAAGGGCACTGCCCTTTGGCCGCCGGAGGCTCTCTTCCTTCTTCTCTCACTCCCTTACTCCCTCACTACCAAGCCTCGGCCACGGCCATGCCGGCTGCCGGAGGCGGCTGGCGCACGGGCCGGTCGGCCAGGCGGGCGGTGTGGGCGGCGTGGCGTTCGATATTGGCGGCGTAGTAGACGGCCACCTGCAAGGTGTGCCCGGTCCGGGTCACGGTGATGAGCCCCTTGTCCCTGGCCCAGGCCGAGCCGGCCTCGCCCATGGGCGAGGCCGGGCCGAAGCGTTCGCTCAAGTGTTTGGCCAGGCTTACGCCGTAGCCTTCGGCGTTGTCGGAGAAGCGCAGGTTGAGGGTCAAAAGCCCGCCGCCGACTTCGGAAAAGACGGCAGCGCCGGAGATGGGGGCGTTGTTCTTGCCGCCGCCCTTGCCGCCGGGCTTCTCGGGGTTTCTGACAAAGGCATAGGTGGCCAGTTGGCCGGGCAGGACCTGGACGGCGGCGCAGCAATCCCGGCCGAGGTCGCGGATGTAGGCGGCCACGGCTTCCTTGTCGCCGGCCGGGGTGGTCAGGGGATAAGCGAAGTTGCAGGACTGGCCCTGGCCGCGGGTGACGCGAAAGCGCTTGTTGGCCAGTTTGTCGGCCAGGGACTGGGGTGTTTCCCGGTCGCTCAGGTCATAGAAGGAAAAGCCGGCCTCGGCCTCGACGTCGGCGGCAAAGCGGGCCAGACGGCTGACCGGAGCCCGGTGGACATAGCCCGGCGTCGGCCCGGCCGGCGTGTCCCGGGCCAGGGCGACCCTGGCGGCCTCGGACAGCCTTGGCGGGCGTTTTTGCAGTTGTTCGTAGCAAAAGGCCCCGGCTGTGAGCACAAAGGCCAAGACGGTGATGCCGGCGGCCAGCAGGTATTTGAGCAGCCCGAGCCGGTCCAGGGCTGCAATGACGGCCAAGCGTTTGCGTTGTGCCATGACGGCCTCCCCGGCGGCGTACAGGAAACCGCCGCCAAAGTCCTATCGGACGGCCGCGGCGGGGCATTAGGGCGGCCGGGGAGAGGTGTTTTATTCGCTTTCGATGCAGTCGTGGGGGCAAAAGGCCATGGCCCGCTCCACGTCCTCCACAGGGGCTTCGGAGAGCAGGAGCACGGGCTTTTCCGTGGCCTCGTCCATGATGAACAGTTCCGGGGCCATGGCGGCGCAGGCCCCGCAGCCGTTGCAGCATACCGGGTTGACGGAGTAGCCGGTCAGGATCGTCTCCATGCGCATTCCTCGGTTTTGGTGGCGGGTCGCACCTTTTCCATCTATGCTTGCAGATGATGTTGTCAACAAATCGACCAGACGAAAGATGCCATGCGTTGCAATAAATGCGGCAGCGACAATTCCGATGATCGGCGGGTCTGCGCCGTGTGCGGCCATAAGCTCCAGTCCGGACGGGGAGGGGGCGACGACGGCGGCAGCGAGAGCGGCGAGGCCACGGCCTTCGGGACCGCTTCCCCGGAGCAGCCGGCCCGGCCGGCAGGCAAACCGGACGCGTCCCGACCGGGTGCGCCGGCTTCCCAGGCAGAGGCCCGGGAGAGCGCCCGTCCGTCCGAAGCGCAGCGGCAAAACTCCCGGCTCCTGGATTTCCAGGGCTGGACCAGCCCCTTGCGCGGCCTTGGGCCCTACGTCGAGGCCTGCCTGTACGCCGGCGTTTTGGCCGTCGCCGTGCCCGTGTGCCTGCTGACCGGCGTCATGTGGCCGCTCTATCCGCTTCTGGCCATTCTGGCCGTGACGGCCTGGCTGCGCCGGTTGTAGCCCTGCACCAGCCGCCTGACGCCCTGGCCGACCTGCCGGGTGGGAAATGGGCGTTGCCAAATACCCGACAAATACCCTAGAGTTTTATTCTACCGAATCCAGAAACGCCATGGAGGGCGCTATGGACTACCTTCGTGCTTTTCTCCTGCTTCTTGCAGCCCTTCTTCTCTGTCTGCCGGGCCCGGCCCGGGCAGCGGCCCCAGGCCTTTTCACAGCGACGACCTCGCTCGCGGCGGCCCCGTCCAAGGCCGGGGGGACGCCCGGGAAAACCATTTCGCCGCTGCGAAGCCGCACGGTGCTTGTTGACGCCGCCGCCCTGTTCCCGGCCGCGGCCGACGGACGCAAGGCTGCCGTGCCGACTGCCAGGCTGACGCTCAACCTGTTTGACGACGTGACCATTGTCATGACGCCCCGGGAGACCGAGACCGTGGGCCCGGCCGGCACGACGGTGCTGATCGGCGACAACGACCCGGCCGTCGGCGGGCAGACGCGCTTTGCCAATACAGCCGGCACACTCTACGGCATCGTGCGCACGTCCGGGTCGCTCCTTTACGAGATTGCGCCCCTTGGCGACGGCACCTCGGTCATCCGGGAGATCGACCAGGGCAGCTATCCCGACGAAGAGGAAAAGCTGCCCCCGGCGTCCGAGCCGGCCGCGTCAGACGCGTCGCGGGGCGCCGCTGCCCAGGCCGACGACGGCTCGACCATCGACGTCATGGTGCTCTACACGCCCTCGGCCAGGGCAGCGGCCGGCGGCGGGCCGGCCATGCAGGCGCTCATTGCCCTGGCCTTTAGCGAAACCAACCAGGGCTATGCCCAAAGTGGCGTCATCCAACGCTTCCGGCTGGTCCATGCCCAGGAAGTGGCCTACGTGGAAGATACCGGGAGTTCCGGTTTCAATACCGCCCTGGACAGCCTCCAGAACCCGTCCGACGGCGTCATGGATGAAATCCACGCCCTGCGCGACCAGTACGGGGCGGACATCGTGTCGCTTCTTATCAACAACGGGTGGTACTGCGGCCTGGGCTATCTCATGACCTCGACGAATTGGGATTTTGCGGCCAACGCCTTCAATGTCGTGGATTACTCCTGCGCCACCGGCTATTATTCCTTTGCCCACGAGTGCGGCCACAACCAGGGGGCGCACCACGACCGGGGCAGCGCCAGCGGCTCGATTCTATACAGCTACGCCTACGGCTACCAGCAGACCGCCGCCTCGCCGGCTTTTCGCACCATCATGGCCTACGACTGCAGCGCCGGGTGCACGCGGGTCAACTACTGGTCCAACCCCGACGTGAACTACAACGGCTTCCCCACCGGAGTGCTCTACAGCGCGGGCAATGCAGCGGATAATCGGCGCACACTCAACAATACCCGCACCATCGCAGCCAACTGGCGGCAGGCCGTGCGGCAGACGGTGGGCATGGCGGGTGTTGCCCCGACCAGCCTGCTGCTTTTTAACCAGTAGCCGCCTGCCCTGCCTGGACAAGGCCGGACGGGCGGACAACCGTTTTTCCCGGTTGCCCGCCCGTCCGGCGTATGGCCCACCCCGGCCGGACCCGACCGGGGTTATTCCCCCAGCGGCGCAATATTCCAGATGTTTGCAGCGTATTCCAGGACCGCCCGGTCGCTGGAGAAATAGCCCATGGCCGCGGTGTTTCGGATCGAGGCCGCGGTCCAGGCGTCGGGGTCGAGGTAGAGGGCGTTGACCGCATCCTGGGCTTCGATGCAGGACCGGTAGTCGGCCGTGACCAGATAGTAGTCGCCGTTTTGGAGCAGGTTGTCGAGAATCGGGCGGAACAGGTCCGGTTCCTTGGGCGTGAAATACCCCCGGCCGATCATGTCCAGGGCTTCGGCCAGCTCGGCGTCGGCGGCAACGCGCCGGTTGGGGTCATAGCCGGCCGCCCGGGTGGCTTCCACTTCCGGGGCGGTCAGGCCGAAGATGAAGATGTTCTCCCGGCCCACCGCCTCCATGATCTCGACATTGGCCCCGTCAAGGGTGCCGATGGTCAGCGCGCCGTTTAAGGCAAACTTCATGTTGCCCGTGCCCGAGGCCTCCATGCCGGCGGTGGAGATCTGCTGGGACAGGTCGGCGGCCGGAATGACCTTCTCGGCCTGGGACACGCAGTAGTTGGGCAAAAAGACCACACGCAGGCGGCTTCGGATGGCATCGTCGGCGTTGACGGTCTCGGCCACGGCGGTAATGAGCCGGATGATGCGCTTGGCCATGAAATAGCCGGGCGCGGCCTTGCCGGCGATCAGCACCGTTCGCGGCGGCACGGGCAGGCCCGGGTTGCGGCGAAGGCGGTTGTAGAGGGTGACGATGTGCAGGACGTTTAGAAACTGGCGCTTGTATTCGTGCATCCGCTTGACCTGGACGTCAAAGAGCGTGTCCGGGTTGATGCCGATGCCGGATTTGCGCAGGACATAGCGGGCCAGGCGCTTCTTGTTCTCGCGCTTGGCCAAGCGCCAGGCGGCGCGGAAATCGGCGTCATCAGCCAGGGGCACGAGCCGGGCCAGCTGGTCGAGGTCGGTCACCCAGTCCGGGCCGATGTGTTGGGTGATCAGCTTCGACAAGGTGGGATTGGCCTGATTGAGCCAGCGCCGGGGTGTTATGCCGTTGGTGACGTTGGTGAATTTGCCGGGATAAAAGGCGTCGAAGTCCGGGAAGACCTTCACCCGCAGGATGTCGGAGTGGAGCTTGGCCACGCCGTTGACCTTGTGGCTGCCGACAATGGCCAGATGGGCCATGCGCACCCGCTGGCTGGTGCGGTCGATGATGGCCATGCGGGCCAGCTTGCCGTTGTCGCCCGGATAGGCCGCGGCCACGTCCATAAGAAAGCGGCGGTCGATCTCGGCAATGATCTCAAGATGGCGCGGCAGCACCCGGCCAAGCAGGTCGGCCGACCAGGTTTCCAGGGCCTCGGGCAGCACGGTGTGGTTGGTATAGGCAAAGGTGCGGCGGCAGATGTCCCAGGCCTCGTCCCACCCCATGAACTCCTCGTCCACCAGGATGCGCATGAGCTCGGCCACGGCAATGGTGGGGTGGGTGTCGTTGAGCTGGATGGCCACCTGATCGGGAAAATCCTCATAGGTGGCCGCGGATTTCTTGTGGCGGCGGATGATGTCGCGCAGCGTGGCGGCCACCAGGAAATACTGCTGGCGAAGGCGCAGCTCCTTGCCCTGGATGGGCTCGTCGTTGGGGTAGAGCACCTTGGAAATGTTTTCCGACAGGATCTTGGACTGCATGGCCCCCAGGAAATCGCCCTGGTTGAAATCGCGCAGGGAAAAGCCGGTGGAGGAGGTGGCCGCCCACAGGCGCATGTTGGTGACATGGCGGCCGCCATGGGCCGGAATCAGGATGTCACAGGGCATGGCCATGACTGTGTCGGCATCCACCCAGCGGTAGCGAAGCGCCCCCTTGGGGTCGGTATAGGCCTCGCTGCGGCCGAAAAAGCGCACCTCGTAGAGGTGTTCCACCCGGTCGATGACCCAGGCGCTGCCGTGGCGACGCCAGTTGTCGGCCTGCTCCTCCTGCCAGCCGTCCACGATGCGTTGATGGAACAGGCCGTAATCATAGAGGATCCCGTAGCCATAGCCCGGAATGCGCAGGGTGGCGATGGAGTCCATGTAGCACGAGGCCAGCCGCCCCAGGCCGCCGTTGCCAAGGCCGGCGTCGCGTTCCTCCTCGGCCAGGTCGTCCAGGGAATAGCCGAGGTTGGTCGCCACCTCGCGGCAGCCGTCCTCCATGCCCATGTTGGTGATGTAATTCATGAGAAAGCGGCCGGGCAGAAATTCCATGGACAGGTAATAGACCCGTTTGGACATGGAGTCGTAATACGACGTCTGGGTGGCCAGCCACATCTTGATCAGCCGGTCGCGGATGGCATAGGCCAGCCCACTGTAATAGCGGAACGGATCGGGCGGGTAGAGGTCGTTGCCGAGAATGGAGAGAATGTGGTGGCGAATGTCTTCGCCAAGGGTGGCTATGTCGTGGAAATCCTCGACGCTTGGCTGGCGCATGGTGGTCCCCCGGTGCGGTGGTGGTCGGGTGAGACTTCTTGCCATGCTCTACGGAATCAGGGGAGCGCTGTCAAAGCGGGCGGGCGCAAAAAAGGCCGGGAACCGATAGCGGCGGTCGGTTCCCGGCCTGTCCCGGACGCCCGCGTGGGACGGGTTGTGTCCGGATGCTGGGGAGCGGGGTGCCTAGGCCGCTTCCCGGAGGCGATAGTTGCGCAGGGCGATGCGCAACGCCGCCACACACCAATTGTCGCAGCCGAGCTTCTCAATGACGCGGGTCATGAGCGGCTGAAAATCTTCGCTGGACACAGCCTGGGCGTCCATGGTGTTCATGCCCTTGATGGTGGCAATAAGCGCGGCCATGCATTCGCGGCTGTAGCCGCAGCTTTCGACCGTACCGCCGGCGTCGACGATGATGTCGTTCTCAATAAGCAGCTGCATCTTGACGGCGCGGCCGCAGGCGGAGCATTCGCTGGTGCCTTCAACGGTGAAGTGTTCCAGGGTCTTGACAACGGGGCGGGTCTTGGTGGTGGTCTGGGTGGCGTCCATGGCGGTCTCCTTTATAAAAACTGTGCAGTGGATGTACGGTGTGTTGCGCGCTCTTGCCTTTCTATAAGCAATGCACGTGCCAAATACGTAAGCCACTGGTTTTAAACACAAAGACAAACAAACGTCAGACGAATCGTCCATCCGACCCCGGGATGTTGCAAATTGGCATCACCTTTTTTAGACTGTTCTGGAGTAAAATTAGCGAAAACAGGGGCTTGGCAAAAATGCAACATGTTGCGCTTTTGCCACCAGTTGCGCTATTGCAGCAGAGAAATACCGGTCGCTTGGGAAAATTGTGACAAATCCATGCGCATAAGGGGCCAATCTTGAGAAAAAAGGTACAACCACCCCTCGATCCGGTGGCCGGACACCTCGACGCCATCCTCGACAGCATCGAGGACGGCGTGTTCATCGCCGACCGCGACGGCTACGCCCTCAAGGCCAATGCCGCCTACGAGCAGCTCACCGGCATGAGCAAGGCCGAACTCATCGGCAAGAACGTCGAAGAGCTCAAAAAAGAAGGCCTTTTCAACATCGCCCCCATCACCCCGGAAATCGTGGCCACCGGCCGCCCGGCCTCCTCCATCCAGGTCACCCGGGACAACCGGTCCATGACCATCGACGGCAAGCCCATCCGCGACCCCGACGGCAAGGTCAGCCTGGTCGTGCTCTACGCCCGCGACATCACGCTCATGGCCCGGATGCGCGAACGCATCTCGCGCCAGCAGGAGCTGATCGAGACCTATCAGCACCAGATGGATTTCTTTATCCGCGAGGGCGGCGGCATCACCAGTTTCATTGCCGAGAATTCGGCCATGAAGCGCCTCATGGACCTGTTGCGACGCATCGCCGCCACCGACGCCGTGGCCCTGGTCCTGGGCGAGACCGGCGTTGGCAAGGAGCTTTTCGCCCGCATGATCCACGAGGCCAGCCCCCGGCGGGAAAAAGCCCTTCGTCAAGGTGGACTGCGCCTCGATCCCGGAAAACCTGATCGAGGCCGAACTCTTCGGCTACGCTCCCGGAGCCTTCACCGGAGCCCATCCCAAGGGCCGGGTGGGCTTTTTCGAGATGGCCGACGGCGGCACCATCTTTCTCGATGAAATCGGCGACATGCCGCTTGTGCTGCAATCCAAGCTCCTGCGCGTGCTCCAGGACCGGGAACTGACCCCGGTCGGGTCGAGCAAGTGCAGAAAGACCAACGTCCGGGTCATTGCCGCCACCAACCGCAATCTTGAAGCCGAGGCCCGGGTGGGCACCTTTCGCAGCGACCTTTTTTTCCGGCTGCGGGTGGCTGTCCTGGAGATCCCCCCCCTGCGCGACCGACCCGACGACATCCTGCCCCTGGCCCGGATGTTTTTGCAGCGTTTCGGTTCACGCTACCGCAAGCGCACCACCCTGTCCCTTGAAGCCGAACGCATCCTGGCCCACTACAACTGGCCGGGCAACGTGCGCGAGCTGGAAAACCTCATCGAGGGCATGGTCATCACCTGCGACTGCGGGCACATCGAATCCGACGATCTGCCCACAGCCATGCGGGTGACGGAATGTGCACTGAGCGCCGCCGAAGCCGCCGCCCTGGAGCCGGCCCTCTCCATCCAGGCGGCAGCCGGCCCGGCCGACCTTTCGCCTGACTGGGAGCGGCCCTACAAAGACGTGATCTCGACCTTTGAACGGGATTATCTCGAAGGGGCCATCAGCCATTTCGGTTCGGTGGGCGAGGCGGCCAAGCGTCTGGGCCTGGACCGCACCACCATTTTCCGAAAACTCAAACGGGCCGCCGGGGAGTAGGGCGCTCCCCCGGGCCGGCCCGCTTCCGGGCCGCAGCCGCACACGGACGGTGAGGCGGGCCCCTGGTCCCGCGTCTGGCTGGCGGCCCCGGACCTCCCTGCCGGCGGCAGGGAAACCGGGCAGCCCGGCCCGGCAAGGCTCCGGCCTGTCCCGCCCCCCGTTGCCGCCCTGTCCCCCCCAGCCAGCCCCGGCTCCCCCCCCCAAAAAAACGCAAAAAGGGCCGGGAACAAGTCCCGGCCCTTTCACTGGCGTATGACGCCTGGAAAGCTTTCAGCCTACCAGCGACGGTCGCCGCGACCACCGCCGCCGCCACCGGAGCGGGGCTTGTCTTCGGCTTCGTTGACCTTCAGGTTACGACCGCCGAACTCCTGGCCGTCCATGCCGGCGATAGCGGCACGAGCGCCCTCTTCGTCCATCTCGACGAAGCCGAAGCCGCGCAGGCGGCCGGTTTCGCGATCGGTGATCAGGTTGACGCTGATGACTTCACCGTAGGTGGAGAACTGGGTACGGATATCGTCTTCGGTGGAATTAAACGAAAGGTTACCGACATAGAGTTTCTTGGACATGGGGCTCTAGCTCCTGTTTTTGGCACTTATTTTCGTATCAATTGGAGCTGCACATCAGAAAAGCCCAAGATCCAAAAAATCAATGCTCGTTTGAACGACTCGACACGAGACAGATACACCCATTCTCCGGAATGTAAAGGGCGGACCGGGTAAAATAATTTTTCCAGGCCATTATTTCATCTATGGCGTTTACGAACAGCCTTTTTCTTTGCTGGTAGAGCCTTGGGATAGAAAATAAAAAGGGATACAATCCGGCAGGCCGCGTCGTATTTGACGGCTTGGAGGCCATACTGCGGCAGGCGGTGCGGCTGCCGGCCGGGCCGGGCCGGGGGACCGGGCAGGCAGAGCCGGAGAGCATCCCACAGCCCACCGCCCCGGCCGGGGCGGCAGCACGGCGACCCGACAGCCCGCTGCCGGCTTGACGGCGACCGGCAAAACCGGGCAATGGGCTGCCAGCGACCGTTATCCGAAACAGCCGGCGCCCTGCCCTCCGGGCCGCCGGCTGTCCACGCCCTGCCTACGGAGCCTGCCGCCCATGAAAGATATTCCGCGTTTCCTGGCCGGTTTCAAAAATTTCCAGCGCACCTACTTTTGCGACGGCAGCACTTTTTTTACCGATCTCAAAAAGGTGCAGACCCCCAAAGTGCTGGTCATCGCCTGCTCGGATTCCCGGGTGGACCCGGCCATCCTGACCGGCTGCGAACCCGGCGACATGTTCGTGGTGCGAAACGTCGCCAACCTCGTGCCGCCCTACGAGATTTCGCCCGGCAACCACGGCGTCAGCGCCGCGGTGGAATATGCCGTCAAGATGCTGGCTGTCGAGCATATCATCGTCCTTGGCCATTCCTGCTGCGGCGGCATCCAGGCGCTGATGCACCCCAAAACCGAACAACTCGGCGAATTCATCGCCCCCTGGGTCAAAATCGCCGAGCCGGCCCTGCGCGAGGTCAACGCCAAGCTCGTCGGCAAGGACGCAGCCCTGCGCCAGCATGCCTGCGAACAGGCCGCCGTCCTTGTTTCCCTGGAAAACCTGCTGACCTTCCCCTGGGTCTTTGACCGGGTCATGCGCGGCGAGGTCCATCTGCACGGCTGGTACTTCGACCTGCAACGGGGCGAACTCCTCAGCTATCTCCCCGAAACCGGCACCTTCGAGCAGCTGGTCGCCCGCTGCGAAACCGAAGACCCGGCCTGAGGCCACGGCCTGCCCGTCGGCTCAGGCCAGGGCACTGCTCCGGGACAGGCGGGCCTACCCCCATATCCCCTTGCATCCGCTCCGTAGCTGCGGACTCGGCTCCGGAGAGGCGGGCGCGCCCCTTGCCGGCAGGGCCTGCCCTCGGCTAGCATGAAGGCCACCATGAAACGCGCCCTGGCCACCCTGGTTGTCGGCGACCGCTACCGCCAAGACTTCGCCGAACACGCCGCCCCGACGTTTCGGGCCTATGCCAAGGCCCATGGCCTGTCCCTGGTGGTGCTCGACCGCCTGATCGACGCCTCCCCCCGGGGGGCAAGCCGCAGCCCGGCCTGGCAGAAATGCCTGCTTTTCGACCATCCCAAACTGCGCGCCTGCGATCAGGTGTTGTGGCTCGACGCCGACATCATCATCCACCCAAACGCCCCGGACGCCTTTGACGGCGTGCCGCCCGGGACCCTTGGCGCAGTGGAGCAGTTTTCCAGCCCAAGCCGGGAGGCCTACGCTGCCGCCCTGGAAAAAACCCGACGCCATCTGGCCCGAAACGGCCTGACCGCTCCGGACGACAGCACGCCCGAAGCCTTTTACCGCCACTACGGCTACAGCGACGGCCCAAGCGCCGTGGTCCAGACCGGGGCCATGGTCCTGACCCCCGAGGCCCACGGGCCGGCCATGGCTGCCGCCTACGCCGAGGACGGGCGGCCCGACAGCCGGGACATGCTCTTTGAGATGCGTCCGCTATCCTACCATCTGCTGCGCTCCGGCCCGGTACGCTGGCTCGATCCGCGCTTTAACGCCCTGTGGGCCACGGCCCTTTGCAACCACTACCCCTTCCTCATGGACCCGGCCTTCCTGACCGCCTGCCGGGAGAGGCCCGACATCCTGGCCCGGCTCAAGGCCGCCTGCATCAAAACCGTCCACGATGATGCCTATTTCCTGCACTTTGCCGGCAGCAGCCAGGACATGCGCTATGTCCTGCCGTCTCTGGCCTAGACAATCCAAGCGGAGCGATGTAGTGGCCGCTTCCCGGGACAACCGTGACGCCGCCACCGGCAAACTCCATTTGTCGGGCTCCCCGGCCGCCAGAGCAACAGCGCTCCCGCCAAAGCGAACGCCGGTTGCCAGAGCCTGCGGTTGACCGGATCTCCAACGAACCCCAATCATCCGTTTACAACCTTCTCCCTTTGCAGGGTCCGGGGGGATGATCCCCTGGCCGCTGGAGGCAACCATGAGTATGGCTTGGATATTTCTCGTCGTGGCCGGACTGTTTGAAATTGGCTGGCCGGTCGGTCTCAAACTGGCCCAGACCCCCGGCCGCGGCCTCATCGGCAGCGTTCTGGCCGTGGTCTGCATGGCGGCCAGCGGCGTGCTGCTCTATCTGGCCCAGCGCGACATCCCCATGGGCACGGCCTATGCCGTCTGGACCGGCATCGGCGCGGCCGGCGCCTTCGTCGTCGGCCTCACCCTCTACGGCGACCCGGCCAGCCTGCCCCGCATCCTCGGCGTCGGACTGATCGTGGCCGGCGTGGTGACGCTCAAACTCACCCACTAGAAGTCTTGTTTTACAGGGAATATGCGGGAAGAGTGCCTCCGGCGGCCAAAGGGCTGAGCCCTTTGGAATCCCACCTGGGGAAGTGTGATTGGACCGGATGCGTTACCCTGTCGAGACACGACAGTTGCTTTTTGAGCTTGACGGAAACCTCCGTTGCTCCGGCGGCAGGGGGCCTGAGGCCCCCGGACCCCCAAAAAAATGGCTAAAAGGGGTGCGGCGATCGCGTCATGATGGCCGTGAGTGCCTGCGCCCAATCCACCGCTGCCCTGCTAACCCCCTGTCACCGCCTCCATTCCCAGAACTTGTTGCCGCAAAACCGGCTTTTCAGACCAAAGCGAGCTTGCGGGGAAGCATTGACCCATAAGTTTTCCGATGCTATTTCTTGTGGTCATTCCTCCCCTCGTTGCCAGATATCTCCAGTGTATTGCAAAAACAACGGGGCGTTTATTCGGCTGCAGTCCTGTAGCGACTCCCATGGAGACTTACTATGCGCGTTGGAATTACAGTCAAAATAGTTATGATGATTATTCTATCTGTTGTCGTTTCATGTCTAACCATCCTCTACGCCGGAAAATTTGCCTTTGAGAATGGTTTTTCAAAAGAATACGATGAAAATATAAAAGCTTTTTACAATGTCGGCGCAGCCCGCATCGACGCACAGCGCGCTCAATACGGCCTCCTGGCCAAGGGGCAGGCAGTGCGCCCCAACGTCATCAACGGTGTGGCCGGGCCTGACAAGGCCCTGCTGGAGCGGCTCGGCCAGGACCTTGTCGGCGTCGGGCAGGCCGGCTTCGTCATCTTTACCGATGCCGCCGGCACGGTCTTGGCCACAGCCGGCGAGGCTTCCGATCTGGCCGCGGCCGTCAAGGCCCGGGCTGCCGACACGGCCGCCGGCCGGGATTCCGAGGGTTTTGCCGCCGTCTCCGGCGACCGCCTGCCGTTTCTGGCCAGCGCGCCGGTGCGAAAAGACGGCAAGGTGGTGGGGGGGGTGGTGGTCGGTGCGGATCTGGCCGCCAAACACACGCTGGTCGACAGCCTCAAGACCATGCTCGGCGCCGAGGCCACACTTTTTTCCGGCTCGACGCGGGTGTCTTCCACCATCCAGAGCGGCCAGTCCCGGGTCGTCGGCACCAGCATTACCGATCAGGAAGTCGTCTCGACGGTCCTTGGCCAGGGCAAGCTGGTCATCAAACACCTGACACTCTTTGACAAGCCCTTCATCGCCGCCTACTGGCCGCTTCTCGACGCCGCCGGCAAGCCCATGGGCATCGCCTTTATCGGCAAGGACATGAACAGGCTGACCGCGGCCCTGGATGCAGTCAACCGCAACGCTGCCCTCAGCGCCCTGGGCGTGGTCCTGGTCCTCGGCCTGCTTGGCTATCTGGTCTCCAAGGCCTTTACCCGCCCCATCCTGGCCCTGGCCGATTTTTCCGGGGCCGTGGCCTCGGGCCGGCTCTCGGAGAAGCTCACCGTGGCCAGCCGCGACGAGGTGGGGGATCTGGCCGATTCCCTGCGCCGGATGGTGGCCACCCTGATTGAAAAAATTACCGAATCCGAGGCAGCCACGGCCAGCGCCAAACAGGAATCCGAGCGGGCCAGGGTGGCCATGGAGGCGGCCGAAGAGGCCAAACGCCAGGGCGAGACGGCCCGGCGCGAAGGCATCCTGCACGCCGTTGCCCAGCTCGGTTCGGTGGTGACCGGGATCAACGAGGCGGCCATTTCGCTTCGCGCCCAGATCGAGCAGTCGCAAAACGGCTCGGAAATCCAGTCGCGCCGGGTGGCTGAAACCGCCACGGCCATGGAAGAAATGAATGCCACCGTCCTGGAAGTTGCCCAAAACGCCTCACAGGCTGCCGCCACCTCCGACGCGGCCAAGGGGCAGGCCGAACGCGGGGCTTCCATCGTTTCCGAAGCCGTGACCCGCATCGACGCGGTGCGCGAGCAGGCACTGACGCTTAAAACCGGCATGGGCACCCTTGGGGAGCAGGCCAACGGCATCGGGGCCATCATCGGGGTCATCAGCGACATCGCCGACCAGACCAATCTGCTGGCCTTGAATGCCGCCATCGAGGCGGCCCGGGCCGGCGAGGCCGGGCGCGGCTTTGCCGTGGTGGCCGATGAGGTGCGCAAACTGGCCGAGAAGACCATGACCGCCACCCGCGAGGTCAGCGATGCCATCCACGGCATCCAGCAGGGCACCAAGGTCAATATCGGCAATGTGGAGCGGGCTGTGGCCGGCATTGCCGAGGCCACCACCAAGTCGCGGGAATCCGGCGAATCCCTGGGCGAGATCGTGGGGCTGGTCGATTCCGCTTCGGATCAGGTGCGGGCCATTGCCACGGCCACGGAAGAGCAGTCGTCGGCGACCGAAGAGATCAGCCGGTCCATCGAGGAAATAAACGTCATCTCGGCCGAAACGAGCCGCTCCATGAACGAGGCGGCCCGGGCCGTGGCCGACCTCGACGCCGAGGCCGGATCCTTGCGCAAACTCATCGAAACCATGGAACGCGAGGCCGGCGGCACGTCCGGCGGCCCCAAGGCCCTTCGCCGATAACCCAAACGGGCGGTCCGGAACAACTCCCCGGACCGCCCGTTTCGCCTTTGCTGCCACGGCGTCAGCTTTTCCCCCGACAGCCCGCACAGCGCTCTCCGCCTTCCCCCTCTTCAGATCATCCTCCCGACCGCCCCACCGGGATTCCCCTCACGCGCAACCCGCTTTTAACTTTTCCCTGTGCAGGGGTCCGGGGGATCATCCCCCGGCCGCCGGAGGCATCTTCTCCTATCTTTTCTAACCCTTACTTTCACTCTTCCCCCTAGCGGCGCTTGACGGCGTAGCCGTACTGTTGCGGCCAGTCCGGTTCGCGGCCAAGGACGGTTGCGGCGTGGAGGGGCCAGTAGGGCGAGCGGAGCATTTCCCGGGCCAGAAGCACCAGATCGGCCTGGCCTGTGACCACGATGGCCTCGGCCTGAGCCGGTTCGGTGATGAGCCCCACGGCGCTGGTGCGCACCCCGGCCTGCTTCCGGATGGCTGCGGCAAAGGGCACCTGGAAACCGGGAGCGGCCGGAATATGGGCGTAGGGCACCAGGGCGCCGGAACTGATATCGACCAGATCCACACCGAGCTTGGCCATTTCCCTGGCGAAAAGCACGGACTGGTCCAGATCCCAGCCGCCGTCCACCCAGTCGGTGGCCGAGATGCGGACCAAAAGCGGCATGTCGTCCGGGATCACGGCCCGCACAGCGGCAATCAGTTCCAGGGGCAGGCGCATCCGGTTGTCCAGGCTGCCGCCGTAGGCATCCACACGCCGGTTGCTCAGGGGCGAAAGGAACTGGTGCAGCAGGTAGCCATGGGCGGCGTGGAGTTCGATGACGGCAAAGCCGGCGGCCACGGCCCGGCGGGCGGCGGCGACAAAGGCCTCTTTGACCGCGTCGATGCCGGCTGCATCCAGGGCGATGGGCAGGGGTTCGCCTTCGGAAAACGGGACTGCGCTCGGGGCCAGGACATCCCAGGCCCCGGCGGCCCGGTCCACGATCCTGGCCCCGCCGGCCCAGGGCGGCAGGCAGCTGGCCTTGCGCCCGGCATGGGCCAGTTGGATGCCGGGCACGGCCCCCATGCGGCGGATAAAGGCGGCAACCGGGGCCAGGGCGGCGGCATGGGCCTCGCTCCACAGGCCCAGGTCGGCCGGGGAGATGCGGCCTTCGGGGGTGACGGCCGTGGCCTCGGCCATGACCAGTCCGGCTCCGCCAACGGCCCGGCTGCCCAGGTGGACCAGATGCCAGTCGTCGGCCAGGCCGTCCGTACAGCAATATTGGCACATGGGGGAGACGCCGATGCGGTTTCGCAGGGTGACGCCGCGCAGGGCCAGGGGTGCAAAGAGCGTTGAACCAGTATCGGATTCCGTGGGGGCGGTGTCGGTCATGGCTGCTCCTGGCCCCCGGTGGGGCTATCGTTCGTTGTTGCCGCGTGCGCCTGTACCGTCGCATCGATTGCCAAAAAGGCCAGAACCGTTTGGGCAAACGCAGTTGGCGCTTCAAACATCAGTTCGTGCGTCGCGTTTTTAAATTGCACCAGCCACGCTCCGGGCAGCGTTGTGGCCAGGAGCTTGGAGCTTTCCGGGCCGACAACAGTGTCGGCCGTTCCCACGACAAACAGGACCGGATTGGTGAGGCCAGGCAGTTTCTCCATCGGCGTTTTCCAATGGGACGTCGCCTCCACGTAGCGCAGGATGACGGGGTCGGCAATTTTGAAGCCCCCCAGGACCTTCGCGACATTGCTTCCATCGACGGAAGTGGCGTAAATGATCGCTTTATTGACCCGCTGCGGATATGCATACAGCAATTCCTGGGTCATGGTACTGCCGAGTGAAAAGCCGAGAACATGCGCCTTGGCGACTCCAAGCGCATCCAGCAACCCGACAACATCATCGGCGAACAGTTTGTAGCTGAACGTCTCGTCATTGACGGTGGTCAGGCCCATGCCCCGATTATCAAGCAGAATCAGCTGATACTGCTTGGACAAGAGAGCGACGACGGTTTCCGGCCAACGCTCCATGGTACCGCCAAGACCCATGAGCATGACCAGGGGCTCACCCTGGCCGATCAATTTGTAGGCAATTTCAATCCCATTGGCGCGGACCCGGTAAATGCTGTTTCCCTGTTTGTCTGCACCAATGGCGGCACCAACCGGCACAATGGGGCCGGCGGATACACTGGCCGTCAACAATGCCAGGACAACGGCCAGCGACACACCAAAAGAAATGAGTCGTTTCATTCGCCCTCCCTTACCCTGTACGGAAACCTTGCGGGCAGGCAGCGTCGGAGCAATTGCCCCTGCTTGTACGCAAGGACAGACCAAGCCAGGCTGCCGCCGGGTCATAAAAGACTGTAGTCAGCCCACAGCCGCGAATGCAACCAATTTTAAATGATCCGGGCCTCGTGTTGCCAAGGCCCGGGAGCAGGGGGGGGAAGGCGCGGTCAGACTGGTTTGCGCAGCACCACGCCGTAAAAGGTCTCGCCGAGCACGGTTTCCGGTTCGGCGGCAATTTCGGCTTCGAGGACCAGATCGCGGTGGCGGCTGCCCAGGCGGTCCACGGCCTTTTCGTTTTCCGACGGGTTGACCGTACAGGTGACATAGACAATGCGTCCGCCCGGAGCCAGGGCGGCGTAGGCCGACTCCAGCATGGCGCCTTGCAGCCGGGTCAGACCGGCAATGTCCTCGGGATTCCTGCGCCATTTGGAGTCGGGCCGGCGCGAAAGCACGCCAAGGCCGGAGCAGGGGGCGTCGAGCAGGATGGTGCCGGGCGGCGCGGCCAGCGGCATTTTCGTGGCCGAGGCGCGAAAGGCGGCAACCGGAGCCAACCCCAGGCGGGCCACTTCCCGGGGCAGGCCGGCCAGACGCACGGCGTGCATGTCGGCGGCATAGACCCGCTTGCCGGCTTCGGTCAAAAGCAGGGCCTTGCCGCCGCGTCCGGCGCAGGCGTCAAAAATCGGTTCCGGCCAGTCACTCAACCCCAACTGGTAGAGGATGCGCTGGGCAGCGGCCGATTGGCGCGACAGATCGCCGGCGGCCAGGGCCTCGGGCAGGCTCACGCCGACAGCGGCGAAATCCGTGCCCGTGGGCACGGCCAGGGTGGGATAATCGGCCCACAAC
The DNA here is from genome assembly GCF_001936595.1 of Desulfovibrio sp. DV. Classification (GTDB taxonomy): domain Bacteria; phylum Desulfobacterota; class Desulfovibrionia; order Desulfovibrionales; family Desulfovibrionaceae; genus Solidesulfovibrio. Next base: position 20,245 of record NZ_MLBG01000068.1, read on the forward strand.
ACGCCGGGCAGCCTGGAGAGGGCGTCAAAAAGCGCCCGTGCCCCGGGTCTGGCCCGGTTGATGCGAAGCCCGAGCGGGGCCGGTTCGGCCTGGGCGGCCAGATAGGCCCGGGTGGCCTCGGGACCGTAGGCCCGAAGCCACAGTTCCACGATCCATTCCGGGCAGGAAAAGCCCCGGCTGAGATAGACGGCCTCCGTCGGCCGGTCCCGGCGGTAAAAGCCCGGATCGTCAAAGGCCTGGGGATCGGACGCCACCCGGCGAAGCACGGCGTTGGCCATGCCGGACAGGCCCTTGCCGGAAGCCCGGCGCACGGCCGAGACGGCCCAGTCCACCGAGGCATAGACCGGCACCTTGGCGCAGTAGAGAATTTCGTAGGTGGCAAGGCCCAGGATGCGGCGCACGGGCAGGGGCACGGCCTCGGGATTTTTCAGAAAGCCCGAAAGGATGAAATCGATGCGGCCGCACAGCCGCAGATAGCCGTAGACCAGTTCCGTGGCCAGTCCCCGGTCCCTGGGGTCCAGGGTGGAATCGGCCAGCCCGGTATCCAGGGCGGCCTGCACATCCTGGCCCAGGCCGGATTTGGGGCCGGGCAGCACCCGGCCAAGCACGGCCAGGGCGATGCGGCGGGCCGGAGGCGGCGCAGCCGGGGTCGGGGGAGGAGTCGGGGTGTTCATCGTGCACCGCCGGCCGGGGTGAAGCGGGCCAGCCCGGCAAAGGGACCGAACACAGGTTCGCGGGCCTCGCCGCCAGTGAGAAAAAAGCGCAGAGCAGCCTCCAGATGGGGCAGTGCCACCTGGGTGTCCAGGCAGGGGCCGTTTGGCCGGTCGTTTAAGACGCCGAAAACCGGAATGGGGTACGTGTCCTGAATGCCGCTGGTCAGATCGCGTTCGCAGGCCACGGCCACGATGAGCCTGGGCCGTTTCTGGACCACGATACGCCGGGCAATGGTGCCGCCGGTGGCAATGGCGATATGGACGCCATAAGCCTGGGACAGGGCGATCAGGCCGTCCACCGGGCACTCGCCGCAGCGCTTGCAGTTGTTGATGTCGTAGGTGAGGCGGTGCTTGCAGCGGCTCGATTGCAGGCAGTGGGGCAACAGCACCAGCACCTGCCCGGCCTCGTAGCGCCCGGCCCGGGCCGCCACCATCTCATTGTTGACCTTGATAAAGGAGGCGCGCACCCGGCTTTTGGAAATGTGAAAGAGCCGGGCGAAAATGGTCATGAGCGGCAAAAACACCCGGGCCATGACGCCGCGCAAATGGTCGGATCCGAGAAACGGCCGGCCAAGGGCCACGCTGGCGGCCAGCCCGAGGGTGGCCCACAGGACCAGGACAATGGCCGCAGCCGAGACCAGCCCGAGCACCAGGGGAGCCAGGGGATGAATGTTGGCCAGCCCGATGGAGGGCACGGCCCACACGAAAATCAAAAGCGCGCAGACGGCCAGTCCGGTACCGCACAGCAGGCCGATAAAGAGGCGCTTTCGCGAAGGTTCGCTGCGTTCCACAATGCTCCTGCAACCGCGTTAGGACAGCCCGTCCGGCGGTCCGCACACGGCCATGGCGTCTTCGTCGCACTTGCCAAGATAGCCGCAGGAAAAGGCCTGCCCGTTCATGGGCCGCTTGCCGGCCGGAATGACGGCCGGGACGAGATAGACCGCATCGGCACAGGCAATGCCGATGTGGCAGTCCATAAGCCCCAGAATATCACCGGGTTTGGCCCCGGGCGGCAGGGGACAACCCACCTTGCCGGGCTGGGCAATGATGCGCATGGCCGGCTTGTCGGCCGCCGGCTTCCAGAAAAAAAACGCCCCGGGGCTCGGGGTCATGGCCCGGATCAGATTGTGGACCTCGGCCGCCGGCTTTGTCCAGTCGATCAGGGCCTCGGATTTGTCGATTTTTTTGGCGTAGGTGACCCGGGCCGGGTCCTGCTCGACAAGGGGCACGGAACCCATGCGAAGGCGCTTGAGGCAGTGGGTGAGGAGCCGTCCGCCCAGATCGGCCAACTCGGCCCGCAGCACCCCGGCCGTGTCATTGAGGCCTATGCCGAGCGTGCGCTGCATGACCATGGGGCCGGCATCCAGGGCCAGGGCCATGCGCATGATGGTCACGCCGGTAAGCACCTCGCCGGCGGCAATGGAACGCTCGATGGGGGCCGCGCCGCGCCAGGAGGGGAGCAGGGAGGCATGGACGTTGAGCGGCATTTTGCGCGGCACATCCAGGACGGCCTGGGGTAAAATCATGCCGTAGGCGGCCACGAGCAGGACATCGGGCTTATAGGCGGCCAGGGTGGCCACCTCGGCCGGATCTTTAAAATTCTCGGGCTGATGGACAGGCAGCCCCTTTTCCAGGGCCAGCTTTTTCACCGGCCCAAGCAGGCACTTCTTGCCCCGGCCGCACGGCCTGTCGGGCTGGGTGTAGACGGCGGCCACAGTGACGTCCTCGCTTCCCAGCACATGCTCGAGCACGGTTGCGGCGAACTCGGGCGTGCCCATGAAAACGGCTACGAGTTTGTCTGGTCCGTCGTCTCTGTTGTCCATCGTTTCACCCGTTTGTCATACATGGCGCGCTTGAGGCGGCTTATACGGTCAATAAACAGCACGCCGTCAAGGTGGTCTATCTCATGCTGCAGGCATACGGCCAGCAGTTCGTCGGCCTCGATGGTCATGGGCTGGCCGTCCAGGTCCAGGGCCGTAACCGTGACGTTGGCGGCCCGGCGCACCACGGTGCGGTAGTTGCGCACGGACAGGCAGCCTTCCTCGTCCTCCTGCTCGCCCGAGGCGGCCGTGATGACGGGGTTGACCAGGGTCATGAGCGCCTCGCGCTTGTCCGGCCCGGACAGGTCGATCACGACCATCCGGATGGACGCGCCGACCTGGGGCGCGGCCAGACCGACACCCTGGTTGGCGTACATGGCCTCTGCCATGCCCGCCGCCAACTCCCGGATTTCCGGGGTGACGGCGGGGACCGGCGCGGCCTTGCGGGCCAGGACGGGGTGGGGATATTTCAGTATTTCAAGAGGCATAGCGGCAGGCTTATTCCTTGTCCTTCTCGCGCGTCCGCAGTTTGATGCCAAGCTCACGCAACTGGTTGGTGGAGACTTCGCCCGGGGCTTCGGTGAGCGGGCACAAGGCCTTCTGGGTCTTGGGGAAAGCGATGACGTCGCGAATGGATTTGGCCCCGGCCAGGATCATGATAAGGCGGTCCAGGCCAAAGGCAATGCCGCCATGGGGCGGTGCGCCGTATTCCAGGGCGCGAAGCAGGAAGCCGAACTTGTCCTCGGCTTCCTCGGCGCCGATGCCGAGCACCGCGAACATGGCCCGCTGGCTTTCGCGGTCGTGGATGCGGATGGAGCCGCCGCCGATCTCGCTGCCGTTTAAGACCAGATCGTAGGCCCGGGCCAGGGCTTCCCCCGGGGCGGACTCGATGGTGCCCATCTGGCCGGGCTGGGGCGAGGTGAAGGGATGGTGGCGGGCCACCCAGCGTTTGGCCTCGGGATCGTACTCCAGGAGCGGGAAATCGGTGATCCAGACCGGGGCGAAGCTATTCTCGGGGATCAGGTTGAAGCGCTCGCCGAGCTGGAGGCGCAGATAGCCCAGGGCGTTGTTGACCATGTCGGCCCCGCCGGCCTGGAAAAAGACGATGTCGCCGACTTCAAGGCCGAAAGCCTCTTTCAGGCCCTGGCGCTCCTCGTCGCTTAAGAACTTGGCAAAAGGCGACTGCCATTCGTCTTCCTTGATCTTGATCCAGGCCAGACCCTTGGCCCCGTAGATCTTGACGAATTCGGTCAGGTCATCGATCTCCTTGCGCGACAGCACGCCGCCGCCGGGCACGCGGATGCCCTTGACCAGTTCGGCCTTGGCAAAGACCTGGAAGCCGGAGCCGCGCACGATGGAGGTGACGTCCACGAGCTTCAAGTCAAAGCGGACGTCGGGCTTGTCCAGGCCGTAGTCGCGGATGGCCTCGGCAAAGGGCATGCGCGGGAAGACTTCGGGCAGGGCAATGCCGGCGGCCTCGCGGAACATGGTCTTGACCATGGTCTCGGCCATGCCCATGACCTGCTCTTCGTCGACAAAGCTCATCTCAATATCGACCTGGGTGAATTCCGGCTGGCGGTCGGCGCGCAGGTCCTCGTCGCGGAAGCACTTGACCACCTGATAGTAGCGGTCAAAGCCGGACATCATCAGGAGCTGCTTAAAAAGCTGGGGCGACTGGGGCAGGGCGTAAAACGACCCGTTGTTGACCCGGCTGGGGACCAGGAAATCGCGCGCGCCCTCAGGGGTGGACTTGGTCAGGACCGGGGTCTCGACTTCGAGGAAGCCCAGTTCGTCGAGGTAGCGGCGGATGCTTTGCACGGCCCGGTGGCGCAGGATGAAGTTGGCGGCGAGCTTGGGCCGGCGCAAATCGAGATAGCGGTACTTGAGCCGCAGCATTTCGGAGGCGTCGATGCGGTCCTCGATGGGAAAGGGCGGGGTGGCGGCGGTATTTAAGAGCTTAAACTCCACCACCTCGACCTCGACGGCCCCGGTCGGCATGTTGGCGTTGGCCATGCCTTCGGGGCGGGCGCGGACCCGGCCCTTGACGGCCAGCACGAACTCGGTGCGCAGCACGTGGGCGCGCTCCAGGGCGGCTTCGCTCCCTTCGGGGCAAAAGACCACCTGGGTCAGGCCTCCCCGGTCGCGCAGGTCGATGAAAATAAGCCCGCCGTGGTCGCGGCGGAACTGGGCCCAGCCCATCAGGCAGACTTCGCTGCCGACATCGGAAGCCGTGAGCGCGCCGCAATCGTGGCTGCGCCGCCAATCGCCCAGGATATCGAGGGCCAGGGTCTCGCTCATGTGGTGTGATCCTTTTTTCAAGAAGGTGGGGAAAAACTTTTTGGAAAAAGTTTTTCCCCACGCCCCTTTTCAAAAACTTTTATCGTTGTGACGCACAGGCGTGCGCCGTATCGCCGTTATCCGCCCCCCGTCACCCCTTT
>NZ_MLBG01000069.1 GCF_001936595.1 Desulfovibrio sp. DV
CCGGGGATCATCCCCCCGGCCGCCGGAGGCATCTTCTTCTTCTCTATCTTCTCTTCTCTCTCTTCTCTGCCCGCACACGACGGCCTACGGTCCGTCCTGGGACCGCTCGGCCGGGCGCATGTCCGGGCTGGTGTAGAAGAATTCGATGCGCCGGTTTCTGGCCTTGTTTTCGGGCGAGGTGGGCGGCACCAGGGGCTGGCTGTCGGCCAGTCCCACGGCCCGCAGGCGGGTGGTGGGGATGCCGGCTTTTTCGGCCAGATAGCGGGCGGCGGCCGCGGCCCGGGCCGCGGACAGTTCCCATTTGGACGGATAGGTGCCGGAGCCTTCCTCGTCGTCGGCGTGGCCGCGCACGGTGAGGTTGATCTTGAAATCGCGCAGGATTTTGGCCACGCCGTCCAGGACCTTCCGGGCGGCCGGGGTCAGTTCGGCCACGCCGGGCTTGAACATGACCGAGCTGTTGACCTGCATGAGCACGCCGGAGGAGTCGTTGCTGACGCCGGAGTTGTTTTTGACGGCCTGATCGGAGGTGATCAGCTCCTTGATCAGGATGGCGATTTCGTATTTGAGCTTGTTTTCCTGGGAGAGCTTGAATTCCGGGTTGCCCTTGATGGCGTCGGGGCTGATGAAGGTGGGCACTTTTTCCAGGTTCTGGACTTTTTCCTTGGAGGGCACGTTTTTGTCCTGGAAAACCAGGGACAGCTCGGTTTTGGTCTGGGGCTTGAGCGACACCACCAGCCACAGAAGCAGGAAAAAGGCCATCATGGCCGTCACGAAGTCGGCGTAGGCCACCTTCCACGAGCCGCCGTGGTGTCCGCCGTGCCCCTCGTCGGAGTCGCGGTAGATGACAACGGTCTTGCCGTCATTTTTTCCCACGAAGCGCCCCTTCCATGTCTTCCATGCTCGGCCGCACATCGTCGGGGATGGCCCGGCGGCCCATTTCCACGGACAAAAGCGGCGAGAAACCGGAGTTGAAGGCGGCCAGCACTTCCTTGACCACATGGAGCATGTGCTGCTGGGCCTTGGCCTGGTATTCCAGGTTGACGGCCATGGGGCCGACGAAGCCGTAGCTCAGTAAAATACCGAGGAAGGTGCCGACCAGGGCCGCGCCGATGCTGTGGCCGAGCACTTCCGGCGGCTCGTTGATCTTGCCCATGGTCAAGACGATGCCAAGCACGGCGGCCACGATGCCAAGGCCGGGCAGGGCGTCGGCGATTTTGGTCACGGCTCCCGGGGCGATCATGGCGTGGTGGTGCATGGTGGCGATGTCGGTGCGCATGAGGTCGTCGTAGCGGTGGGCGTCGATGCCTTCGGAGAGCAGGCACTTGATGTTGTCGCAGATGAAATAGGCCAGCTGTTTGTTTTTGGCCAGGTTCGGGTAGCGGTTGATGGTGGCGGACTGTTCGGGCTTGGCGACATGCGGCTCCAGGGCCACGATGCCGTCGCGGCGGGCGATGTTGATGAGTTCGAAGAGCAGCGAGAGCAGGTCGGAATAGTCGCCGGCCGTTGGTTCCTTGCCGGAAAACACGTGCATGACGTGTTTGAAGGTGCCAAGGGCGATGGATTTGGGCGAGGAGATGAAAAAGGAGCCCAGGGCCGCGCCGCCGATGATGAGCAGTTCGATGGGCTGGAACAGCACGCCCATATGGCCGCCTTCGAGCAGGAAGCCGCCGAAGACGCAGGCGAGAACCACCACAATGCCGATAATCGCGAACATGGCCCACCGTACGGGCGTGCTTTTGGGCTGCCCGGGAAGATACCGGCCGACGCAAAAGCGCCTTCCGGAAAGTGTCAGAAGAACACGCCTGCGGCGTTACCCTCCTGCTTTAGAAAAAACCGGCCTGTCGGGCAAGGGGCGAGACGCACTTCGGCCTCGCCCCGTGGCCTGGACGGCTATTTTGCGCCGTGGCACTTCTTGTATTTCTTGCCCGAGCCGCAGGGGCAGGGATCGTTGCGCCCGACCTTGGGGGCCTCGCGCCGCGTGGGTTCCTTTTTGGCTGCTTCAGCTGCGGCCGCCGCACCGGAGTACTGCACATTGGCGGTATCGTCCTTGTGCTGGAATTCCTCTTCCTGGACCTCGGCCCGGATGCGCACCCGGGACATGGCCCGGATCGCCGCATCGCGCATACTGTAAATGAGCTGCTGGAAGAGTTCGAAGCCTTCGCGCTTGTATTCCTGCTTGGGGTCTTTCTGGCCGTAGCCGCGAAGGCCGATGCCGTCGCGCAGGTGGTCCATGGACAGCAGGTGTTCCTTCCAGTGGCGGTCCAGGCTGTCGAGCAGGAAGTAGCGGGCCACTTCCTTGTAATGCGCCCCGGCCGTGTCGGCCAGTTCGCGCTGGCGGCCCTTGGCGGATTCGAGGACCGTTTCTTTTTCCGTGAGGTCGCCGCTGACCAGTTCGATCTTGAGATCGAGGATGTCCTCGATCTGGGCCGCGGCGATTTCCAGCAGTTCGGTATCGGGCGTGCCCTTGGCCGCTTCCAGCGGGGCGAAGATCTCGTCCACGATTTCATCGAGGCTGGCCATGACAAAGGCTTCCGGCTCGGTGGTGGCCATGAGTTCCCGGCGGCGCGAATAGATGACCTCGCGCTGCTGGTTCATGACGTTGTCGTAGTCGAGCAGCTGCTTGCGGATTTCGAAGTTGTGGCCTTCCACCCGTTTCTGGGCGTTTTCAATGGCCCGCGACACCATGCGGTTCTCGATGGGCTCGCCGTCTTCCATGCCGAGCTTGTCCATGAGGCCCTTTAAGCGGTCGGAGCCGAAAAGGCGCATGAGGTCGTCATCGAGGGCCAGATAGAAGCGCGAGGAGCCGGGGTCGCCCTGACGGCCGGCCCGGCCGCGCAACTGGTTGTCGATGCGCCGGGATTCGTGGCGCTCGGTGCCGAGGATGTGCAGGCCGCCGAGCTCGACCACGCCGGGCCCGAGCACGATGTCCGTGCCGCGGCCGGCCATGTTGGTGGCAATGGTGACCTTGCCGGCGTGGCCGGCCTGGGCCACGATTTCGGCTTCTTTCTCGTGGTTCTTGGCGTTTAGGACGTCGTGGGGCACGCCGGTCTTTTTGAGCATCTCCGAGAGCATCTCGGATTTTTCAATGGAGACCGTGCCGACCAGCACCGGCTGGCCGCGCCCGTGCAGCTCCTTGACGTCGGCGGCAATGGCCTCAAACTTCTCCCGCTGGGTCTTGTAGACGAGGTCGGGGAAATCCTTGCGCACCATGGGCTGGTTGGTGGGGATAGAGATGACTTCCAGGTCGTAGATTTCGCGGAATTCCACGGCCTCGGTGTCGGCTGTGCCGGTCATGCCGGACAGCTTTTTGTACATGCGGAAGTAGTTCTGGAAAGTGATGGTGGCCAGGGTCTGGTTTTCGGCCTCGACCTGGACCAGTTCCTTGGCCTCCAGGGCCTGATGCAGGCCGTCGGAATAGCGGCGGCCGGGCATGAGCCGGCCGGTGAATTCATCGACGATGATGACTTCGCCGTCCTTGACCACGTAATCCACGTCGCGCTGGAAGATGTGGTGGGCTTTTAGGGCCTGGAGCACATGGTGCTGCAGGGTGATGTTGGCGGCGTCGAACAGGTTGTCGATTTTGAGGATGTCTTCCATGCGCATGACGCCGTCGTCGGTCAAAAGCACGGTGCGGGCTTTTTCGTCCACGGTGAAGTGGGTGTCGCGGTGGAGCATGGGAATGAGCGCATTGATCCGGGCGTAGAGCACCGAGGAATCCTCGGCCTGGCCGGAAATGATGAGCGGCGTTCTGGCTTCGTCGATGAGGATGGAGTCCACTTCATCGACGATGGCGAAATTAAGCGGCCGCTGCACCAGCTGTTCCTGGTAAAACTTCATGTTGTCGCGCAGATAGTCGAAGCCGAACTCGTTGTTGGTGCCGTAGGTGATGTCTGCGCCGTAGGAGGCCTGGCGCTCCTCGTCGGTCAGCCCGTGGAGGATGACGCCGACGGTGAGGCCGAGGAAGGCGTAGAGCTTGCCCATCCAGGCGGCATCGCGGCGGGCCAGGTAGTCGTTGACGGTGATGAGGTGCACGCCCTTGCCGGACAGGGCGTTTAAGACCACGGGCAGGGTGGCCACCAGTGTCTTGCCTTCACCGGTCTTCATTTCGGCGATCTTGCCCTGGTGGAGGGTGACTCCGCCAATGAGCTGCACGTCGTAGTGGCGCATTCCGAGCGAGCGCACCGAGGCCTCGCGCACGATGGCAAAGACTTCGGGCAGGATGTCGTCCAGGGTGCGGCCGCCGGCCACTTCCTGGCGAAGCTCCACGATACGGGCGCGGATGGCGTCGTCGTCAAGGGCCTTGACCTGCGGCTCAAAGGCGTTGATCGCCTCGACAATGGGGCGAAGACCTTTCAGATAGCGGTCATTTCGCGACCCGAACATCGTCCGGGCAATGGATTTAAGCATGAGCGGGACTCCTTATGAATGCGGGGCGGCGTTTGCTGCCTCGAAAATCTGTCTTTATTGGGCCGGGCGATTGTCAGCCGATGCACTCCAGCCAGTGGCCGACGACAACGCCGTCCGGGGCGACGCTGCGCAGCTGGGTGACGCAGCCCGAGCAGCCGGTGACGATCTGTTCTCCGGGCTTGGGGGCGTAGATGGCCAGGGCGTTTTTGGCCACGGCGTCGGAAAGCTCCGGGGCGGTCAGCTTGGTCAAGCCGCCGAAGCCGCAGCAGGGGGTCTCCTCCTCGCGAAAGACGAGGCGTTCGCCCATGGCCCGGCGTAAAAAGCCCAGATCCTGGTTGCCGCCGGCCCCGTGGCAGGGGCGGTGGTAGCGAACCACCGCCGGGGCGGTGTTGGCCACGGCAAAGGTGGTGTCGCCCAACAGCTCGGCCAGGGAGACGAGATTGTCGCGCCAAAGGCCGATCTCGTCCATGGCCAGGCCCAGGTCTTTTCGGGCATAGGCCCGAAGGCCGCAACGGCAGGTGGCGCAAAAAACCACCATGAGCGGCCGGCCGGCCTTGCGCCAGGCCTCGATATTTTGCTGCTGCATGGCGGCCTGGGCGTCGGGCGCACCGGCATGGCCCAGGGTGCAGCCGCAGCAGGTAAAGCCCGGATCGGGCAGGACGTCGATGCCAAGGCCGGCCAGCAGCCGGTTGGCGCTGTCTTTCCAACGCGGGTTGGCGTGCTCGGCCACGCAGCCGGCAAAGAGCACGGCCTTTTTGCCCAGGTGGCGGATGTCGTAGGTCTTGGGCAAAAGCCAGGGAGCCGGGGCATTGCCCGAACCCATGGCGGCCAGGGCGTCGCGGGCCCGGGCCACGGCCTCGATGGGGACCGAGCCGGGGAGCAGGCGGGTCAGCGACCGGGCCAGGGGCCACATGAGCCCGGCCCGCTCGATCCAAAGCTTCCAGAGAAAACCGGCAAAGCCGGGATGGGAGGCGCGCAGCTCGGCCACCAGATCCGGGCCGCAAAGGCCGAGCGGACAGGCGTTTTCGCAGCGGCCGCAGGACAGGCACTGGGTGGTGAGGATCTCGGCGGCCTTGGCCGACAGCTCGGCCCGGCCCTCGGCCACGGCCCTCGCCAGGAAAAATTTGGAGCGCGGGGACAACTCCTCGCGGCCGGTGGCGGTAAACAGCGGACAGGCCGGCAGGCAGCGGCCGCACAGGATGCACTCCGGGCGACGTCCCTGGCCGTGCAGGCAATGGACGGGGGTCAGTTCCGTGGACACGCTAGTACGCCTTGTGGGGGTTCATGATGCCGTGCGGGTCGAACGCAGCCTTGACCCGGGCCATGAGGTCGCGCTCCAGGGGCGAGAGCTGGCGGTCGATAAACGGCAGTTTGGACAGCCCGACGCCGTGTTCGCCGGACAGGGTGCCGCGAAGGGCCAGACACAGGCCGAGGATGCGTTCCCGGGCGGTTTGGGCCCGGTCGCGTTCATCCGGGTCGGCGGCATCGTGCATGATGTTGACGTGGAGGTTGCCGTCGCCGATATGCCCGAAAAAAAGAATCTTCAGGCGCAGTTCCCCGGCCACGGCGGCGATGCCGGCGGCGGCTTCGCGCAGCCGGCCGCGCGGCACGGTGACGTCGTCGCTGATCTTGTCCGGCGCGGCCTTAAACGAGGCGGGATTGAGCAGCCGGCGCAGTTCCCACAGGGCTTCTTCGTCCTCCCGGGTGGCGGCCGGGCGGCTCCAGACCGGACCGGCCGGGCGGGTGGCCGTTTCCAGCAGCCGCAGGTCGGCGGCCACGGCCGCAGGCGAGCCGTCCACGCGGATAAGCAGGACCGCGCCGGCCTCGGCCGGCCAGGGCACCTCGCTGATCCCGGCCACGGCGACCATGGCCTCCCGACCCAGAAATTCCAGGGCGGCCGGCAAAATGCCGGCCCGAAACACGTCGCCGGCTGCAGTCAGCGCCGTGTCCACGTCGGCAAAGGCCAGGGCCAGGGTGGCGGTGGCGGCCGGCAGGGGCAGGAGCTTGACGGTCAGCCGGGTCATGAGCCCAAGGGTGCCTTCGGAACCGACAAACAGGCGGGTGAGATCAAGGCCCACCACGTTTTTATGGGTGCGCCCGCCAAAACGGACCAGCTCGCCGCCCGGAAGCACGGCCTCGATGCCGAGGATATGGTCGCGGGTGACGCCGTACTTGACCGCCCGCATCCCGCCGGCGCAGGTGGAAGCGTTGCCGCCGATGGTGGAAAATTTCACGCTGGCCGGGTCGGGCGCGTAAAAAAGCCGTTCCCTGGCCAGGGCGGCCTGCAAATCGCCGGTGACCACGCCGGGTTCGACCACGGCCACGAAGTCGTCGGGGTCAATCTCCAGGATGCGGTTTAAGCGCGCCGTGGACACGACAATGCCGCCGGTGACCGGGATGCAGTCGCCAACCGTGTTGGTGGCCCGGCCGCGGGGCAGGATGGGCAGGCGGTTGGCCTCGGCAAAGGCCAGGAGTTCGCGCACCTGCTCCACGGAGTCCGGCCGCACCACGGCCGTTGGCATGGCATGGCGGCGGGAGGCGTCGGTGCCGTAGACGAACATTTCCTCGGGCGAGGTGACGGCCGCGTCGCCGGGGAAGGTTTTTTCCAGGAAGCGGCGGGCCTCGGCGGAGAGGGCGGGGGCTTGGGTCATAGGGGTCAGTCTGCCTCGGCGGTCCAGGTCAGGGTGTCCACGGCTCCGGCCGCGTCAAAAGTGAACGACAGCTCGTTGTAGCCGCTCATGTCGGAGTAGCGCCACTGGTTGTCTTCCACCTCTTCGGGCGGGCCAAGCACGGCGGAGAGGCGCTCCTTGGGCGTGCCCCGGCAGATCTTTCGGGCAAAGCAGGACGGGGAGGAAAGGATGCGGATCTGGTGGAAGAACTGGCGCTGGCCTTCTTCCATGCTGTACAGCGACACCACCATGCCGTCGTAGGCAAGCGTGATGATCTCGTAGGGCTTGTCGTCGTGGGGGCTGGTAAACGGCACGGCCAACCGTTCCCGGGGCGCGCCGAGGTTGCGCACGACATCGGCTTCAGACTGCCCGAACAGGGCGGCCGTCTCGTCGAGGAAGACTTCCACCCGTTCGTCGGACTCGGCCGCCCAGGCCGGGCAGAGGCCGGCCGAGGCAAGCAGGACAAGCAGCGTGAGAAGAAAGCGGTAGCGGCCCATACAAAGGTTCCTTGCAGCGGTTTTGCCCTAGGCCGGAAGCGGGCCGGGGCGGGCAGAGGCGGTCTGTCCTTAGTGCCGCGCCAGTTCCCGGGCCGCGTCGCGGGCCAGATCCCGGGATTTGAGGTCGTCGCGGCGGTCAAACACTTTCTTTCCCCGGACCAGGGCGATTTCCATCTTGGCCCGGCCATTTTTAAAATAGGCCCGCAGCGGCACCACGGTCAGGCCCTTTTGTTCCACCTTGACCCGAAGGACGTGGATTTCGGCGGCATGGAGCAGCAGCTTTCGCGGCCGTTCCGGCTCATGGCCGAAATCGCCGGCATTCTCATAGGGCGCGATATGCACGCCGACAAGAAAGGCCTCGTCGCCCTGGATCTTGACGTAGCCGTCCTTGAAACTGATGCGCCCGGCCCGAAGGGATTTCACTTCGGAGCCGACCAGGACCAGGCCGGCCTCGAATTTGTCGATAATCTCGTAGAGGTGACGGGCCTTTTTATTGAGGGCAATGAGCTTTTCGCCCGATTCTTTCGCTGCCATGACATCCTTAGTGTGGCGCTTTCGCGCCCGATACGCGCCCGATGGGCGTCAAGGGCGCGCCCGCTCGGAGACCGTCGTTTGCAAGGCCCCTGATACGGCCCGGCAGCCCGGGCGGTCAATGGGCCGGATTTTCGTCCCGGTCAAGCAGGGAGGAATAAAACATCAGCTCGTCCGGGAACTGCCGGAAGATGGTTTCCTGGACCAGGGCATTGGTCCGGGTCACGGACGGGCTTTCCAGGACCAATTTAAGCAGATTTTTGCAATCGTCCATGGTGGCTTGGCGAATAATGCGCTTGATGCCGGGGATGGCCTGGGGGGTTAAGCTGATGCAATCGATCTGCATGCCCATGAGAATGGGCACGCAGAAGGGATCGGAGGCCATCTCGCCGCAAAGGCTCACCTCGATGCCGGCCTGATGGGCGGCGTCGACCACGTGCTTGATGGAGCGCACCACGGCCGGGTGCAGGGGCTGGTACATGTGGGACACGTAGCGGTTGGTGCGGTCGATGCCAAGGGAGTACTGGATGAGGTCGTTGGTGCCGATGCTGAAAAAATCCACTTCCCGGGCCAGCACCTCGGCGATCATGACGGCCGAGGGCAGCTCCATCATGATGCCGACCGGCAGTTCGGCGTTAAAACGCAGGCCTTCCTGGCGCAGCTCGGCCCGGGCCTCGGCCAGCATGGCCTTGGCCTGCCTGATTTCGCGCAGCCCCGAGATCATGGGGAACATCACCGAGATGTTGCCGGCAACCGAGGCCCGCAGGATGGCCCGCAACTGGGTTTTGAAAATGTCGGGGTGGTGCATGCACAGGCGAATGGCCCGCAGGCCCAGGGCCGGGTTGCGCTCATCAAGGGCCCCAAGGGTGCTCACAAACTTGTCGGCCCCGGCGTCCAGGGTGCGAAGGGTCACCCGCCGCGGCGACATGATCGTGGCAAGATCCAGGTATTCCTGGTAAAGTTCTTCCTCGGTGGGCAGTTTCACCCGGTTCATGTAGGAATATTCGGTGCGGTACAGGCCAATGCCCTCGCCGCCGTTGTTGACCACGGTCGCCACCTCGTCGAGCATCTCGATGTTGGCTTTGACCTTGAGCCGGTAGCCGTCAATGGTTTCGCCCGGCAGATGGCAGCCGCGCATGATGCCGGCCTGATAGGCCTCGAACTGGTATTTGAGGTCGGAGAGCCGGGCCAGTTCGTCCTCGGCCGGGGACAGCACCACCACGCCGCGCAGCCCGTCCACCACCACCAGATCGCCGTCGCGCACCTCGCGCTCCAGTTCGGTCACCCCGACCACGGCAGGGATGCCAAGGGTCCGGGCCAGAATGCCGGTATGGGAGGTCTTGCCGCCCTGGACCGTGACCAGGGCCATGATCTTGTCCGTCTGCAGGGAGGCGGTGTCGGCCGGGGAGACGTCGTGGGCCATGAGCACCACCCGGCTCTCGATGGCCCGGGTTTCGGCGGTCTGGCCGGCCAGCCGGGCCTGGACGCGGCCGGAAACCGTGCGCACGTCCTGGATGCGGTCGCGGAAATAGGGATCGTCCAGGGCCTCGAAGGCCTTTTCCAGGTCGGCCACGGCCTTGTCCAGGGCCCATTCGGCGTTGATGCCCAGGGTCTGGATGTAGCGCTTGGCCACGCCCGAGAGTTTCGGGTCCTTAAGGATCATCAGATGGGAATCGATAATGAGCGTGTGTTCGCGCAGTTCCGCCGGGATGCGTTCCCGGGCCTGCTCGATTTCCAGGCCGAACTGGGCAAAGGCCCGTTCCAGACGGGCGATTTCCGGCCCGACCAGGGCTTCGGGCAGGGTCTGGCGGGGCAGCGGTCCGGCCCCGGAGCGGTTGAGGAAAAAGGCCCGTCCGATGGAGATGCCGGCGGAGACGGGAATGCCTTTGAGGGTTGCCATGTCGGGCTGGTCCTTGGCGTACCGGCGGCGCGGGGCGGCGGTCGGCACGCGGTGGGCGTTGGGGTTGGCGGTCTAACGGAAGCGGTTGCGGAACAGTTCGCCAAGATGGCGCAAGGCGTCCACGGCGCCTGGTCCCTGGGCGCGCAGTTCCAGCTCGCTGCCATGGCCGGCGGCCATGGTCAGGATATCCAGGATGCTCTTGGCGTCCACCTCGGCCTCGTCATGGCGCAGATGGACGTCGCAGGCGAATTTCTGGGCTTCCTGGGCCAGTCTGGCCGCAGGGCGGGCGTGCAGACCCTGGTCGTTTAACACACGAACCCGCAGCGAGTAGCCGCTCTTGTCGGCCAGGATATCGTCAGCGCCCATGGTTGGGGCGAAAGGGGATGGCTCGGTCATCGTCCACCGTATCGGCGGTTGTCCCGGCGAAGGCGTCGGGCGGTTTTGCCGGCCCTCAGGCCGGCCACATGGAACGGGCGAAAATCCAGCCGGCGGCCAGGACCAGCAAGGCGACCTCCCGGGCCACGGACGGCCGGGTGGCGGCCCAGGCGGCCAGAATGCCGATCAGCGCCGCATCGGCCAGGGCCGAACCGGTCTCGCCCCGGGGCCGGGCCAAAATCCAAAAGACGGCCAGAAGCACGGCATTGGCCATCTTGATGCGCCGGCCGAGGTTGACCAGATCCCAGCGCTTGAGCCGCCGCAGCACCTGGAAGCCTTCGCGGTAGCCGGTGCGAAAGGTGATGGCCTTGAACACCTGGGCGGTGACAAACAGGACCGCCGCCGCGGCCAGCAGCAGGCTGTAGCGGCCGCTGGCCGCCAGACAGGCCGCCGAGATGCCCCACAGGCCCATGACGCTGGCGGAAAAAAACGTATCGCCTATGGCGGAGAGGGTGAATGCCGTTGTGGTCTTGACGTTGTCAAGCATTTCCGCTGGCGCGAGCCCCTGGGCTATTTTCTCCTCAAGCGACAGGAAAAGTCCCACCAAAAGCGGCGTCCAGAAAAAATGGGTATTGTAAAGCTTGAGATAGCGCTCAAAAACCTCGTTGCGAACGGCCGGATCGGGATAGAGCCGCACCAGTCCCGGCTCCATGGCATAGGCCAGCCCCACGTGCTGCAGGCCACGGGTGTTAAAGGCGGCTCCCACGAGGTAGCAGCGCAAAAAGCAGGACATAAGGGTCCTGGCGCTTAATTCACCGCTTGGCGTCGCCAATGGCGCTCCCTGCTCCTGCGGCCGCCCTTTGGCGGCGTCGCATCATTTTCGCCTGAGTCTTAACGGCAGCCGGGGTTTTGGTCAAACATCGCGGCCGGCCCCTGGGCCAGAAATCGGCCAAAGGGCGTGGCCTCGAGCTGTTCCCGCCAGGGCGGGCCGGCCAGCCGGGCCAGGTCGCCCGGCGTGTCGCAGTCGGGCAGCCTGGGCAAAATCCCCGGCCGGCGGCCGGCTGCGGCCAGGCGGTCCAGGGTCAGGGCGGCCACGGCCGGCGTGCTCCAGGGCATGTCGGTAAAAACGTCCGGCCAAAACCCGTCCCGGCCAAACCCGATCAGCCAGTAGCCGCCGTCGTCGGCCGGCCCGAGCACGGCCGGGCGGGTGCAAAGGATATGCGCCGCCCGGCGCAGCAGCCCCGGAGTCACCAGGGGCAGGTCGGAGCCGATCAGCACGGCCTTTTTTGCCCCGTCGGCAAAGGCCCGGGCCAGGGCGGCGGCCATGCGGGCCCCGAGATCGCCCGGGGCCTGGGGCAGGCAGCGCCGGGCCGGGCCGCACAGCCCGGCCACGGCCTCTCGGGCCGGGCCCGGGGTATAGACGATGCTGGCCGGCAGGCCGCAGGCGTCAACCGCAGCCAGGACATTGCCGACCATGGCCCGGTAGGCGCAAAGGGCGGCGGCCGGGCCGATGGCGGCGGCCAGCCGGGTTTTGACCAGGCCGGGCAGCGGGGCCTTGACCATGACCAGCAGGGCGGTTTCGCTCACGGCCGGTTTCCGGCCGGGGCGTTTGCCTGCTTTGGGCCTTCGGGCATGGCCGGGTAGTGGCGGGCCAGGCGGTGGGGCGAAACGCCCAGGGTGAAAAAGAGCAGCAGGGCCAGATTGCGCCCGGTGGTGGCCAGGATGCCCCCGGCCCGCCAGCGTCTGGCCGAGGTGGTGACGCAGCGGGGGGAGATGGCCACCCGCCCGCCGGCCCGGCGCAGGGTGCGCACCAGTTCCACGTCTTCCATGATGGGGATGTCGGCAAAGCCGCCCATGGCCTCGAACAGATCCCGGCGCAGAAACAGGGCCTGATCGCCGTAGGGCAGGGAAAAAAAACGCGACCGCCAGGTGGCCGCGGCGGCAATGAGGCGCAGCAGGACGTTGTCCGAGCGGATGGCCAGGGAAAAGGCCCCGAGTTCGGCCCGGCCCTCGAGCAGGCCGGCGGCCGCCTCGAAGGCCCCGGCCGGCAGGCGGGTGTCGGCGTGCAGAAATAAAAGATATTCGCCCGAAGCCACGGCCGCGCCGGCATTTTGCTGCCGGCCCCGGCCCGGGGGCGAGGTCAGGCCGGTGACGCCGGGCCGGTCCAGGGCGCGAAGCGTCGCTCCGGCCGGGTCGCCGTCGACAACGATGATCTCTATGGCCAGGCCGTAGCCGGCAGCCCGGATGTTGTCCACCAGGCCGTTTATGCGGCCGCATTCGCCAAGGACCGGGGCGATGACGGAGAAAAGCGGCTGGGGTGCGGACAACGGCGACATGGCGGCCTCGTGCTGCGGGATACTTGCCTCGGTGCAATAGATTTTTTTTGGGCAAACCGCTAGAGTGAGGCCACGACGTGGCCCCTGCGGCCGCGTCCGCAGACTGATCGCCAGAGGATGCATTGTCCATGCAAGAAGCTGAATACGCCACCATGTTCGGGTCCGAGGAGCACCACTGGTGGTACCTTGGCCTGCACGACCAGCTGCAAAAGGCCTTTGACCGGTGCCGGGGGTTGGTGAAGGGCCCGGGCCGGGTGCTCGACGCCGGTTGCGGCACGGGCAAAGCTCTCGATCTCCTGCGCGATGTTGCGCCCGTGGGGCTCGATCTGTCGGCCACGGCCCTGTCGCTGACCCGGCGGCGCGGCCCCTTTCCCCTGGTGCAGGCCTCGGCCACGACCCTGCCGTTTGCTGCGGCAAGCTTTGATGTGGCCGTGTCCCTGGACGTCCTGGCCAATGTGCCGCCGGCCGAGGTGCCGGCCGCCTTTCGGGAGCTTTTCCGGGTGCTGGCCCCGGGCGGGGCGCTGATCCTCAATCTGGTGGCCTTCGATGCCCTTTACAGCCAGCACGACCGGGCGGTCGGGGTGGTGAAACGCTATCAGGCCGACGAGGTGCGCCGGCTTTTGGCCGCTGCCGGCTTCACTCTGGAAATTTTCAGCTATTCCAATACGATCCTGTTTCCCATCGCCGCCCTGGTGCGGCTTTGGCGCAAACGCCCGCGTCCGGACGGCCAGGGGCCGGTGTCCGATCTTGCGCCTTTGCCCGGACCGGTCAACGCCATCCTGGCCGGGATTCGCAGCCTTGAAAATGACATGATTGTAAGGCATGGACTTTCGTTGCCTTTTGGGCTTTCCATATTCGCCCTGGCCCGCAAACCTGTCGCCGACAACCTGCAATCCGCCTGAAACGGGATATGATAGCAGCCCCATCTTCCCCAACACTCACGGTCGTGATCCCGGTGTACAACGCCGAGGCCACCATTGGCCGGCTGGTTGACGACCTGCTCGCCAATCCGCCCCTGCCGCAAACCGATGTGGTGCTCATAAACGACGGCAGCCGCGACGGCAGCCATCGGGAATGCCTGGCCTGTTGCGAACGCCATGCCGGCCGGGTGACCTATCTCAAGCTGGCCCGCAATTTCGGCGAGCATAGCGCGGTCATGGCCGGCTTGTGCCAGTCCGGGGGCGAGTATGTCGTGATCATGGACGACGATTTCCAAAATCCTCCGGCCGAGGCGGCCCGGTTGGTGGAAACGGCCGTGGCCGGCGGCTACGACGTGGTCTACGGCGCGTTCCGGGAAAAGTGCCACCATCCCCTGCGCAACTGGGGCAGCGCCTTTCACGACCGGGTGGCCACCTGGCTGCTCGGCAAACCGCCCCATCTCTATCTGTCGAGTTTCAAGTGCCTCAGCCGCTTCATCGTGGACCGCATCACCGACTATGCCGGCCCGTCTCCCTATGTCGACGGATTGATTTTTCGGGTCACCGACAACATCACCCAGGTGCCGGTGACGCACTGCCAGCGCCAGACCGGCCGGTCGGGCTACACCCTGTGGAAGCTCGTGCGGTTGTGGCTGACCATGTTCGTCAATTTTTCCGTGGCCCCGCTGCGCCTGTCTGCCGTGCTTGGGCTGGCGGTCAGCGCCTTCGGGCTGGTCATGGCCGTGTGGAGCCTGCTTGAAAAGCTGTTTTGTGTGGAGGTGCCGGCCGGCTGGCCCACGCTTTACGTCACCGTGGTCATCTTCGCCGGCATCCAGCTCGTCATGCTCGGCCTGCTTGGCGAATACGTGGGCCGGGGTCTGCTTGAAGCCAACCGCGCGCCCCAGTTCGTGGTGCGCGAGGTCCATGGTGGTGGCACGCCTGGCGGCCGGGAGCCCCGGCGATGGTAAGCCCGCTGACCTTGGTCCGCACCATTGACGTCCCCACCGTCGGCGACGACCGGGGGGCGCTTTCGGCCGTGGAAGCCGGCCGGACCATCCCCTTTCCCATCCGCCGCGTCTTTTACATGCACCACATGACAGCCGAGCGCGGCGGCCATGCCCATCGCGACACCGACCAACTGGTGGTCTGCGTGGCCGGTTCGCTGCGACTCGACCTCACCGACGGCTTGGCCCGCCTGTCCCACCGCCTGGACGACCCGGCCCGGGGCCTGTTCATCCCGGCCATGGTCTACATCGACATCCGCGACATTTCCCCGGGGGCGGTCTGTCTGGTCCTGGCCAGCACCCACTACGACATGGGCCGTTCGATCCGCAGTTACGACGACTATCTGGCTGCGGTGGCCAACCCATGAGCTTCGCCGGCGTTCGTCAGGCTTTTTTGCAGTCGTGCCGGGCCATGGCCGGGGAATTCCCGGATCTTGACGCCGTCAGGGACTGGTTTGCCGCCAAGGACCGCTGCCACCGTTTCGAGGTGCGCCAGGTCCCCCTGGCCAGCCTCAACCAGTGGCACTACGCCCCGGGACCCCTGCGCCTGGTCC
The DNA here is from genome assembly GCF_001936595.1 of Desulfovibrio sp. DV. Classification (GTDB taxonomy): domain Bacteria; phylum Desulfobacterota; class Desulfovibrionia; order Desulfovibrionales; family Desulfovibrionaceae; genus Solidesulfovibrio. Next base: position 15,191 of record NZ_MLBG01000069.1, read on the forward strand.
ACCGCTCGGGGCGGTTTTTCTCCATCGAGGGCATTCGGGTGGAAACCGGCTTCGGTCCCGCGCCGACCTGGGACCAGCCCATCATCAACCAGCCCGAAGTGGGCATCCTCGGCCTCCTGGCCCGGGAAATCGACGGCGTGCTCCATTTTCTCATGCAGGCCAAGATGGAGCCGGGCAACATCAACATCCTCCAGCTCTCGCCCACGGTCCAGGCCACCCACAGCAATTATTCCCGGGTGCACCAGGGCAGCGCCCCGCGCTACCTCGAATACTTCACCGAGCCCGGTCTGGCCCGGGTGCTGCTCGACCAGCTCCAGCCGGAACAGGGGGCGCGGTTTCTGCGCAAACGAAACCGCAACATGGTGGTGGCCGTGGACGGCCCCGTGCCCATGCACGAGGATTTCTGCTGGCTGACGCTCGGGCAGATCAAGGCCCTGCTCGCCCACGACAACATCGTCAACATGGACGCCCGCACGGTGGTCTCGCTCATTCCCCTGGCCGATCCCGACGAATCGCCGGATTATGGCCTGGTCGACGGGGTCACCGGCTTTGGCCTGGACATCTATCTGTCGTTTTGCCGCTCGGACAAGGAACGCCATACCATGGACCGGCTCATGGCCTGGCTGACGGCCGGCAAGGCCCGCCATGCCATGCGCGTCCTGCCCCTGCCCCTGGACCGCCTGCGCAGCTGGATGGTGACGGATACGGACATCCGCCACGAGTCGGGACTGTACTTTTCCGTCATCGGCGTGGACGTGGCCGCCAAGACCCGGGAATCCACCCGCTGGTCCCAGCCGCTTTTGCATCACAAAGGCCAGGGGCTGGTCGGATTTTTGTGCCAGCGCCACGGCGGCGTACTCCATTTCCTGGCCCGGGGCAGCCTCGAACCCGGCAACCGCGACGGCATGGAGATCGGTCCCACCGTGGCCTGCTCCGAAGTGGCCGCCCGATCCCAAAGGACTTGCCCCCCGCGTTTTCTGGAGCATTTTCTCGATCCGGAGCACCTCGTCGTGCGCTACGATACCGTGCAGTCCGAAGAGGGTGGGCGCTTTTACCACTTCCAGAACCGCTACATGGTGGTGGAACTGCCGCCCGGGCAAAACCTTGCCCTCCCAGAGCACTACATCTGGATGACGCTTGGCCAGCTGTGGCGCATGGCCCGGCATGGGCACGTCAATATCGAGGCCCGAAATCTCATCGCCTGCCTGGGCCTGCTGGAGACCCTGCCGTGAAGCTCCTTGTCCTTGGCGCATCCGACATCTTTGCCCGCCGGGTGCTGCCAAACCTCCCGGACCTTGGCGTCACCGGCCTGACCGTGGCCTCGCGAAGCGGCCGGCGTCCCGCTATCCCGGCCGGGCTGCCCGTGGCCTGGCAGGACGACCCGGCCACAGCCCTGGCCCACAGCCCGGCCGAGATCGTCTACGTCTCCACCGAAAACAGCCGCCACGCCGCCCTGGCCCTGGCCGCCCTGGAATCGGGCCGCCATGTCATCGTGGACAAACCGGCCTTCCTCGCCCTGGCCGAGGCCGAACAGGCCGCCAATCTCGCGGCCCGAAAAAATCTGGTCCTGGCCGAAGCCACGGTCTGGACCGACCACCCGCGCCCGGCTGCCGTCCTCTCTGCCTTTGCCGCCGCCGGCAGCGCCCCCACACGCCTGTCCGCCATCTTCTCCTTTCCGCCGCTGCCGGCCGGCAACTTCCGCCACCGCTCCGACTGTGGCGGTGGGGCGCTTTACGACCTCGGGGCCTACGCCGCCAGCCCCGGACGCTTCTTTTTCGGGACCGAGCCGGACCATGTCGCCTGCCGCATCCTGTCGCGCGGCCCGGAAGTGGATACCGCCTTCGTCTGCCACATGACCTACCCGGGCGGCAAAAGTTTCGCCGCTACCTTTGGCTTCGATACCGGCTACGCCAACCGCCTGGACATCCTCGGTCCCTCCCTGGCCGCCACCATGGACCGGGCCTTCACCCCGCCGCCAAACGCTGCCCTGGCCCTGGCCCTCAACGCCCCAACCGGCCAGACGAGCCAGACCACCCCGCCGGCCGACGCCTTTGCCGGCTTCTTTGGGCGCGTCTTTACCGCCATCCGCACCGGCCACGGCCAGCCCCTCGCCGAGGCCCTGCTCGCCGACGCCCGCACCCTGGCGCGCCTGCGACAGGCGGCGGCAGGCGGGTAGAGAAGAGGCGAGAGGCGAGGGGCGAAGACGGAAGAGGCCTCCGGCGGCCGGGGGATGATCCCCCGGACCCTGCAAAGGGGGAGAGTACGAGAGTGAGGAGTACACACTATGCCAGTCAATGTTTGGGGATATTTGAAAGAATACGAGGCCGAGCGGGGCGAGATACTGGCGGCCGTGGAAGCGGTGCTGGCCTCGGGCAAGCTTATCCTCGGCCCCAATGTGGCCGCCTTTGAGCGGGAATTTGCCGACTACTGCGGCGCGGCCCACGGCGTCGGCGTGGACAATGGCACCAATGCCGTCATGCTGGCCCTGCTGGCGGCTGGCCTTAAAGCCGGCGACGAGGTCATCACCGTCTCCAACACCGCCGTGCCGACCGTCTCGGCCATTGTCAGCGCCGGAGGCGTGCCCCGGTTCGTCGACATCGACCCGGCCACCTATTTGATGGACGTGGACAGGCTGGAAGCGGCGGTCACGCCGCGCACCCGGGCCGTCGTGGCGGTGCATCTTTTCGGCCAGTGCGTGGACATGGAGGCCGTGGCTGCGGTCGCCGCCCGCCATGGGCTGGCCGTCATCGAGGACTGCGCCCAGTCCCACGGCGCGACCCGCCACGGCAAGGTCTGCGGCTCCCTGGCCGACGCGGCCGCCTTTTCATTTTATCCGACCAAAATCCTCGGGACGTACGGCGACGGCGGCATGGTGCTCTCCGGCAGCGAAGCCATCGACCAGAAGCTGCGCCGGCTGCGTTTTTACGGCATGGAAAAGACCTATTACGCCCTGGAAGACGGCTACAACAGCCGGCTCGACGAACTCCACGCCGCCATCCTGCGCGGCAAGCTGGCCCATCTGCCGGCCTACCTCGCCCGCCGCCGGGAACTGGCCGCCCGCTACGACGCGGCCCTGGCCGGAACCTCGCTCTCCTTGCCGGCCACGGCCCCCGGCAACGAGCACGCCTACTATCTGTACGTGGTGCGCCATCCCCGGCGCGACGCGGTCATGGCCGGCCTCAAGGCCCGGGACGTCAACGTCAATATCAGCTATCCCTGGCCCATCCATACCATGACCGGCTATGCCCATCTGGGCTACAAGGAAGGCGACCTGCCGCACACCGAACTGGCGGCCCGGGAGATCTTCTCCCTGCCCATGTACCCGTCACTGACCGACGCCGAGCAGGACACGGCCATTGCCGCCCTGCTCGAAACCCTGGCCGAAGTCGGCGCGTAAGCGGAGGCTGTCCTATGGAATTCGGTGCCATTGCCCTGGCCATCATGGCCGCCTTTACCGGCGCGGCCCTGTACATCAATCTGGTCGAGCATCCGGCCCGGCGGGTGCTTCTTGACGGAGAGATGCTGGCCCAGTGGCAGGCCAGCTACCCGCGGGCCTTGTGGATGCAGGCTTCTTTGGCCATCGGCGGCTTTTTCTTCGGTTTGCTGGCCGCCTACTGGGCCGGCAAGGCGCTGTACGTCACCGGCGCGCTCTTTTCCATTGCCAACTGGGTGGTGACCTACCGCTTTATCATGCCGGTCAACCGGACGCTCATGGCTGCCGACCCGGACACGGCCGACGCCGCCATCCGGGCGCTTCTGGAGAAGTGGAACCTGCTCCACGCCTCGCGCACGGCCCTGGGATTTCTGGCCGTGGTCTGCTTCTTCCTGGCCCTCATCTGATTGCACGACCGGCCATGCCCCCGCCCCTTCCCGTACTTCCTCCCAGGTGGGTTTCCAAAGGGCACTGCCCTTTGGCCGCCGGAGGCACTCTTCCTCTTTTCCCATGCCCTCACTCCCGTCAGAACCATCGCCCATCCGACTCACATACTCCCCCCCTGTGGGATTCCAAAGGGCACTGCCCTTTGGCCGCCGGAGGCACTCTTTTATGACCCCCCACAACGGCGATCACGCAAGCATCTGTCGCGGCTGCCACGGCGGTTGCGCCGCCCGGCTGACGGTGGCGGGCGGGCGGGTGTTGCGGGTGCGGCCGGGCTTGGGATCGCCGTTTAATCTGGGCCGGATGTGCGTCAAGGGCCTGTCCGTGCCGGCGATGCTGTACCACCCGGACCGGCTGACCGTGCCGCTTAAGCGGGTTGGGGCGCGGGGGAGCGGGCATTTTGCGCCGGTCTCCTGGGACGAGGCTTTGGGCGACATTGCGGCGCGGCTGGACGGATTTCGCCGCGAGACCGGGCCGGAGTCGGTGGCTTTGGGCCAGGGGACCGGGCGGCCGCATTATTTCCACGTCATCCGCTTTGCCAACACCTTTGGCACGCCCAACTGGTATGAGCCGGGGCTGGCCAACTGTTTTATCCCCCGCATCACCGTTTCCAACCTGACCTATGGCGGCTTTGTGGTCGGGGATTATTACGGCGACACGCCGCCGCGCACCATTGTATTCTGGGGCCACAATCCGCTGGTTTCGGGGCCGGACGGCGAGCTGTCGTTTCCGGTCAAAAAGGCCCTGGCCGCCGGGGCGTTCGGCATAGCCGTGGACCCCAGGCGCAGCGAGACGGCCAAGCGTTGCGGCCTGTGGCTGCCGATCCGGCCGGGCACCGACGCCGGGCTGGCCCTGGCCATGATCCGGGCGATTATCGAAGAGGGCTGGTACGACCGGGAGTTTGTGGAGCAGCACACCACGGGTTTGGCCGAACTGCGCGCGGCCGTTGGCGCGTACACGCCGGCCTGGTGCGAGGCGGTGACCGGCGTGCCGGCAGCGTCGATGCTGGAGGCGGCCCGGCGCTACGCCCTGGACCGGCCGTCCATACTCGATTGGGGCGTGTCCATCGAGCAGAACCCCAACAGCCTGCAAACGGTGCGGGCGGTGGCCATTTTGCGCGGCCTGACCGGCAACCTGGACGTGCCGGGAGGGGACGTTTTTGGCGAAGACCTGATCGGCGCGTATCCGGTCCTTCGCCAGGAGTTGCCGGCCGAAGCCTTGGGCAAGCGCATCGGGGCGCAGCAGTTCAAGCTTTTGGGCGGTTTCCGGGCGTTTATGCCGTCAGCGCACATCCCCGGGCTTTTTTCGGCCATGCGCACGGGGGAACCCTACCGGGTGCGGGCGCTGCTTCTTTTCGGCAACAACCCGCTGGCCACGGTGGCCGATTCGCAGGCCGTGCTGGAATCGCTCAAAGCCCTTGATCTGCTGGTGGTCACGGACCATTTTCTGACGCCGACGGCGGCGTTGGCCGATTATGTGCTGCCCGGCGCCATGTGGCCGGAGATCGACGGCGTGATCGAGCTGCCGCTGGTGGCCCCGCGCGGTGTTGGCGCCCACCGCAAGCTGGTACAGACAGGGGAGTGCCGGCAGATCGAGCATATTTTAAACGATCTGGCCGGCCGGCTGGGCCTTGCCGGGGCGGATGAGCCGCTGGAGTCGATTTTCGATGCCCGGCTGCGTCCGGCCGGGGTGACCTTTGCCGAGCTGGCCGAGCGCGGCCTTGTCCTGGCCCGGCCTCACTACCGCCGCTACCTGGAAAAAGGCTTTCGCACGCCCTCGCGCACGGTGGAGCTTTTTTCCAAGCCGCTGGCCCGGCTTGGCTACGACCCGCTGCCAAGCTACCAAGAGCCGCCGGAAAGTCCGGTCTCCACACCGGACACGGCCCGGGAGTTTCCGCTGGTCCTGACCACCGGGGCGCGGCGGCTGGAATTTTTCCACAGCGAGGGCCGGCAGATCGACTTTCTGCGCGCCCGGCGGCCCGATCCGCTGGTGGAGCTTTCGCCGGGGACGGCAGCGCAGTGCGGCGTGGCTGACGGCGACTGGGCGCGGGTCACAAGTCCGCGCGGGGAAATCCGGATGCGGGTGCGGGTCACGCCGGACATCATGGATGGGGTGGCGAGTGTGGACCACGGCTGGTGGTTCCCGGAGCGGGGCGTGGGCCATTTCGGCGAACTGGAGTCGGCGGCCAACGTCCTGACCAACGCCGGGCCGCCGTATGATCCGGCCTTTGGCTCGTACCAGCTGCGGGGACTGTTGTGTGCGGTTGTGAAGGAGTGAGGCGTCAGGATACTTGCGGGCGACTTATTTAGAGACTATATTTGGTCCAGTTGCCGCAGGGAGGCGAACCCATGAAATTTTCTGAACAGATCAAGCCGATCAGTTATCTTAAGGCCCATGCTGCCGAAATCATACGCGAGTTGGGTGAGGGCGGGGAACCGCTGATCATTACCCAGAACGGCGAAGCCAAGGCCGTCCTGCAGGATGTCGCCAGCTATGAGCAGACTCAGGAAACCCTGGCCTTGCTCCAGATCCTGGCTCTGGGCAATCGTCAGATTGAGGAGGGTAAGGTTATCCCGGCAAACGAGGTATTTGAGGATATTTTGAGGCGTCGGAGAGCTGGTTGATGTCGTATGCGATTGTGCTGACTGCCGATGCAGCCAATGATCTGCGGGAAATCGATGCGTACATTGCCTGGAAGGATTCACGCGAGGCGGCCTGCGCAATAGTGGAAGCCCTTCAGGACTGTGTTGCCGGGCTTGTAGAAAATCCCGGTCGAGGCAATTTTCCCAAGGAATTGTTGGAATTCGGTATTCGGGAATTTCGCGAGGTGCATTACAGGCAGTACCGTATACTCTACCGCATCAGCGACAGGACCGTGTACATCCTGTGCGTGGCGGACGGCCGCCGCGACATGCCGCGGCTGCTTATGAAACGCCTGATCCAGCCCGGCAGATAATTTCTCCCCCCCGTTTCAATGGGGGCTGGGGGAAACGCTCCGGTGTCTTCCCTCAATCTGGGATCACCTCTCCCACGGTCCTCAGTCGACTGTCTCTTCCGTACGAGCAACCAACCCCTTGAAAAATTTCTTCAATCAAGGGGGTCCGGGGGGGATTATCCCCCCCGGCCGCCGGAGGCCTCTTCTGCTTTCTGTCTTCTGCCTTCTCCTCTCCTACTCCCCGGCCTTTTTCAATGCCTGATCCAGATCGGCAATGATATCTTCCACATCCTCAATGCCAACCGAAATGCGCACCATGTCCGGGGTCACGCCGGCTTCGTGTTGTTCGGCCGGGGTGAGCTGGGAGTGGGTGGTGCTGGCCGGGTGGATGACCAGTGTCTTGGCGTCCAGGATATTGGCCAGATGCGAGCAGAGTTTGACGGCGCTGATAAACTTCTTGCCGGCGGGAATGCCGCCCTTGACGCCGAAGCCGAAGACCGCGCCGGGACCGATGGGGAAAAACGCCTTGGCTCGGGCATGGTCCTTGTGGCTCGGGAGTCCGGCGTAGTTGACCCAATCGACGGCCGGGTGGGCTTCGAGGAACTCGGCCACCTTCTGGGCGTTGGCGCAATGGGCCTTGGCCCGAAGCGGCAGCGTCTCCACGCCCTGGATGACCAGGAAGCTGTTAAACGGCGAGGGCGTGGCCCCGATGTCGCGCATAAGCCCGGTGCGCACCTTGGTGCAAAAGGCCGAGCAGGGCGTGCCTTCAAGCTGGCACAACATCTCCCAGAAATTGGCCCCGTGGTAGGTGGGGTCCGGGGCGGTGATTTCCGGGAATCTGCCGCCGGCCGACCAGTCGAAGCCGCCGGCTTCGACGATGGCCCCGCCGATGCAGGTGCCGTGGCCGCCGATGATCTTGGTCAGGGAATAGACCGCGATGTCGGCCCCCAGGTCGAAGGGATTTAAGATCGGCGGCGCGGCCACGGTGTTGTCGATGATAAAGGGCAGGCCGGCGTCGTGGGCCACCTTGGCGATGGCCGGCAGGTCGTCCACGTTGCAGCGCGGGTTGCCGATGGATTCGGTGTAGACGAGGCGGGTGTTGTCATCGATGGCGGCGGCGAAGTTGGCCGGATCGGAAGAATCGACGAAGCGCACCTCGATGCTGAAGCGTTTGAGCGTGTGCTCAAAAAGGGTGTGGGTGCCGCCGTAGAGATTGAGCCCCGAGACGATGTTCTGCCCGGCCTTGGTGATGGCGGCGATGGCATAGAAGATGGCCGACATGCCCGACGCCGTGCACACGCAGGCCGAGGCCCCGTGCAGGGCGGCCAGCCTCCGTTCCAGCACGTCGGTGGTGGGGTTGCCTAAGCGGGTGTAGATGTAGCCGGCCTCTTTGAGGGCAAAGAGGTTGGCGGCGTGCTCGGGATCGCGAAATAAAAAGCTGGTGGTCTGGTGGATGGGCACGGCCCGGGACAGGGAGTCGGTATCCGGCGTGTGGCCGGCGTGCAGGGCCAGGGTCTGGGCGTGCCAGGGGGTATTGGGCATGGGCGATACCTCGGTTGTTTGGCGATGGCGGCCCGACGGGATCGGGCATAATGCCGCTATATACCGGACTGTCCCGGTAGGAAAGAGCAAAGTGATGCGCCTTGGTTCTTGACAAGGCGGGGTGTGAAACCCACCATGCGACGTTCGCCCGTCCGGGCCGGATTTGTCCTTTGCATGACCGGAGGTTGTCCCATGCGGTTGCACGCATTCTACCATGTCCCCTTTGAAGATGTCGGCGCTATTGGCCTGTGGGCCGCCGAGCGCGGCCATGAAGTCACGGCCACCAGCTTTTTTGCCGATGAAACGCCGCCGGCGGCTGCCGACTACGACATGCTCGTGGTCATGGGCGGTCCCATGGGCGCCTATGACGAGAAAGAGTATCCGTGGCTGGCCGGCGAGAAAAAGGCCATCGAGGCGGCGGTTGCGGCCGGCAAGGCCGTCTGCGGCGTGTGCCTGGGGGCGCAGCTCCTGTCCGTGGTCCTTGGCGGGTCGGTATCGCGCAATCCCGAGCCGGAAATCGGCTGGTTCAAGGTCCAGATGACCCCTGAGGGGCTGGCCGAGCCGGTTTTTGCCGGGTTCCCGGAGTCCTACTACGCCTTCCACTGGCATGGCGACACGTTTGCCATCCCGCCCGGAGCCGTCCATGCGGCCAGCTCGGCGGCCTGTGCCAACCAGGCCTTTGTCTACAATCGCAAGGTGGTGGGCCTGCAATACCATCTGGAAACAACGCCCGTGGGAATGCAGCGCCTGATCAAATACTGCGCCCAGGACGTGGCCGTTCCCGGCCCGACCGTGCACCATCCCAAGCAGATGCACGCCGGGCGCGAGGTCTTTAAAGATCTCAAGACCCTGACCTACCAGTTCCTCGACGCCCTGGCCGGGGTCTGAGGCAGGCGCGATAAAGCCCGGCGGGGCAAAGGAGTGGGCGATGCGGAGAAAAGAGCGTGAAATCAAGGATAAGGCCGTCCTCGAACAATTGCTCATGCAGGCGCAGATCTGCCGCCTGGGTATGTACGATGGGGAGTGGCCCTACGTCGTGCCGGTCAACATGGGCTACGACGCCGGGCGCATCTATTTCCATTCGTTTAAAAAGGGCAAGAAGATAGACATCTTGCGCCAATACCCCAGGGTCTGCTTCGAGGTGGATAGCGACGTGGAGATCGTCACCGGCGAGCTGCCCTGCGACTGGACCACCAACTACAAGTCGGTCATCGGCTTCGGCACGGCGGTCCTGGTCGAGGATGAGGCGGAAAAGCTGGCCGGGATGCGCATTCTCATGCGCCGCCATGGCGGGCCGGTGGACGGGTTCAAGCCCGAGCACTTTCCGGTCATGGCCGTGGTGCGCATCGACATCGCCTCCATGACCGGCAAGGCCAATCCGCCGCATGGCGAGTGGGGGTAGTGTTTTAGAAAGAATGCTCCGGCGGCGGGGATGGAATCCCCC
>NZ_MLBG01000070.1 GCF_001936595.1 Desulfovibrio sp. DV
AGCAGTCGGTTCTGGGGGGGTATTTTACTGAAAAATTCCATCCTGTTCAATCTCGTCGACCTGGTCGATGAGGATGATTTCTACTCCCCGGCCCACCGCTATATTTTCCAGGCCATCCTCGACCTTTCGCGAAAAAACGCCCCCATCGACCTCGTGTCCCTGGCCGAAGCCCTGCGCGGCTCAGGCCGGCTCGACGAAGTGGGCGGCCCGGCCTATCTGGGTGATCTGGCCTCGTCCACGGTGTCGTCGGCCAATGCCCTGCACCATGCCGAGATCGTACGCGAAAAATCTGTCCAGCGCAGGCTCATCGGCACGGCCGTGGATATCATCACCCGCTGCTACGACGGCGGGCAGGACACGGAGCAGTTGCTCGACGAGTCCGAGCAGGCCATTTTCTCCATCGCCGACTCCCGCTCGACCAAGGGCTTTCGTTCTTCCAAAGACCTCATTACCCGGGTCTTTGAGCAGATTGAACAGCGCATGGCCAACCAGGAACTGGTCACCGGCGTGGCGTCGGGCTACTATCAATTTGATGAGATGACGGCCGGTCTGCAACCGTCCGATCTCATTATCGTGGCCGGACGTCCGTCCATGGGCAAGACCGCCTTTGCCATGAACGTGGCCATGCGCGCGGCAGCCATGAGCGCCATTCCGACGGCAATTTTCTCCCTGGAAATGTCCATGGAGCAGATCATGCAGCGCATGTTGTGCTGCTGGGGCAAGGTCGATCTGGCCAAGCTGCGCCGGGCGCGGCTCGATGACGAGGACTGGTCGCGGCTTTACGACGCCGCCAACCACCTGTCTGCCTCGCCCATCTTTATCGACGACACGCCGGCGATTACCACCATGGACCTGCGCGCCCGCTGCCGTCGGCTCAAGGCCGAACATGGCCTCGGGCTTATCATGGTGGACTATCTCCAGCTCATGCGGGCTTCACGCCGCATTGATTCGCGCGAACAGGAAATTTCCGAGATTTCCCGAAGCTTAAAGGCCCTGGCCAAGGAGCTGCATGTGCCGGTGGTGGCCCTGTCGCAGCTCAACCGCAAGGTCGAGGAACGGGCCGACAAACGCCCCATGATGTCCGACCTTCGCGAATCCGGCGCTATCGAACAGGACGCCGACGTCATCATCTTTCTCTATCGCGGCGCGGCCTATAAGAAAAAAGAGGAACTCACCCCCGAGGACAACGTGGCCGAAGTCATCATCGGCAAGCAGCGTAACGGTCCAACCGGTATGGTGAAGCTTCTTTTCATCAAGGAATCCACAGCCTTTGAGAATCTTTCCGACATCCCGCCCCCGTCCGAATTCGGCATGGGTTAAACGGATCCTCCCGCTGTTTGACGCGTCTGGCCGTGCGTTCCCGGGGGTATCCCGGGCGGCGGCTTTTTCTGCTTTCTGCCGCGCCAACCCTTGAAGCCGTGGGCTTGCAGGGGTATAGCCTGCGTCGGGCGCTTTGGCGCATGGCTGATAAGCAGGGGCGATCTTCTGTATGCAAAGCAGGGGCGCTGCCCCTGCACCCCGCCGGGGGCATGATGCCCCCGGACCCCTCGCTTTGGGGCGTGTCAGGCAAGTTGTTTTCAAGGCTGGCCGTTGGGCTTGACACACTGATGCGTGATTCCACCGCCTACATCCCGCCAAGGAGTTGTCGTGTACTACGATGCTGCGGAAACGCTTTCCAGGCTTGAAATAGAGCGCCTGCAACTGGAGCGGCTGCGTTGGACGCTCAATCAGGCCGCCAAGTCGCCCTTTTACAGCCGCCGGTTTGCCGAAGTCGATTTTGATCCCGCTTCGGTGACCAGCCTGGCCGACGTGGCCCGAATTCCGTTTACCACCAAGCAGGACCTGCGCGACAGCTACCCCGACGCCATGCTGGCCATGCCCGTGTCCGAGATGGTGCGGATGCACGCCTCCTCCGGCACCACCGGCACGCCCACGGTCATCTACCACACCCAGAAAGACCTGGACTGGTGGGCCTCGCTCATGGCCCGGTGCATGCACATGGCCGGCCTTCGCCGCACCGACGTGTTTCAAAATATGTCCGGCTACGGCCTTTTCACCGGGGGCCTGGGTATCCACTACGGCGCAGAACGCCTCGGCTGCCTGACCATCCCGGCCGGGGCCGGCAACAGCCACCGCCAGATCAAGCTTTTAACCGACTTCAAGGTCACGGGCATCCACATCATCCCGTCCTATGCCCTGTACCTTTCCGCCATTTTTGCCGAGCTTGGCATTGATCCCAGGTCGCTTTCCCTGCGCATCGCGTTGGTCGGGGCCGAACCCTACACCGAGGAAGCCCGCCGGCGATTGCAGGACCTCTACGGCATCAAGGCCTACAATTCCTATGGCCTCTCCGAGATGAACGGTCCGGGCGTGGCCTTCGAGTGCCAGGAGCAGCACGGGATGCATATCTGGGAGGACGCCTATCTGGCCGAGATCGTCGATCCGGCCACGGGGGAGCCTGTGCCCGACGGCGAACTGGGCGAACTGGTCATGACCACCCTTGGCCGCGAGGGAATGCCGGTCGTCCGCTACCGCACCCGGGACATGACCCGTTTTCTGACCGGCCCCTGCCCCTGCGGCCGGGTCCATCGCCGCATTGACCGGCTGCATGGGCGCTGCGACGACATGATCATCATAAAGGGCGTCAATATCTTCCCCATGCAGATCGAACGGGTGCTCATGGCCATGCCGGAAGTGGGACAGGATTATCAGATTGTCCTTGAGCGCGACGGCTATATCGACAACATCCGGGTGAAGGTCGAGATCAGAGACGAGTTTTTTGTCGAGGACATGCGCCAGCTCGGGGCTTTGCAAAAACGCATTGCCGCCCGGCTTCGCGACGAACTGCTGGTCACGCCCAAGGTGGAGTTGGTCGAGCGCAACAGCCTGCCCAAAACCGAGGGCAAGGCAACCCGGGTGCTGGACAAACGCGGGGACGGGGCATGAGCCTTGCCCTTTTGACGGTGTTCCTGCTGGTCCTTCTGGCCTGTCTGGCCCTGCACGTCTTCGGGCTGCCGGGCAACTGGGCCATGCTTGGGCTGGTGGTCCTTTGGGACGTGCTCCATCCGGCGCTGCATCTCGGCTTTGGGTTTTACGCCCTGCTGGTGTGCGTGGCCCTGGCCGGCGAGGCCGTTGAACTTTTCGCCCAACTGTTCGGGGCCAGGCGCTACGGGGCGACGGGCAAGGGCAATCTGGGCGGATTTCTCGGGGCGCTTGGCGGGGCGCTGTGCGGCGCGCCGTTTTTCCTGGGCCTGGGGGCGCTTTTCGGGGCCGTTGCCGGGGCCTTTCTCGGCTGTTATATGTTTGAACGGCTGCACGGACGCGACGACGCCGAGGCCCGGCGCGCCGCTTTGGGAGCCATGTACGGCAAGGTGTTCGGGCTGACGGCCAAGGTGGCCTGCGGCGTCGTCATGTGGACGGCCAGCGCCCGGGAACTGTGGCCTGCTTAACAAAGGAAGCGGCATGATTACGGTCAGCGATTTCCCCAAATACCGGGGCACGATGGAATATGTCTGCCTGGGCTGCGAGGCCCGGTTCGACATTCGCGAACTTTACTACACCTGTCCCCACTGCGGGGGGGTGTTCATCCTGGAAGACACTTCCTTTGACAGCCTGCTCGAATACCCGGCCAGCTACTGGCAGGGGCTTTTTGACAAGCGCGCCGCCACCCGGGTGACGGCACTGCGCGGCGTGCTGCGTTTTTACGAGCTCATGGCCCCGGTCATGGACGAGGAAGACATCGTCTACCTCGGCGAAGGCCACACCCCCATCGTGGCGGCCAACAACGCTTTGACCGAGCTGGTCGGCGCGCCGTTTTACTACAAAAACGACGGCCAAAACCCCAGCGCCTCCTTCAAGGACCGGGGCATGGCCTGTGCGTTCAGCTATTTAAAGCACCTGGTGCGGGTCAACGGCTGGGATTCGGTGCTGACCGTGTGCGCCTCGACCGGCGACACCTCGGCAGCGGCCGCGCTCTATGCCGCTTATGTCGGCGGTCCGATCAAGTCGGTGGTGATTTTGCCCAAGGGCAAGGTGACGCCCCAGCAACTGGCCCAGCCCCTTGGCAGCGGCGCCACGGTCATCGAAGTGCCCGGGGTCTTTGACGACTGCATGAAGGTGGTCGAGCATCTGGCCGACAACTACCGGGTGGCTCTGCTCAATTCCAAAAACGCCTGGCGCATCCTCGGCCAGGAATCCTACGCCTTTGAAGTGGCCCAGTGGTTTGGCTGGGACACCTACCGCAAATGCGTGTTCGTGCCCATCGGCAACGCCGGCAATGTCACGGCCATCATGGGCGGCTTTTTAAAGCTGAAAAAGCTCGGCATCATCCGGTCACTCCCCCGCATCTTCGGGGTACAGTCCCACCACGCCGACCCCGTCTTCCGCTATTACGACGAGGCCGACCCGGCCAAGCGGCATTTTGAACCGGTGACGGTCACGCCAAGCGCCGCCCAGGCGGCCATGATCGGCAACCCGGTGTCGTTTCCCCGGGTGGCCCATTTCGCCAAGGAATACGAGAAGATCGGTGGTCCCGGCAGCTTCCAGGTGATCCAGGTCACCGAGCAGGCCATTGTCGAAGGGATGCTCCTGGCCAACCGCCACGGCCATATCAGCTGCACCCAGGGCGGCGAATGCCTGGCCGGCCTTATTAAGGCCCGGGAACTGGGACTGGTCGAACCCTCGGAAGTCTCCATCCTGGACGCCACGGCCCATCACCTCAAATTCATCGGCTTCCAGCAGATGTATTTCGAGGACAGCTTCCCGCCTGAATACGGCGTGACTTCCGACGCCAAGTACGTCAATCGCCCCCGGGCGATTCTCACCGAGTCCGACAAAGCGGCCCTGACTCCCGAGGCCTATACGGCCAAGGCGGCCGAGGCCATCGTGGAGAGCCTGGGGCTGACCCGGAAATAGTCCTTTCGCGCGAGCCGCGCCGCCGCCCCCGGCAGAGCGGAACTCGCTTCGCAGTAAAGCACCTGTTTGAGCATTTCTGCCTGACAGGCGGCCGGGAGGCTTCTGCTCCCGGCCGCCAAGCAGTGGTGGTTTCCGTCAAGTGCAAGCACCAGAGGTCACGGCCCCGGCCTCTTCCCGTCTTTTCTTGCGCAACTTGCGCTCGTCGACTTGGCGGCGCTCCCGGTCAAATAAAACTCCCCCGAGTGGGATTCCAAAGGGCTCAGCCCTTTGGCCGCCGGAGGCACTCTTTTTTCATTTTCTTCTTCTCCGCGAACGACACGGCGGTTGGCCGCAAGAGGACGCCGGCCTGGAGGGGGACCTTCTCCAGACCGGCGTCTGTATCGTGTGGACCGGGAACATGGCGGGAAGCGGCAGGCGGCCCGGGAGCGGGGAGGGCGGTTCGCTCCCGGACAAAGAAAGCTGTTGGTGGCGCAGCGGCGTCCTAGGCGGCCCGGATGACGGCAGGGGCCAGTTGGGCGCGCACCACATCGGCCCGGACAACTTGCGGCGTCATGAAGGTGAAGCCCTGGCTCTGGCCCCACTCGGCGACATCGGCCGGGCGGCCGGCGTAGCAGACGTCGTCGATGACCAGATAGTCCCTGACTCCGAGGATGCCGTCCCATCGCTGGACGAAAAATTCAAAGAGGCTGGCGTCGTAGGCAGCGACGTTGTGCCAGGTCCAGGTCCGGGAGCAGGCTTCGTCATCATAGCCGAGCAGACACAGGTCCTTTTCCGGGGTTTCCAAAAAGGCGCGCTGGGTGAGCATGGCGGCCGAAGTGGCGATGCGGTTGGCATCGAAAGCCACAGGTGCGCCGCCAAGGGTGGCTTCGATCCGTGCATCGGCGGTCAGGCGCATGCCGCAGGTGTTGTTGCTGTTGGCCCGCCACCATTCAATGGAGTTGGTCTTGTAGAGGTCTTCGCCAAGGGTGCACACGCGGGCAGCGGTAGCCGCACTGACGGGGTGCAGGGCCAGATCGCAGCAAGAGCCGGTGATGGTCAGGGTCAGGTTCATATGAAGTCTCCTTGGGAGATGGATTCGGGGGATTGCGTTGCCGTCCCGTTTAATTGAGAAAAAAAGCACTTTTCGTGCCTAATATTTTAATTTTATATTTCAATCAGCTAGCAGAGTAGTGGGATGCGTGGGGCTTTCTGGGGACGATTTTTGCGTCCATTGCGGTTGACCCGGCCGGGGCATCCGAAGCACACTGCGCCCGCGCCATCCCTGCGCGGAGCAAAATTCCATGAAACGACCCATTGATCCCTTTCCCGGCGATGAAGCCAGCGCCTTTGCCCTGGAGAACGTGGCCGACGCCGTGTTTGCCGTGGATCGTGATTTCATTGTCCGCTACTGCAATCTGGCTGCTGCCGAGATCGCGCGTTGCGACCCGGCCGAGGCCGTGGGCCGCACCTGCCGCGAGGTGTTTGGCGTCAAGAACTGCCGCAATGTCTGCGTGTTGCGCCAAAGTATGGACGAGGCCAAGCCCATAGCCAACCGCATCGTGACGCTCAAGCGCGTCAACTGCCCGGACGTGCCCGTCAGCATCAGCGCCGCCCCTATCTGGGCCATGGGCGGCACGGTCATCGGCGGGGTGCAGGTCTTTCGCGACCTGTCCGGCGGTGGGTTTGTCAGCCGACTGGCCGGTCTCCAGCCCCTGGACGATTTCGGAACGCGTGACCCGCAACTCTCTGAAATTGTGCGTATGTTGCCGCAAATCGCCCAGAGCGACTCCACGGTCCTGCTCCTTGGCGAGTCCGGCACGGGCAAGGAGCTTTTTGCCCGGGCCATCCACAAGCTCTCCCAGCGAAACGCCGGACCGTTCGTGGCCGTCAACTGCGGCGCCTTGCCGGAACAGCTCATGGAATCGGAGCTTTTCGGCTATAAATCCGGGGCCTTTACCGACGCTCGCCGGGACAAGCCCGGCCGGTTCGCCCTGGCCGAGACCGGCACGCTTTTTCTGGATGAAATCGGCGATCTGCCCTACGCCATGCAGGCCAAGATCCTGCGCGCCCTCCAGGAACGCGCCTTTGAACCGCTTGGCGGCGTGGAGACCATCCCGGCCGACGTGCGGGTGGTGGCCGCCACCAACCGCGACCTCGGGCGCATGGTTACAGACGGCACGTTTCGTCAGGACCTCTATTACCGCCTGAGTGTCGTGGTCATCCGCATCCCGGCCTTGCGCCAACGCCTTGACGACGTGCCGCTTTTGACCGAACGCCTGCTGGGGCGCTGCCGCATGGCTGTGAGTAAAAACATTGAGACCGTCGATCCCGAAGCCATGGGCCGGCTTATGGCCCACGACTATCCCGGCAACATCCGAGAGCTTGAAAATATCATTGAATACGCAGCCATACTTTGCCAGGGCAAGGCCATCGAGCTGTGCCATCTGCCCGAACATCTGCGCGGCGAGTCCGGGACCTGCCTGCCCCGTGGAGCCCGGACCATGGCCGAAATCCGGTTCCATGCCGCACGAGAGGCGGTGGAACGCCACAGCGGCAACCGCAACGCTGCCTGCCGCGAACTGGGAATTTCCAAGGATACCTTGCGCCGCATCCTGGGGCGGCGCGACGAGGACGACTAATGCGTCTTTTGCTCTGTCTGGCGGACGAAAAATGCGACTTGTAGGGCTTGCCGACAACGGGGAAGGACCATGGCCAAACTGAAGGCCCGGGCTGATACGCTCGTGTGCCAACTCGGGCTGGCCGAGAACCAGGAACGGGCCATGCGGCTTATCATGGCCGGACTGGTGCGCGCCGTTGAAAAAGGCCGGGAGACGGTGGTGGACAAGCCGGGGCGGATGTTTGCGGCCGGCACGGTCTTTCGGGTGGAACAGGGCCAGCGCTATGTCAGCCGGGGCGGGGGCAAGCTTGAGACGGCCCTTGAGGCCTTTGGCCTGGATGTCGCCGGGATGACGGCTCTCGATGCCGGGGCGTCCACGGGCGGGTTCACCGACTGCCTGCTGCAACATGGCGCGGTGCGGGTCTATGCCGTGGACGTGGGTACGGCCCAGCTGCACGAAAAGCTGCGGGCCGATCCCCGGGTGGTGTCCATGGAAAACGTCAATCTGCGCCACGCGCCGGCTGACCTGCTGCCTGAGCCGGTGGACATCATCGTGGCCGATGTCTCCTTTATCTCACTGACCAAGGTGTTGCCGTCGTGCCTGGCTTTTTTACGTCCGGGCGGACTGGTGGCGGGGCTGGTCAAGCCGCAGTTCGAGGTCTCGCCGGACAAAATCGGCAAGGGTGGCGTGGTGCGCGACGTGGCCCACCAGCAGGAAGCCGTGGACATGGTGACGGCCTTTGCCCGCGACGAACTGGGGCTTGTGCTTCGCGGCGTGGTCCCCTCCAAGGTCAAAGGGCCCAAGGGCAATCAGGAATATCTGGCGGTGTTTGCGTTGCCCGGTGGTTGAGCCGCCGGGAGGTGGTTTTGCTGGGAACGCCTGATTCCGGCCTTGCATGAAGATGCGATCCTTGCGACAGAGGCTTGAGTTTCCGCCGGTTGGAGCGACCGGGCCGGAATTCGTGTCAACCGCGCCTTCGATACAACCAAAGGAGTCGCCATCATGTCCATGACCGTCAAGGATGCCATTGCCGCGCGGCACAGCGTGCGCGCCTTTGCCAAGGAGCCGCTTGCCGAATCGGAGATTTTCGAACTGCTGGAAGCCGGCCGAAACGCCCCGTCCAGCCTCAACTCCCAGCCCTGGCGCTTCAAAGTCGTGACCGACCCGGCCGATCTGGCCTGGTTTGGCACTTCGGAAGCCACCCGCAAACAGGGCTGGTTGTCCGCCGCCCCGGCCATCATCGTCTGTTGCGCCGACCTTGCCCATTACGTCAAGGATTCCCAGTCCGCCGCCTTTTTCTACCGCGACAACAAGATCATCGAAGGCGAGCCCATGGACGGCATCGAGGCCTACGTGGCCCGGGAAGCCGCAGCCACCGAGGCGGCCAAATTCGGGGCCTGCGCCATGAACGTCGGGCTTGCCGTGTCGTTTATGATGCTGCGGGCCGTGGAGATGGGCCTTGGCACTTGCTGGATCGGCATGTTTGTCGAGGCCAACATCAAGGCGCGCCTTGGCCTGCCGGACGGCTGGCGCATCGTCAACCTGCTGGCTGTCGGCCGCCCGGACGAGCCGGAGGTCTATCCCAGAAAGCGCAAGAGCCTGGAAGAGATCGTCAGCAAATAGCGCCGCGTTGCAGCCGGTGGGCCGGTCCGTGCCGGCCCACCGTTGCACTCCCTGGCAAATCTCGTACACTGCCGGAAATCTGCCCGCCTGGCGGGAAGCACCGGAAGTTGCAAGGAGTGCCCCATGTCGCAGCGCATCGCCATTGCCGGCCTGTCCGTCGAAAAAACGCTCCATGACGTCATTGTGGGCGAAATCCTGCCCGCAACCGGCCTTGCTGCCGAAGCCTTTTTCGCCGCTCTGGCCGCCCTTGTCGTCGATCTTGGCCCCAAAAATCGGGAACTGCTGGCCAAACGCGACGCCATGCAGGCCGCCATCGATGTCTGGCACAACGAACGCCGCGGCCAGCCCCACGATCCCGAAGCCTACAAGTGCTTCCTGGCCGGTATCGGCTACCTGCTCCCCGAAGGCCCGGATTTCGCCATTGAAACGGCCGGCGTGGACCCGGAAATCGCCACCATCGCCGGTCCCCAGCTTGTTGTCCCCATCACCAACGCCCGCTATGCCATAAACGCCGCCAACTCCCGGTGGGGCAGCCTCTATGACGCCCTGTACGGCACCGACGTCATCCCCCAAACCGACGGCGCAACCAAGGGGCCGGGATACAACCCGGTGCGCGGCGCGGCAGTCGTGGCCTATGCCGCCGCCTTCCTCGACATGGCCGTGCCCCTGGCCTTTGGCCGCCACTCCGAGGTGACAGCCTACGCCATCCTCGACGGTGTCCTGGCCGTCACCTTTGCCGCCGGCCAGATGACCGGTCTGGCCCGGCTCGACCAGCTCGTCGGCTACACCGGCAAAAAAGAAGCCCCGACCTCGATCTGCCTGGTCAAAAACGGTCTGCACATCGAACTCCTTTTCGACCGCGCCCATCCGGTCGGCGCAGCCAGCCCGTCCGGGCTCAAAGACGTGGTCCTGGAAGCGGCGCTGACCACCATCCTCGACTGCGAGGACTCCGTGGCCGTGGTCGACGGCCCGGACAAGGGGCTGGCCTACCGCAACCTGCTCGGGCTTTTCCGGGGCGACCTCACCGCCTCCTTTGACAAGGGCGGGCGTGTCGTCTCGCGCGGGCTGGCCGAGGACAAAACCTACACCGCCCCGGACGGCGCGGCCGTCTCCCTGCCCGGTCGCAGCCTCATGCTCGTGCGAAACGTCGGCCACCTCATGACCACCGACGCGGTCCTTGACGCAGCCGGCGAGGAGATTCCCGAAGGGATGCTCGACGCCATGGTCACGGGACTGGTCGGCCTGCACGACCAGCGGGGCCTTGGCCCAAAACGCAATTCCCGGGCCGGCAGTATCTACATCGTCAAGCCCAAGATGCACGGACCCGACGAAGTGGCCTTTGCCTGCCAGCTCTTTTCCCGGGTGGAGCAAGCCCTTGGCCTGCCGCCGCTGACGCTTAAAATCGGCGTCATGGACGAGGAGCGGCGCACGTCGCTTAACCTCAAGGAATGCGTGCGGGCGGCCAGGGAACGCATCATCTTTATCAATACCGGCTTTCTCGACCGCACGGGTGATGAGATCCACACCGTCATGGAAGCCGGGCCGGTGGTCGGCAAAAACGACATGCGTTCCCAGCCCTGGATGGCCGCCTATGAGGACGGCAACGTGGATGTGGGGCTGGCCTGCGGCTTTTCCGGCAAGGCCCAGATCGGCAAGGGCATGTGGGCCAAGCCGGACATGATGGCCGAGATGGTGGCGGCCAAGATCGACCATCCCCGGGCCGGGGCCAACTGCGCCTGGGTGCCCTCGCCGACGGCGGCCACGCTCCATGCCATGCACTACCATGCCGTGGACGTCTTTGCCCGCCAGCGCGAACTGGCCGGCCGCAAGCGGGCTGAGCGCGAGGTGCTGCTGACGCTGCCGCTGCTTGGCGATTCCCGCCCGACGCCGCAGGAGGTGGCCAGGGAGCTTGAGACCAACTGCCAAAGCATCCTCGGCTACGTGTCGCGCTGGGTGGACCAGGGCATAGGCTGTTCCAAGGTGCCGGATCTGGCCGACGTCGGGCTGATGGAAGACCGGGCCACGCTTCGCATCTCCAGCCAGCACATCGCCAACTGGCTGCGCCACGGCCTTTGCACCGAGGCCGAGGTGCTGGCCACCCTTGAACGCATGGCGGCGGTGGTGGACCGCCAAAACGCCCTGGACCCGGCCTATCGGCCCATGGCCCCGGATTTTGCCGCTTCCCTGGCCTTTGCCGCGGCCAGGGAGCTGATTGTGGCCGGCAAGGTCCAGCCAAACGGCTATACCGAGCCCATTTTGACGGCCAGACGGCGTCAGGCCAAGGCCCGCGCCTAGCTGCAACCGAATCTGCCGGGTCTGGCCTGCGGGAGTTGACCGGCTGGCCAGGCCCGGGATGCAAGGAGAGTGTTCATGCGGCGTTTGACGCAAGTGGTCATATTTATTCTTGTTTTGTCGTTGTCTCTGCCGCTTGCCAGTTGGGCCTCTTCCGAAGGCGGGCATGGCGGCGGGGATTCCAAGAAAAAAGAGAAGGGTGAGAAAAAGGAAGCGGGCAAGGCTGAGAACGGCGTCATCACCATTGGCCCGCTGGTGGTCAACATCCTCAGCAACAAGGGCTATCGCTTTCTCCGCCTGAGTATGATCGTCGAGTGCGAGGACAACGAGGCGGCCGAACGGCTGGTCAAGGCCGATGCCAAGGAAGAGCTCATTCTCCTTTTGTCGAGCAAGGTGGCGGATGATCTGCTGGCCAATTCCGGCAAGATGATCCTGCGCAAGGAACTGATCGGCCTGTTTTCCAAATACGCCGGTCCGGGCAAGGTGAAAAATCTCTATTTTTCCGAATTTGTTTTTCAATAATAGGCGCTGACGCACCGGCCCCGGGAGGTCTTATGTTTCATGGTCTGACGCCGGCCATGCTGGCCCGTATGGCCGAACTCGAAGCCATTGACGCGGCCGACCGCACCGACGGCACGCCCCACGGCCGCCGGCTGCGCCAGATTCCGCCGGAAACCGGACGCTATCTGGCCATCCTGGCGGCCAGCGCCCCGGCCGGACAGGTGGTCGAGGTGGGGACCAGCGCCGGCTATTCCGCCCTGTGGCTGTCGTTGGCCTGTCGGGCGCGGGGCGACGGGCTGACCTCCATCGACCGCGACCCGGACAAGCTGGCCCTGGCCCGCCAGACTCTTGAGACGACCGGGACCACCGACGTGGTGCGGCTGGCCTGCGGCGATGCCCTGGAAATTCTGGCCGGCCTGGACGGTGTGGCCTTTGCCTTTGTCGACGCCAACCGCGATGTGCTGCCCGCCTGCCTGGAACTCCTGGCCGACCGCCTCGTGCCCGGCGGCCTCGTTGCCGCCGACAACGTCATCAGCCACGCCGCCGAGATTCCGGGCGTGGTGGAAGCGTTCCTGGCCGATCCCCGGTTCGACGCCGTGGTGGTCCCCATAGGCTCGGGCGTGCTGACAGCCCGGCGCACCAGGGTCTGAGGCGCCGCGTATTCAAAACGTAACACGGGGCCGCCCTTGGCGTATCAAGGCGGCCTGTGCTAGCTTGTCCCGACCGCCAGCGCCCAAGGCCCGGCGGTTCCCGGAGGTGACCATGGCTGGCGATGCGGCGAAGTTTTTGGGCCTGACCCTGGTGCTTGCGGCCTGTCTGCTGACGGCCGAGGCCGGACCCTGCCATTCGCGCGCAAGCGAGCCGGCCCCGGTGATCGTGCTGGCTGCCGGTCCCGGCAAATATGTCATCAAGGCCGGCGATACGGTCAATGTCCTGGCCCTTCGTCACGGCGTGCCCGCGGCTGCCATTTTGCGGGCCAATCCGGGCCTCAACCCCGCCCGGATGCCCCTGGGCAAGGAAATCATCATCCCTGCTGCGGCCAAGCCCGGAACCGAGGTCCCGGCCGTGCCGGCAGTCACCGCAGCCCCGGCAACACCGGCCGCCGGCAGCCTCGAACTGCGTCCGGAAAAGGCTCCGCAAGCCACGCCGCCGCTCGGGAGCGGCATCAAATCCCATGATCTGGTCGATGGGCCGGCCAAGACGGTCGTTTCGCCGGCTCCTCGGGACACCACTGCGCCCGAACCCGCCAAACCCGCAGCCCAGGCACTGCCAGTTGGTGAGGCCGGGGCGGGGCGGGGCCAGGAGGCCGGACCGACGCCTGCGCCTGCCCCGGGTTGGCCGGTCTGGGGCCTGGTCGGCGGCATTGGCGGCGTTGTGGCTCTGGTGCTTGTTTTGCAGGGTGTGCTGGGCAATCTGGCTGCCGGCCTGACCCTGCGGGTCTTGCGGCCGTTTCGACCGGGCGACGCCGTGATGCTGGCCGGCATTGTCGGCCGGGTGGAGGCCATTGGCGGCTGCTATGTGGCCATTCGCTCCGAGGCCGGGGAAACGGTGTTCGTACCCAATGCCAAGGCCGCCGGCGAGATTGTCGTCGTGGCCAAGGCCGGGACTAAGAACGCCGGCGAGCGGGCGCATCGAGACTGAGCCGGCCCTGGTCCAGGCAGGCAATCGCCTCGATTTCCGGGATGATGTCGCCGGCATGGTGCACGGCGCAAAGGACCGTCGTCCCGGACCGGGCCGCTGCCGACACGGCCTCCATGGCCGTCTGGCGCGAGGCCGCGTCCAGGCCGGAAAACGGTTCGTCGAGCAGCAACAGCCGTGGCTCGGCCACCATGGCCCGGGCCAGGAACAGTCGCCGTGTCTGGCCGGCGGAAAGTGCTCCCAGCGGCCTGTCGGCCAGACCGGCCACGCCGAAAAATTCCATCCACCGCTTCGCCGCCGCCCACTCCTTTTCACTT
The DNA here is from genome assembly GCF_001936595.1 of Desulfovibrio sp. DV. Classification (GTDB taxonomy): domain Bacteria; phylum Desulfobacterota; class Desulfovibrionia; order Desulfovibrionales; family Desulfovibrionaceae; genus Solidesulfovibrio. Next base: position 13,883 of record NZ_MLBG01000070.1, read on the forward strand.
GGCGCGACATACAGCCCGATGCTGGCCTGGATGCCGGACGCCACCACTTCCAGGGCGGTGACGGCCTTGTCGTAGTCGGCCTCCAATTCAAAGGACACCAGGCCGATGCGCCGGCGGATGTCGCGCAGATCGGTCAACCCTTCGGGTGCGGTCAGGCCCGGTCGGCTGACCCGTCCGCCCAGGGCCGGATGGTGCTCCCCGGCCATGAGTTTGAACAGCGTGGATTTGCCCGACCCGTTGGGGCCAAGGACAGCCATGTGCCCCCCCGGGGCTATGGTCAGATTGATATCGTGCAGGATCTCCCGGCGCTCCAGAAAGACCGAGGCCTGCTCGATGACCACCAGGGGCAGGCCGTGGCGGCTGCCGGCGTTCTCCGGAGCCGGCCCGGCCTCGGGGCGTCGGGATGGTTCGACGCCATAGGGACGGACGTCGGGGGCCTGGGTCTTGCGGCCGTGGTCCCGGGCCGTTGCCGCCGTTCCGGCGTGGATGAGCCGGCCGCCGGCCAGGACGATGCCCCGGACCTCGCCTGCCGGCAGGGCGGCTCCCTGGTGGCTGGTCAGGACGATGGCCGCGCCGCCGGCGGCTGCCTCGGCCATGGCCCGGGTGGCGGCCACGGTGGCGGCGGCGTCGAGTCCGTCGAGAAATTCATCGAGGAAAAGGACCGCCGGCCGGCAGGCCAGGGCCCGGGCCAGAAGCACGGCCCGCAGTTGGCCGTTTGAAAGCGAGGCCACGGCGGTCTGGACCAGGTGGCTGATGCCAAGGCGGACGAGCACCTCGGTGAGGACGGCGGATTCGGCCGGAGTGGGGCCGCCCTGGACGTACATGGCGTCGCGGGGGCCGGACAGGATCACGGTCTGGGCCGTCAGATGGCCCCAGATCCGTTTGGTGGACCGCTGGATTTCCGGGGACACGATGCCGAAACGGTGGCGAAGCCCTATGGGCGAGGCCCGGCCGGGGCCGTCGCCGCTCTGGTAGACCCGGCTGCCCCGGCCGTCGTCGTCGGGCCAGATGTCGCCGCGAAGCAGGCGCAGCAAGGTCGATTTTCCCGAGCCATTGGCCCCGAGCACAAGAAGGGTTTCGCCGGCCTCCACGGTCAGCGAGAGGTCGGACAGGGCTTTGACGCCGCCAAGGGTGACGCTGGCCTGCGTGAGGGTGATGCGCATGGGCGTGGCTTTCCGGCTGGGTTTCGGGGTGGGCAAAAAAGGACGGGCCTTCCGGTTGGAAGGCCCGTGGCGAAAGGCGTAGCCGGCCGGCTCAGATGAGGCCGGCGGCGGACAGGACGGCCTGCAATTTGGCCTTGTTGCCCGGCTCCAGGGGAACCATGGGCAGGCGTGCCTCAAAGGGGAAGCGGCCCATGAGGTCCAGGGCGACTTTGGCCGGCACGGGGTTGGTTTCGATAAAGGCCACCCGGTACAGCGGGCTCATGGCGTAGTGGAGCGCCTTGGCCGCCGTCAGGTCGCCGGCAAAGACCGCCTCGCACATGTCGGACATCATCTTGGGCACGAAGTTGGAAACCACCGAGATGACGCCGCGTCCGCCGATGGCCATGGTGGGCAGGGCCGTGAAATCGTCGCCGGACAGAACCTGGAAGTCCTCGCCGCAAAATTCCAGCACCCGGGAGACCTGATTGAGATCGCCCGTGGCTTCCTTGACCCCGATGACCTGCCGGATTTCCTTTTTGAGGATGGCCAGGGTCTCGGGCAGCAGGTTGACGGCCGTGCGGCCCGGCACGTTGTAGACGATAAAGGGCATGTCCACCCGCTCGCCGATGGCCTTGAAATGGGCCACCAGGCCGGCCTGGGTGGGCTTGTTGTAGTAGGGCGTAATGAGCAGTGCGCCGTCGGCTTTGGCATCCTTGGCGTCCTGGGTCAGCTCGATGGCCTCGCGGGTATTGTTGGAGCCGGCCCCGGCCAGGACAGGCACACGGCCTTTGACCTGGTCCACGCAGATGCGGATGACCCGTTTATGCTCCTCGTGGGACAGCGTGGCGGATTCGCCTGTCGTGCCGCAGGGGACAAGTCCGTGGATGCCCTGCTCGATCTGCCACTCGATAAACGCGCGGTAAGCCTCTTCATCGACTTCGCCGTTTCGAAATGGCGTCACCAACGCCGTGATTGCGCCGCGAAACTCCATACGATCCTCCTTGGAAGTGAAACCCCGTCATTTCCTAGAATGTTTTTGGCGCGGCGGCAAGTGCGGCAAACAGTCGCCGTGTCATCGGACAGGCTCAGGTTCATCGCGGCGACGGATGGCCTCCCGCCAGGTATTGAGCGGGGCGCAGCAGCCGTGCCCGACGCCGAGCAAAAAACGGAACCGCTCGCCGTGTTCGGGATCCTCAGCCAGCCGGCAGCGGTAACAGCCGGTTCCCTCGTCCCAGTACAGGTCCGGGCAGCGCGGCAGATAACCATAGCGAATATGCGATTCCACGCACGGGTCCGACAGGCAGCACCAACCGCAGCCGACGCAGGCCAGGGAACTCAGCAGGGAAGCAGGTAGGCTGCTTGACCGGTGGTCAAGCCGGACATCGCAGTAGGCATGGCGCGATTACTCCTGACGATCCCGTTACCGAAGTGGGACCAGTTTGTGTGTGGCAAAAGCCTACGCCCATCCCGGTTGCGGCACAACCATTGCGGGGCGCGCAATCGTCTCTTGACTTCGTCGTGCAACTTTGTTGCATTGCCGGGTGCAACGTCCAAACGACGGTAAGGAGCTGAGCCATGCAACGCTTGATTTTTGTGATTCTGGGATTCATTATCATCTCTGCGTCCCCGGCCCAGGCCAAAATCCTGGCTGCGGTCAGCATCAGTCCCCAGGCCTATTTCCTGAAACAGATCGCCGGGGACCGGGCCGACGTCGTGGTGATGGTGCCCCCCGGAGCCGATGCCCACACCTATGAACCCAAACCCCGCCAGTTGACGGAACTGGGCAAGGCGGCCGTCTATTTTGCCGTGGGCATGGATTTCGAGGAGGCCTGGCTGCCCCGGTTTGCTGCGGTCAATGGGAAGATGGCCATTGTCCACACCGATGCCGGGATCGAGAAGATCCCCATGGTCGCCCATGACCATGAGGCCGAGGAGCATGGCCACGACAAGGCCAAAGGCGGCAAGGACCACGACCGCGATACGGCCAAAGCCGCAGAGAAGCACGGCCAGGACAAGGCCGAGGCCGGCCATGGGCACGAGCACCACGACGGCGAACCCGACCCTCATGTCTGGCTGTCGCCGAAACTGGCCAAAGTCATCGGCGCGTCCATGCGCGATGCCCTGATACAGGCCGACCCCGAGGGCGCCTCGGCCTATGCCGCCGGCTATGACCGTTTTGCCGCCGAGTGCGACACTCTGGACGGCGACATCAAAAAAATCTTTACCGGTCTGCCGGCCGGGGAGCATAAATTCATGGTGTTTCATCCGTCCTGGGGGTATTTCGCCCGGGACTACGGCCTGACCCAGGAGCCCATTGAGCAGCTTGGCCGCGAGCCCGGACCCAAGGTTCTGGCCGCCCTGATCAAGGAAGCCAAGGCCGACGGGGTGAAGGTCGTTTTCGTCCAACCCCAAATGAGCGTGACCCAGGCGGCGACCATCGCCAAGGGTATCGGCGGCACGACGGCGGCCATCGATCCCCTGGCCGAAGACTGGCCGGCCGGCCTGCTTGGCGCGGCCAAGGCCCTTCGCCAGGGAGTGGTTGGCCAAACGGAGAACAAATGACGCAACCGGTCGTCGATATCCGCGACCTGACCTTTGCCTACAACGGCCAGGCGGTGCTTTCCGGCATCAGCCTGGCCGTTGCTGCTGGCCAGCGTCTGGCTGTCCTTGGTCCCAACGGCGGGGGCAAGACCACGCTGTTAAAGCTGCTGCTTGGCATCCTGACCCCGACCTCCGGGACCATCCGGGTCTTTGGCGAGGCTCCGGGACGCCAGAGCGCCCGCATCGGCTACGTGCCCCAGCGCCTGGACGGCGTGGCCGAGCGCAAGGACCTGCCGGTGCGGGTGCGCGATGTGGTGCTGATGGGCCTGCTCTCCCCGGGGCGGCGCGGCTTTCGCTATACGGCCGAGGAGATCGACCGGGCCGAGGCGACGCTTATCCGGGTCGAGATGGCCGGCCAGGCCAAGCGCCGGTTTTGCGAACTCTCTGGCGGCCAGAAGCAGCGGACGCTCATCGCCCGCGCCCTGGTGGCCGATCCGGGATTGCTCATCCTCGATGAACCCACGGCCAACATCGATCCCCAGGGCAAGTTCTGCCTCTACGAAGTCCTGGCCCGCATCGGCGAGGGCGTCACCTCGCTGGTGGTCAGCCACGATTTGAGCATCCTGGCCGCCGGGGTCACGGCCGTGGCCTGCATCAACGGCCGGATGGCCTATGCCCCGGAACCCAAGCTCAACCAGGACATGATGGACCTGCTCTACGGCGTCCACCGCCACACCTGTCCCATGGACGCCTTTTTGCGTCGGATGCCGCCGGATCTGGCCGGGCTGGCCCCAGTGGAGAATAAATGATCGAGGATCTGGCCCTGCCGTTTATGCAAAACGCCTTGGTGGCGGCGCTGTTGGCGGCCGTGTGCTGCGGCATTGTCGGCACCCTGGTTGTGGCCAACCGCATGGTCTTTCTGGCCGGCGGCGCGGCCCATGCCGCCTACGGCGGGGTGGGGCTGGCCTATTTCCTGGCCTTGCCCGTCCTGCCCGTCACCGTGGTCTTCACCGTGGCCGCCGCCCTGGCCATGGCCGCCATCACCCTGCGCCATATTGAAGACACCGACACGGTCATCGGTGTCCTGTGGGCCGCCGGCATGGCCTTTGGCATCATCCTGCTCGACCTCACTCCGGGCTACAAGCCCGATCTCATGAGCTACCTTTTTGGCAGCATCATCACCGTGCCCACAGCCGACCTCTACGCCCTGGCCGGGCTGAACCTGCTGCTTCTGGTTACGACCCTTCGCCACTACAACGGGTTCGTGGCCATGGCCTTTGACCGGGAGTTTGCCGCGGTGCGCGGCGTGCCGGTGGGCTTTTTGCACTGCCTGTTGACCGCCCTGGCAGCGGTTGCGGTGGTTCTGCTCATCCGGGTGGCCGGGCTTATCCTTATCATCGCGCTGTTGTCCGTGGCCCCGAGTCTGGCTGTCCGCCGCTCGGCGTCGCTTTGGCGGGCCATGGTCTGGGCCTCCCTGCTCAATGCCGTCTTCTGTCTGGCCGGACTGCTTTTGGCCTACCAGTTCAACCTGACCTCCGGTGCGGCCATCATTGCCGTGGCCGCCACGGTTTTTTTCATTTCCCTGGCCCCGGGCCTTGCCCGTTGGCGGCGGGGGGCATAAACCTCCGGCTATGGACAGCGTTGGACAGGTCGGAGCCGAGGCCATGCTGGCCCGGGCCGGTATTGACCCCACACCCCTGCGGTTGGCCGTGGCCGGGGTGCTGGTCGACGAGGCCAGGGCGCTTGCGGCCGGCGATATCCTGGCGCTGGTGCGCCGCAAGCGCCAGGCCAACAAGGTGACGCTGTATCGCATCCTGGATCTTTTCGTGGAGAGAGGGCTGGCCAGACGCCACAGTTCCGGGGACCGGGCCCAGCGCTACTGCCTGGAGCCGGGCTTTTCCGGCCGGCCGCACTGCCACGCCTACTGCGTGCGCTGTGGCCGCATGGAGTGTCTGCCGGCCGCCGTGGGGCTGGTGGATGTGGCTGCCCTGGGGCCGATGTTGGCCATGGACGTGACAGCGGTGGAAGTGCGCATCGACGGCGTATGCGCCCGCTGTCGGCGACAAGCCCCCCCGGGCGGTGCAGCGGTTGACGTCGGCCCGGGAAACTCCTAAATTCCCGCTTCACGCGCAAATGCCTCGCTGGATGCCTCCACATTATTATGAAGCAAGCCCTTATTTTCGGCGTTTCAGGCCAGGATGGAGCCTATCTGGCGCAATTGCTGCTGGAAAAAGGCTATCAGGTGGCCGGCACGTCCCGTGACGCCCAGATGGCGTCGTTTGGCAGCCTCGCCGCCCTGGGTATCCGGGAGCAGGTAGCGGTTCATTCCGTGACGCTCACCGATTTTCGCAGCGTGCTGACGGTGCTCAACACGGTCAAACCCGACGAGATCTACCATCTGGCCGGCCAGTCGTCGGTCGGGCTGTCCTTTGACCAGCCGGTGGAAACCTTCATGTCCATCGGCGTCGGGACGCTCAATCTGCTTGAAGCCGTGCGCTTTCTCGGTGCGCCGTCCCGGTTCTACCACGCCTCTTCCAGTGACTGCTTCGGCGATACCGGCGGAGAGCCGGCCACCGAACTAACCCCCTTTGCCCCGCGCAGCCCCTACGCCGTGGCCAAGGCAGCGGCCCATTTCGAGGTGGGCAACTACCGCGAGGCCTACAATCTCTATGCCTGTAACGGCATTCTGTTTAACCACGAATCGCCGCTGCGTCCCACGCGTTTCGTCACCCGCAAGATCGTGGCCGCCGCCGCCCGCATTGCCGCCGGTTCCGGGGAGACGCTGCGCCTGGGCAACATCGACGTGGCCCGGGACTGGGGCTACGCCCCGCAATACGTCGAGGCCATGTGGCTGATGCTTCAGCGTGACACGCCTGACGATTTTGTCATCGCCACCGGCCACACCATCACCCTGCGCGATTTCGTGGCCGAGGCCTTTGCCGCCCTTGGCCTCGACTGGCGTGAGCACGTCGTTGTCGATCCAGAACTTTTCCGGCCCGCCGACATCGCTGTCAGTCGGGCCAATCCGGCCAAGGCCGAACGCGAACTCGGCTGGAAGGCGACCATGGCCCCGGCTGACGTGGCTCGGGCCATGGCTGTCCATGAACAACAGGAGATTCTCCCGAAATGAAAGCCAAAGTCGCGCTGATTACCGGCATAACCGGCCAGGACGGGGCCTATCTGGCCGAAATGCTGCTGAAAAAAGGCTACGAAGTCCACGGCATCAAGCGCCGGGCGTCGCTTTTTAACACCCAGCGCATCGACCATCTCTACCGCGACCCCCATGATACCGGCCGCAAGTTCGTGCTGCATTACGGCGACCTGTCCGACTCCACCAACTTAATCCGCATCATCCAGCAGGTCCGGCCCGACGAGCTCTACAATCTGGCCGCCCAAAGCCATGTCAAGGTGTCCTTCGAGTCTCCGGAGTATACCGCTGACGTGGACGCCCTGGGTACGCTGCGGCTGCTTGAGGCCGTGCGCATCCTTGGCCTGGAAAAGCACACCCGGTTTTACCAGGCCTCGACCTCGGAACTCTACGGTCAGGTGGCGGAGACGCCCCAGACCGAGAAGACGCCGTTTTATCCGCGAAGCCCCTATGCCGTGGCCAAGCTCTATGCCTACTGGATCACGGTCAACTACCGTGAAGCCTATGGCATGTACGCCTGCAACGGCATCCTGTTTAACCACGAGTCGCCCATGCGCGGCGAGACCTTCGTCACCCGCAAGATCACCCGGGCCATGGCCCGGATCAAGCTCGGGCTGCAGGACTGCCTGTATCTGGGCAACCTCTCGGCCCTGCGTGACTGGGGCCATGCCAAGGACTACGTGGAAATGCAGTGGCTGATGCTGCAGCAGGACGCTCCGGACGATTTCGTCATTGCCACCGGCCGGCAGCATTCCGTGCGCGATTTCGTCAAGCTGGCCGCTGCCGAGCTGGGCATTACCATCCGGTTCGAGGGCACGGGAGCGGACGAAAAGGGCTATGACGCCAAGACCGGCAAATGCCTGGTCTCCGTTGACCCGCGCTATTTCCGTCCCACTGAAGTGGAGACGCTCCTTGGCGATCCCACCAAGGCCCGGGAGCGCCTGGGCTGGCAGCCGCGCATCACCCTGGAGGAGATGGTGGCCGAGATGGTGCGCTCCGACCTGCGTGACGCCGAGCGCGATTCATTGTGCAAAAGCCAGGGATACGCCGTTTTCGACCTCAACGAATAGCCGGCCGGCTTGACACGGCCCCAAGGCGTGTCTAGCTCAAGGATTGGGCGCTTTGCGCCAAACACCAAGGAGAACGACACATGGCTTACGACATCCGCCTCGTGAAACTCATAAACGGCGAAACCGTCCTCGGCAAATGGGACGAGGCCGAGGGCAAGCTGACCGAAGTGGCCATGCTGCAGACCATCCCTTCGCAGCAGGGCGTGCAGATGATGCTTCTGCCTTTTGGCTATCCCTTTGAGACCGAGATTGGCGGCGAGATTGCCGGCGCGCATATTCTCTACCAGTTCAAGAAGTTCCCCGACGAACTGCAGACCCGCTACCTCGAAGCCACGAGCAACCTGACCCTGTCCACCACCGGCGACCTGAAAAATCTGTCCTCCCTGGCTGGCAAGGGCGGCAACATCTCAAATCTCCTCAAGAAATAAGTTCAGGCCCCAAGCCGCCGCCCGGTCTCTCCGGGTGGCGGCGTATTTGTTTTTCCCCCTCGAAAGACCGCCCCGGCCCACTCCGGCGGCCGGAGACCCTCCATGCGTGATCTCGTTCCCAGGTTGCAAAAGCCCACCCAGTATCTCGGCGGCGAATGGGGCCGCACGGCCAAGGACCCGGCCGGCGTGCGCGCCCGGGCGGCCCTGGCCTTTCCGGATTTCTACGAGGTCGGCATGTCCTATGTCGGCGGGCGCATCCTCTACGAGGCCGTCAACCGCGTTCCCGGCCTGGCGGCCGAGCGCGTCTTTGCCCCGGCCGATGAGGCCGTGGCCGTCATGCGTGCCTCCGGCGCAACGCTTTGCACCCTGGAAACCGACACGCCGCTGACCGAGTGCGACGTGGTGGCCTTCCACCTCACTCACGAACTGTGCTACACGAGCGTGCTGCACATGCTCGATCTGGCCGGCATTCCTTTCCGCACCGCCGACCGGGCGGCCGCTGGCCGCTGGCCCCTGGTCATTGCCGGCGGCGGCTGCGCCTTTAACGCCGAGCCGATGGCTCCTTTCTTCGATGCCATGGTTATCGGCGACGGCGAGACGGCCCTGGTGGACATCCTGGGCGTGGTGGCAAAGGCTCGGGAAGCCGGCACGACGCGTTTGGAACTGCTTACCCAACTGACCGCCATTCCCGGCGTCTACATCCCGGAATTTTTCGAGTTCGACCCGGAAACCGGCATCAAGCCCCTGGTTGCCGGCTATGACAGGGTGGTCAAGGCCGTGGTGGCCGACCTCGATACCGCCCCGTTTCCTTCCTGCCAGGTGGTGCCCTTTGCCCAGGCTGTCCACGACCGCCTGTCGGTCGAGATCGCCCGGGGCTGCACCCGGGGCTGCCGCTTCTGCCACGCCGGCATGATCTACCGGCCGGTGCGCGAGCGAAGCCTCGGCACCCTGGAAAAGCTTGTCGGCGAGGGCCTGGGCCGCACCGGCTACGAGGAACTGTCCTTCCTGTCCCTTTCCACCGGCGATTTCTCCGCCCTGGAAAGCCTTTTTGCCCAAAGTATCGATCGCTGCCGCCGCGACCAGATCGCCGTGTCCCTGCCCTCGCTTCGGGCCGGCACGCTGTCCGATTCCATCCTGTCCATGATGGCCGGCATCCGCCGCACCGGGGCGACCGTCGCTCCCGAGGCCGCCACCCAGCGCCTGCGCGACGTGATCAACAAGGGCATCACCGAGGAAGACATCCTGTCCCATGCCAGACGCCTGTTCGCGCATGGCTGGCAGCAGATTAAGCTCTATTTCATGATCGGCCTGCCAACCGAGACCGAGGACGACGTGCGCGGCATCTTCGAGCTGGCCCAAAAGGTCCTGGCCGAGGCCCCGCGCGGGGCCAAGCGGCTGCAGGTGACCGCCGCCATCTCGCCCTTTGTGCCCAAGCCCCACACGCCCTTTCAGTGGGACCCGCAAATCACCCTGGAGCAGATTCGCGGCCGGGTGAACTGGCTGCGCGAGCTTTTTGCCACCGAGCGCCGGCTTACCCTTCGCTGGCACGAGCCGGAGATGAGCTTCCTTGAAGGCGTGTTTGCCCGGGGCGGCCGGGAACTGGCCCCCATCGTCGAGGCCGGCTGGCGCAAGGGGGCGCTTTTTTGCTCCTGGATCGACCGGTTCGATCTAGCCCCCTGGCTCGAAGTCTTTGCCGAGGCCGGCGTTTCGCCGGCCGACTGGCTGGCCGAACGGGCCCTTGACCGGCCGCTGCCCTGGGACCATCTGTCCTGCGGCGTCTCGCCGGCTTATCTGCGCCTGGAACGGCGGCGCGCCCTGGAAGGGACCATCACCGGCGATTGCCGCTACGGCGAGTGTACCGGCTGCGGCGTGTGCAACGAGGGCGGCCGCAAAAGTCCGCTGACGGCTGAGGCGCCCATCATGCCCCGGTTAAACAACCCCGCTCCCGAGCGCGAGGCCGTGGCAGCACCCCCGCCCCCGCCAAAAGAAGACCTCACCCGCAAGGACGCCCATTTCCGGGTCTGGTATGCCAAGCACGGCAGCGCCATTTATCTGAGCCAGTTGGAACTGGGCCGGGTCATCGAGCGTTCGCTGCGCCGGGCCGGGCTCAAACCGAGCTTCTCCGCCGGCTACCACCCCCTGCCCCAGATCTCCTTTGGCCGGGCCTTGCCGGTCGGCGTATCGAGCCAGGCCGAATGGCTGGGCATTTTTCTGCGCGAGGCCGTATCACCCTGAGGATTTTG
>NZ_MLBG01000071.1 GCF_001936595.1 Desulfovibrio sp. DV
GGGTGCTTGTACGATATTTCTCCCTGCCTTGCCATCTTCCCGGAGGCACCTGGCTTGGGGCGTCGTTTGGGGCCGGACGCTTCGTCCGGCCCCAAACGACGCCCCGGGACGGGAGGGTCTGGGAGGGGGTGACCCCCTCCCAGGTTCTTATCTTTCATTTCATGATCCCCTCACCGAGTAAAATGGCCAGAGCCACGTCTTTGCGGGCGGCCAGCGGGGCGGCGGCGTCGGGGTGGGGGATGGCGAGGTTCAGGGCAAAGTACCAGGTATCCGGGCCGCGGCTGGCCAGGCCGACATACCAGGCCGTGCCGGGCTGGACGCGGGCGGTCAGGCCGGTCTTGGCCCGAAGGGTGGTCTGCCCGGTTTGCCCGACGATCATGATGTCTAGGACGGCGTCGATGGTGGCGTCTCGAAAGGGGAGTTGGCGGTGGTGGAGCCGTTTGAGGAACTCGATTTGCTGGAGGGCCGAGATGCGCAGGCCGCCGCTTAACCAGAACTGGTCGATGCCACCTGAGATGTCGGCGTTGCCGTAGTTGCAGGCGGCCACGTACCAGGCCATGCGCTGGGGGCCGATGCGCCGGGCGATGTCCTGGTAGACCGGCACGCAGGACAGGGCAAAGGCCTGCCTGAGCGTCAGGTCGGCGTTCCAGGCCGGCAGGAACCGGGGCTGGCCGTCGTAGGGAAAGACTTCCTCCGGGCTGGCCACGGCCCCGGTCTCCAGGGCAATGAGCGAATTGAGGATCTTGAAGGTGGAGGCGGGCAGGAAGGGCGTGGCGGCGCGTTTGGCGTCGTAGACCAGAATTTCAGATGCCCCGTCTTTCTGGAGCGCCATGGTGCCGCTGACGCCGGCGGCAGCGAAGTGGGCCTGCCAGTCCGGGCGTTCGACCAGGGCTGGCGGAGTGTCGCCGGCGGCGTGGACGGCCGGGACGGCCAGCAGGAAAAGGGTAAGGAGCAGGGCGGCAGCGACATAAGGCCGCCGCGTTATAAAAACTTGCCGCATGGATGTGCCTCATTTCCAGAAGATTTTTGTGGCCGGCAACCGTCGGGCCAGTGAGACGCGAGGGGAGCGCCTGTTGCCTGGAGCATTTGTCCACCTGTCGTGCAGTCCTGGGCAGGACAGTCCAAAGGGAAAATGCTTTGCATGTTGCCTGCCCGACGACGGGTTCCACGGCGTTGTTACAATGTTTTTCCAATCCGTGACCACGTGTCCGACCAAATGATGATTCGGGCTTTGCCGAGGATTTTTTCTTTGGCGATCGGGCCGAAGAATCGGGAATCGTAGGATTCGTCCCTGTTGTCGCCAAGGACGAAATAGGCGCCCGGAGGAATGGTCATGGGCGGCATTGTATCCCGTCTTTTCCGGGATTTTGCGTCTGTATGAATGGAATACTCCTCATCGCGCTTCCGGCCATTGACGAACACCTGCTTGTTCTCGATGCAGACGGTGTCGCCAGGCTTGCCGATGACTCGTTTGATGAAATCTTTGTTCTCATCTTCTGGAAGTGTAAATACGATGATATCGTCATATTCTGGACCGTTCGTCTCATAAGCAGTTAAATCGACTAAGGTAGTGTCATCGATAATGAGTGTGTCGCGCATTGAATTTGAGGAAAGATGGTAGGATTTAGGAATGAACGATAGATGATCAATGTAAACTGATGTTGCCATCGAAGCCGTGATAATTAATATTAATATGTACCATTTTGTGTACCATAGCCGAGAAGAATCGCGTGTTTTTAAAGACAAAATGGAGGCGTCAATTAGTGTATAAAGATACAAAACGATATTTGACAAGAAACAAATAAACAAGCCTTGCTTTGTGTATATTAGCTTTAAGTATATTTGGCTGTAATAAATTGCTGCACAAGCAAGATAGAGCAGTATCCCCTTCTTTGCCTGTCCATTGTAGATATGCCCCAGGCCGGGAACCGTGATCGTCAGGAATGCTGTCAGGCCAAAGGGAAGTCTTCTCATGGCGTACAGAGCGCGTTTTCGCTCGTCAGGACCGCGCGGGGGGGCAGAGCAGGCCGCATGCAAGCATGAGGGACATGCGTTTTTTGACCATGATACGATTTCCCTATTTGTTTTGGGAAAACCGTATCTGACTTCTCTTCTCCAAATCAATCCCCCTGCCAGGGCTTTTGCCGCCGGGGGCGGCTTCCCGTCCGGTTGTTCGTCAGTCGCTTGGCGCACGCAGACAGCCCTGCCAAATATCCTCACGCTCCAGGCGTTCGGCGATCTCGCGCAAGAGTCCCTGTTTGTCGGCGGCCCAGGCCGGGGCGAGGAGTTCGCCGGGGGCCGGGTCGGCGTTTTGGCGTTCGATGGCGACCTGGGCGGGCAGGCGGGCGACGGCCTGGCACACGGCGGTCACGTAGTTGTCCCGGGACATGGGGACATAGCCGCCGGCGGCGTACAGGGCGGCCAGGGGTGCGCCGGCCACGACCAGGGTGTTGTGGAGTTTGATCCCGGCAATGGGCAGGGCGGCGACGAAATCGACGGTGGCCAGGAAATCGTCCACGGACTCGCCGGGCAGTCCGGCCATGACGTGGGCGGTGACGGACAGGCCGGCGGCGGCGGCGTCTATCGTTGCGCGGGCGAAGTCGGCAGCGGTATGGCCCCGGTTGATGCGGGCCAGCGTGGCATCGTTGGCCGATTGCAGGCCCAGTTCCAGGCGCACATGGGAGACCGGCGCGGCGGCCAGGAGCATTATTTTTTTATTATTTAAGCAGTCTGGCCGGGTCCCCAGGCATATCCCTTCAATGTCGGGGAGTTGGGCCATTTCGGCCAGGAGCGCGGCCAGGCGTTCAGGCGGTCCGTAGGTGTTGGAGAAGGACTGGAGGTAGGCCAAAAGGGCCTCATTGCGTCTTCTGGCCGGTTGGGACAGCACATCCCATTGCGCCCGGAGGCCGAAGCCTTTAAGGTGCAATCCCGTCCCCGATCCGGCCGCGTTACAAAACAGACAGCCGTTTTGGGACAGTGCCCCGTCCCGGTTGGGACAGGAACTCCCGGCATCGAGAGGAATCTTTTTGGCCCGACGGCCGAATATGGCCCGGAAGGCCTGGGAAAGTGTTCTGACGCGGGGCGGCATGGCAGGTTTTCCGGGGTGTCAAATCAACCGTTGACAATGCGGGACGAATCGGCAAACACAACGCGTCTGCGAGAGTATGCGCCGATTTTGCGGCAAGCGAGGCGGTATGTCCAGTTTTTTGAATAGGATATTAGGGCTTTTCTCCAACGATCTGGCGATCGACCTGGGGACGGCCAACACATTGGTGTTCGTCAAGGGCAAGGGAATCGTCTTGTCCGAGCCGTCTGTGGTGGCGGTCAAAAAAGACCCCCGGGGCGGCAACAAGGTGCTGGCCGTGGGTCTGGAAGCCAAGCGTATGCTCGGCCGCACCCCCGGCAACATCGTGGCCATACGGCCCATGAAGGACGGCGTCATTGCCGACTTCGAGGTGACCGAGGCCATGCTGCGCCATTTTATTTCCAAAGTGCATAACTCCCGGCGGCTGGTGCGGCCCCGGATCATCATTTGCGTTCCGACCGGCATCACCCAGGTGGAAAAGCGCGCGGTCAAGGAATCGGCCCAGAGCGCCGGGGCGCGCGAGGTCTACCTGATCGAGGAGCCCATGGCCGCGGCCATCGGGGCCAACCTGCCCATCACCGAACCCACTTCCAACATGGTCGTGGACATCGGCGGCGGCACCACCGAAGTGGCGGTCATCTCCCTGTCCGGCGTGGTCTATTCCAAGTCGGTGCGCGTTGGCGGCGACAAGATGGACGAAGCCATCATGCAGTACGTCAAGCGCAAGTACAACATGCTCATCGGCGAATCCACGGCCGAACAGATCAAGATCCAGGTCGGCTCGGCCCACCACTCCACCAGCCAGGGGGAGATGGAAGTCAAGGGCCGCGATCTGGTCACGGGCATTCCGCAAAACATCACCATCACCGCCGAGGAAGTGCAGAAATCCATTTCCGAGCAGGTGGAAAGCATTGTCCAGGCCGTGCGCATCGCCCTGGAACAGACGCCCCCGGAACTGGCCGCAGACATTGTGGACCGGGGCATCGTGCTCACCGGCGGCGGTGCGCTCCTGCGCGGCCTCGACCAGCTCCTGCGCGAGGAGACGTCGCTGCCCATCACTGTCGTCGACGACCCGCTTTCAACGGTGGTCCTCGGGTCCGGTCGGGCCCTGGACAACCTGGACGTGTTAAAAGAGGTCACGATAGATTAAACCTTCTCCCCAGCGGATCGCGATCGGCCTGCTCGTCGTCCTGTTTCTCTACCTGGGCCTTTTCACCTGGAACATCCGGACAGGCTACGTCGATACGTTGGCGAGCCACACCGGACTGGAGTTCGCCAGGTGGGTTTTGGCTCCGGGCAAGTGGGTGAACGAACAGGTCTCGTCGTTTTGGACCCGCTATCTGTATTTCGTTGGCATCCGGCAGCAGAACGACCAGTTGCGCGTGGAGCTTGACGCCGCGAAACAGGAGCTTGCCGGGCTGCGCGAGTATGCCTCGGAAGTGGAGCGCCTTCGCCAGTTGCTGTCCTTGACGCCGCCCGTCGATTGGACACGCCTGGGGGCTCGTATTATTTCCCATCGCCTGGGGCCAAACGCCGCCCTGGAGACCTTTCTCATCGACAAGGGCAGCGCCCACGGCGTGACCGTCAACGCCCCGGTGGTCTCCCCGGACGGGGTGGTTGGCCGGGTGCTGCGCATTTCCCCCACAGCGGCCACCATTTTGCTCATCACCGATCCCAACAGCCGCATTCCGGTGGTTTCCCAGAAAAACCGCACCCAGGGCGTGGTCAAGGGCGAAGGGCCGACCAAGGAACTGACGCTCCAGTACGTGCCCCAGGGCGCGCCTATCGAAGAAGGGGAGATCCTGGTCACCTCGGGCCTGGAAGAGATTTTTCCCAAGGGACTGCCCGTGGCCCGGATCACGACGGTGGGCCGGTCGGGGTCGTCGCTGTTTCAGCTCATAAACGCCCAGCCGCTTTTTTCGCCGCGCCAGCTTGAAGAGGTGGGGCTCCTTTTTCGCACCACCTCCCTCCAGCCGGCCGGCGCGGCTGCGCCGGCTCCGACCCAGCCGGTTTCGCCGGTGGTCACGCCGGCCCCCCTGCCGGCCAGGTCGGCCAAGGGCCTCAAAAGTCCGGCCGCCATTCCCCCGGCTCCGGGCCAGGGCGCGCCCCTGCCGCCGCCGCCGCCGGCCCCGGCGCCCCAGCCGGCTCCGGCTGCGGCCAAACCGGCCGAGGCCGTCAAGAAACGCGACGCCGCCAAGCCTGATGCCGCCAAGCCCGAGGCCGAGAAAAAACGCCGCAAGCCGGCTCGGACCGAAGGACAATGAGACCGGCCCACATTGTCTTCTGGGTGTGCGTGACCTTTGGCGGGGTGTGGCTGCAAAACCTCGTCCCCGGGGTGGACTTCCTGGCTCCCGGCCTTATTCTGGCCATGCAGGAAGAACGCTGGCCCGTGTCGGTCTGGCTGGCCTTTATCTGGCTTTTTATCCACGAAGGCACCGGATCCATGCCGTTTGGGGCCGGAATCCTGTGGTACGGCGCGTTGGCCGGAATCTACTTTTTCGGGCACTGGCTTTTTGAGGCCCGGAATTTTCTGTTCATGTTCATCCTGGGGGCGAGCCTTGGCTCGATGCACTTTCTGCTCATAAACCTCATGGCCCTGCTGCAGGACTGGTCGTTGCCCATGGACCGTCTGCTCATCGAGTGCGCCCAGCAGACGCTGATTTTCCCCATCGAATGGGGGCTCCTCTACCTGATCCACCATAATCTCCCGGATAATCCCCATGCGGCTTGAAACCGAAGCTCCGCAACAACACGGCCCGCGCTCCGGCCTGATTCTGCTCCAGGCCCTGGTGCTGGGGCTTTTTTGTCTGTTCAGCCTGCGCCTGTGGTATCTGCAGGTCCACAAGGGCGGCAAGTTTGCCGAGATGGCCCGGGACAACCAGTTGCGCCAGGTGCTCATCGGCTCGGCCCGGGGCCGGATCGTGGATAAGAACGGCGTGCCCCTGGCGGTCAGCGAACCCTCCTTTGCCCTGGGTCTGGTGCGCGAGGACTGCGAGGACGTGGACGCCACCCTGGCCAAGGTGTCGGAGTGGACGGGCGTTGACGCCCATGTGCTCCTGGAGACATTCAAGCGCGGCAAAAAGCGGGTCAAACCCTTTGAGCCGCTGCTCCTCCTCACCGATCTGCCCTTTGAGGCCCTGGCCCGCATCGAGGCCAATTCCATGCTCTATCCGGGCCTGGAGATCGTCATCCGCCAGAAGCGCTCGTATCCGACCGGCGCGCTCATGTCCCACGTGCTCGGCTATGTGGCCGAGGCCAACGAGGAGGAACTGGAGAAAACCCCCCAGCTCTCCCTTGGCGACTCGGTCGGCAAGCAGGGCCTCGAACTGACCCACGAAGACGAACTGCGCGGCTCAAAGGGCCGCAAGCAGGTCGAGGTGGATGCCTTTGGCCGGCAGCACAACGAGTTCATTCTGGAACCGCCCCAGGCCGGCAAGGACCTCAAGCTGTCCATTGACACCGACCTCCAGCGCACCTGCTCCGAGCTGCTCAACGGCCAGGCCGGGGCCATCGTGGTCATGGAGCCGGACACGGGCAAACTGCTGGCCATGGTCAGCGAGCCGAGCTTTGACAACAACATGTTCGTGCTCGGCGTGCCCGCGGAAAAGTGGCGGGAGCTGCGCGACAACCCGCGCCACCCCATCCAGAACCGGGTCACCCAGGGCGTGTACCCGCCGGGTTCGGTCTTCAAGCTCCTCATGGCCGCCGCCGGCCTGTCCGAAGGCTTGATCAAGCCGGGCGACATCGTTTCCTGCCCGGGGGTCTACAAAGTCGGCAACCGGGATTTCCACGACTGGAAAAAGGGCGGGCACGGCTCCCTTGATCTGCGCGGGGCGCTGGTGCATTCCTGCGACATCTATTTTTACAAACTTGGCGACCGCATGGGCATCGACCGGCTCCATGACTATGCCACGGCCAGCGGCTTCGGGGTGCGCACCGGCATCGAACTGCCCCATGAAAAGGCCGGGCTGATCCCGTCCAAGGAATGGAAGCGCAAGCGGTTCGGCGCGGCCTGGTCCAAGGGCGAGACGGTCATCGCCTCCATCGGCCAGGGCTACGTGCTGACCTCGCCCCTGCAGGTGGCCCGCTATCTTGCGGCCCTGGTCGGCGGCGGCAAGCTGATGAAGCCGGAACTGGTGGAGACCGAAGCGCCCCAGGTGGACGCCACGCTGCCGGTCAAGGACACCGACCGCCAGATCATCCTCGACGCCATGGTGACCACGGTCGAGCACGGCACGGCCAAGTCGCTGTTGCGCTCCGATGCGGTCATCGGCGGCAAGACCGGCACGGCCCAGGTGGTCAAGCTCATAAACGCCGATGTGCGGCGCAAGACCAACCAGATGCCCTACGAGCAGCGCGACCATGCCTGGCTGGCCAGTTGGGGCAGAAAAGACGGCAAAACCTACGTCGTGGTCTGTCTGGTGGAACACGGCGGCCATGGCGGCGAGGTCAGCGGACCCATCGTGCGCAAGGTCTACGAGAAGCTTTTCGGCCCCGCCCCAAGCCGGGCGGCGCGGGCGGCCGCCGTGGCGGAACCGGCCGTCGACCCGGTTGACGCCGGCGATTAGCCGCAACCTGTCCGCAACCGGGGAAGCCATGCCTTTCGACAGACGTCTCATCCAAAGCGTGAACTGGCCGCTGCTTGGCCTGACCGCGCTTTTATTCGGCGTGGGGGTGCTCAACCTCTATTCGGCCAGCGGCTTTCGCATGGGCGACGAGCTGTCGTTGCAGCCCTTTTACAACAAGCAGCTCATCTGGGGACTGGCCGGCCTGGGCTGCATGCTGGCCATGGTGCTCTTTGACTACAAGCACCTGGGCACCATTGCCTGGCCCCTGCTCATCGTCATGGCCGTCATGCTGGTGCTGGTGCTTCTTTTCGGCAAGACCGTGGCCGGGGCCAAGCGGTGGCTGCCCATTGGCGGGTATTCCTTCCAGCCAAGCGAGATCGCCAAGATCGCCATGCTGCTCCTGGCGGCCAAGATCCTGTCCAAGCGCTCCGAGCGCCTGGGCTGGCTCGATCTGGCCGGCATCCTGGCCGTGTCGCTGCCGGTGGCCCTTTTAATCATCGTCGAACCGGATCTGGGCACGGGGCTCAATGTCCTGCTGCTGGTGGCCGGTCTCATCCTGTACCGGGGCCTGACCGGGCCGGTGTTCAAGACCCTGGCCGTGGCCGGGCCGATTTTGGTCCCCTGCGGCTGGTTTTTTCTCAAACCCTACCAGAAAGGCCGCATCCTGACCCTGTTTGATCCCCAGCGCGACCCGCTCGGGGCCGGCTACCACATCATCCAGTCCCAGATCGCCATTGGTTCCGGGCAGATGTGGGGCAAGGGCTTCCTGGAAGGAACCCAGAGCCAGTTGCGCTATCTGCCGGAAAAACACACCGACTTTGCCGTGGCCGTGTTTGCCGAGGAGTGGGGTTTTGTCGGCGGCATTTTGCTGCTGGTCCTTTTCTGCCTGTTTTTGCTTCAGTTTTACAGCACTGCCAAAAATGCCAAAGACCGTTTCGGCAGCTATCTGGCTGCGGGCGTTTTCTTCTATTTCTTCTGGCAAATCCTCATCAATATGGGTATGGTGCTCGGCATCATGCCGGTCGTTGGCATCCCCCTGCCGTTTATCAGTTACGGGGGGAGCGCCACCATCGTGAACTTCACCCTTGTGGGCATCGTCGTCAACGTCTCCATGCGGCGCTTTCTCTTCAAGAAAGGCTAGCGCCACCGAGTCTTGCGACCCCCGGGGAGACACGTTTTCCGGCGGTCGGAGGGCCTTGTGGGCAAGCACGACATCAACGCCTTCCTGGGGGCCGGCACGTCCTTTGTGGGGCGGCTGGCCTTTGCCGGCGTGGTGCGCATCGACGGTGAATTTGACGGCGAAATCATTTCATCGGGAACCTTGATTGTCGGCCGCGAGGCCCGGGTCGAAGGCCGGGTCGCGGTGGGCCATCTGGTGTGCGACGGGTACGTGTCGGCCGAAGTGACGGCTGCGGCCTCGGTCACCATCCACGCCCGGGGGCGACTGGCCGGGACGGTGTGCACGCCGGTCCTGGCGGTCAGCGAGGGCGGTTGCCTGGATGGAACGGTGTCCATGGGTGGTGCGGCCGAGGGCGGCCCGGCCCCCGCGGCCTTGGCGGCGGCGGGTTTGAGCGAACCTTCACAAAGCCCGGATACTGAGTCGTAGTGCGGATTTGAGGGCCTTGGGGCAGTACGATTTTTGTCAAAAAGGGCTGGACAGGCCGGCCCAAATCGGCTACAGCCGCTTGCTGACTTTGCAAAAATTTTCACAACCTCCCGGAGGGCGACGATGATTGACTTAAACGCCACGTTTTTCGTCCAACTCGTCAATTTTGTGCTCATCCTGATCCTGCTCAATGTCATTCTCATCGGACCCATTCGCCGGGTGCTCAAAAAGCGGGCTGAGTTCATGGCCTCCCAGATGGAAGGCATTGAATCCTTCACGACCTCGGCCGACGCCAAGCTCAAGGGCTACGAGTCGGCTCTGGAAGCTGCGCGGGTGGCTGCCACGGCCGGCCGCATGGCCATGAAGGCTGAGGGCCAGGCCAAGGAAAAGGAGATGCTCGACGCTGCCAGCGCCGAAGCCGTCTCCACGTTGCAGGCCGCCAAAGCGGAGATTGCGTCGCAGTCCGCTGCGGCGAAAAAGGCCCTTGAGGGCAAGGTGTCGGGGTTGGCTTCCAAGGCCGTGGCCAGGGTGCTGGCGGCTTAAGGCCCGAGGGTTTTCGTGGATTTCTCAAGGAAAGGGAGGGTTCAATTGAAAAGGCTCCACCTCATCGCCACAGTGGCCCTGGTGCTCGGCGTGGCCGCATGTGCCTACGCATCGGGCGACGCCGGGGGCGCGGAGGCTCACGGGCTGAACTGGAAGGATTTCCTGTTCCGCGTGATCAACTTCGTGTTGGTGTTCGCCGTCATCGCCAAGCTGGCCGGGAAAAAGATGGTTGGCTTTTTCCGTGGCCGCGGCGAGGCCATTGAGAACCAGCTGGCCGATCTCGAAGGCCGCAAGGTCGACGCGGCCAAGCGTCTGGCCGAGATCGAGGCTTCGATCAGCGATCTGGCCGCCGAGAAGGTCCGCATCGAAGACGAGTACCGCCGCCAGGGCGAGGCCCTGCGTGACGCCATCGTCGCCGCTGCCGAGGCCAAGGCCGTCCAGATCAAGGAGCAGGCTGCTTCCGCCGCCGCTGCCGAGGCCCGGGTGGCCATGCAGGAACTTCGGTCCCAGTTGGCCGATTCCGTGGTCGCCGCTGCCAAGGCTTCGCTGGAAAAGAAGCTGACCGCCAAGGACCAGGACAAGCTTGTGGATGAATACTTAACCAAGGTGGTGTTCAATTGACCGGCAACATCGTCGCGCGCCGTTACGCCAAGGCGCTCTTCGCGCTGGCCAAGAAGGCCGGCAAGAAGGCCCCGGCGGAATACGGCAAGGATCTGGAGGCATTTGCTTCCGTCCTTGAGGCGTCTCCGGATCTGCTTAAGGTGTTTGCCAACCCGATCATCAGCGCCGATCTGAAGAAAGCGGTGCTGTCCGGGGTGGTCGGCAAGCTGGCCCTTAAGCCCATGGTCATAAACTTCCTGTCGCTCCTGGCTGACAAGGAACGCCTGCCCTTCGTCCTGGAAGTGTCCGCCTACTACCGGGCTCTTCTGGACGAATCCGAAGGCGTCCTGCGCGGGCAGCTGCTCACCGCTTTTGCCCTTGCCGATGCCCGCCAGGATCAGATCAAAGCCAAGCTCGAGAAACAGTCCGGCAAGAAGCTGGTGCTGTCTTTTGCCGTCGACCCCGCCATCATCGGCGGCGTGGTCCTCAAGGTCGGCGACAAGGTGTTGGACGCGAGCCTTCGCGCCCAACTTGAAATATTGAAAGAACAAATCAAGAGGGGTGAGTAGGGCCATGCAAATCAAAGCGGAAGAGATCAGCCAGATCATCGAACAGCAGATTCAGCACTACGAGTCTCGCGTTGAGATGAGCGAGACTGGCACTGTGCTGTCCGTCGGCGACCAGATCGCCCGCGTCTACGGCGTCCAGAACGCCATGGCCATGGAGCTGTTGGAATTTCCGGGCGGCATCATGGGCTTGGTGCTCAACCTGGAAGAGGACAACGTCGGTGTGGCCCTTCTTGGCGAAGACACCCACATCAAGGAAGGCGACCCGGTCAAGCGCACCGGCAAGATCTTCTCGGTGCCCGTCGGCGACGCCGTCTCCGGCCGCGTCATCGACCCCCTGGGACAGCCCATCGACGGCCTTGGCCCCATTGAAGCCAAGGAGACCCGTAACGTCGAAATCAAGGCCCCCGGCATCATCGCCCGTAAGTCGGTCCACGAGCCGATGTACACGGGCCTTAAGGCCGTCGACGCCATGACGCCCATCGGCCGCGGTCAGCGCGAGCTGATCATCGGCGACCGTCAGACCGGCAAGACCGCTGTCTGCATCGACGCCATCCTGGCCCAGAAGGGACAGGGCGTGTTCTGCTTCTACGTGGCCATCGGCCAGAAGAAGTCCACCGTGGCCCTGGTCGCCGAGACCCTGCGTCGCTACGGCGCCATGGAATACACCACCATCATCTCGGCCACCGCTTCCGAGCCGGCCTCGCTGCAGTTCATGGCCGCCTACTCCGGCTGCACCATGGCGGAATACCACCGCGACAATGGCCGCCACGCCCTGATCATCTATGACGATCTTTCCAAGCAGGCCGTCAGCTACCGCCAGATGTCCCTGTTGCTGCGTCGTCCCCCCGGACGTGAAGCCTACCCCGGCGACGTTTTCTACCTCCACTCCCGTCTGCTGGAGCGCGCCGCCAAGTTGTCCGATGCCCTGGGAGCCGGTTCGCTGACCGCCCTGCCCATCATCGAGACCCAGGCCGGCGACGTGTCGGCCTACATCCCGACCAACGTCATCTCCATCACCGACGGACAGGTTTACCTCGAACCGAACCTGTTCAACGCCGGTGTCCGTCCGGCCATCAACGTCGGTCTGTCGGTCTCCCGCGTCGGCGGCGCCGCCCAGGTCAAGGCCATGAAGCAGGTAGCCGGTACGCTGCGCCTCGATCTGGCCCAGTACCGCGAACTGGCCGCGTTTGCCCAGTTCGGTTCCGATCTGGACAAGGGCACCCAGCTGAAGCTCAACCGCGGCATGCGCATGGTGGAACTGCTCAAGCAGCCCCAGTACAAGCCCATGAGCGTGGCCGAGCAGGTCATCTCCCTGTTCGCCGGTACCCGCGGCTTCATGGACGATGTGCCGGTTGAGTCCGTGCGCAAGTTCGAAGAGGGCCTGCAGGAGTACTTTGCCAACGCCAAGAGCGATATCTTGAACGAAATCCGGGATAAGAAGGCGCTCGACGACGGCCTTATCGCCAAGCTTGGCGCGGCCATCGACGAGTTCAAAAAGGGCTTCAAGGCCTAAGGCGTCGCGTACAAAAACCGTGATGGGTTTTTGCAAAACGGCCGCCGGAAACGGCAGCCACGCAACGCTGACACAGGCCTAAAGGGGGAGCCATGCCTGCGCTCAAAGACGTAAAGAACAAGATCAACGGGGTCAGAAAGACCAAGCAGATCACCAAGGCCATGAACATGGTGGCCTCGGCCAAGCTGCGCCACGCCCAGTCGCGCATTGAGCGGTTCCGCCCCTACGCCGACAAGTTCTACGAGATGCTCGGAGAACTGGCCAAGGGAGCCGACTCCTCGATCCATCCGCTGCTGGAGGCCCGCGCCGAAGTGAAGACCGTCCTTCTGGTCGTCATCACTTCCGATCGCGGTCTGTGCGGCGCTTTCAACAACAACATCACCAATGCGGCCTTGAAGGTCGCCCGGGCCAAGACTGCCGAAGGCAAGGAAGTCAAGATCATGTGCGTGGGCCGCAAGGCCCGTGACACCTTCCGCCGGTCGAACTTCGAAATCGTTGCCGCCTATGTCAACGAAATGGCTGCCTTCGACTTCTCCCTGGCCACGCGCATCGGGTCCGAAGTCATCGGCGGCTACGTCGGCGGCACCTATGATGAAGTGATCATGGCCTTTGGCAAGTTCATCAGCCTTGCCCGCCAGGAACCGACGCTTTTGCCCGTGCTGCCCCTTTCCCCCGCCGAAGCCGGCGAGGTCAAAGAGGCCGTCGGAGCCAAGGCCGAGTACATCTACGAACCGTCGGTGGAAGGCCTGCTCGCCGAGCTCTTGCCCCGGTTCATCAATGTCCAGATCTATCGCGGGCTGCTCGACACCTCGGCCAGCGAGCACGCGGCCCGGATGCGGTCCATGGACAATGCCACCAGGAACTGCGACGATCTCGTCAACTCGTTGACCCTGGTCTATAACAAGGCCCGGCAAGCGACCATTACCAAGGAACTGATGGACATCGTCGGCGGTTCCGAAGCACTCAAGGGATAACCAAGGGGGCATCATACAATGAGCTCGACAAGCGGAAATGTCGGAAAAATCGTGCAGGTCATCGGCGCCGTTATCGACGTCGAATTTCCCGAGGGCAAACTGCCGAATATCTTGAATGCCCTCGACATCAAGAACGTTAACAATGAATTCGCCACCGACCTCGTAGTCGAAGTGGCCCAGCACCTCGGCGACAACGTCGTGCGCTGCATCGCCATGGACTCCACCGACGGTCTGGTGCGCGGCATGGTTGCCACCGACACCGGCGCGGCCATCCGCGTCCCGGTCGGCAAGGCCGCCCTGGGTCGTATCTTAAACGTCGTCGGTCGTCCCGTGGACGAAATGGGTCCGGTTGACGCTGCGGCCATGTGGCCGATCCACCGCTCGGCTCCGGCCTTCGTGGATCAGTCCACCAGCATCGAACTGCTGGAAACCGGCATCAAGGTCATCGACTTGCTCATTCCCTTCCCCAAGGGCGGCAAGCTCGGCCTGTTCGGCGGCGCCGGCGTCGGCAAGACCGTCGTGCTCATGGAGCTTATCAACAACATCGCCAAGCACCACGGCGGTCTGTCCGTGTTCGCAGGCGTTGGTGAGCGTACCCGTGAAGGCAACGACCTGTACAACGAGTTCAAGGAAGCCGGCATCCTGAGCAAAGCTTCCCTTGTCTACGGCCAGATGAACGAACCTCCGGGAGCCCGCGCCCGTGTCGCTCTGACCGCCCTGACCTGCGCCGAGTACTTCCGCGACGAGGAAGGCCAGGACGTGTTGCTGTTTATCGACAACATCTTCCGCTTCACCCAGGCCGGTTCCGAAGTGTCGGCCCTTCTTGGCCGCATGCCTTCCGCGGTCGGCTACCAGCCGACCCTGGGTACCGACCTTGGTGCCCTCCAGGAACGCATCACCTCCACCAAGAAAGGCTCCATCACCTCGGTCCAGGCCGTTTACGTGCCCGCCGATGACTTGACCGACCCTGCCCCGGCCACCACGTTCTCCCACTTGGACGGCACGCTGGTTCTGTCGCGTCAGATCGCCGAGCTTGGCATCTACCCCGCCGTGGATCCGCTTGACTCCACCTCGCGCATCCTGGACCCGCTGGTCCTTGGCGCCGAGCACTACGCCACGGCCCGCGAAGTCCAGTCGAGCCTTCAGAAGTACAAGGATCTCCAGGACATCATCGCGATCCTTGGCATGGACGAACTGTCCGACGACGACAAGCTGACCGTTGCCCGCGCTCGTAAAATCCAGCGCTTCCTGTCGCAGCCCTTCTTCGTTGCCGCCCAGTTCACCGGCAAGGAAGGCCGCTACGTGAAGCTCGAGGACACCATCAAGGGCTTCCGTGCCATTATCGACGGCAAGCATGATGATATCCCCGAAGGCGCGTTCTACATGGTCGGCGACATCAACGAGGCCGTTGAAAACGCCAAGAAAGGATAACGATCATGGCCCAACTCCGCCTTGAAATCGTCACCCCGGACAAGCTTGTCTTGTCCCAGGATGTTGACTACGTGGGCGCTCCGGGTCTGCTCGGTGAATTCGGCATCATGGCAAACCACATCCCGTTTCTGTCGGCCCTTGGCATCGGCAGCCTGATGTACAAGCTCGACGGGAAGGCGCACTACGTCTTCATCGCCGGCGGGTTTGCCGAAGTGTCCGGGAACAAGGTCACCATCCTGGCCGAAGTTGCCGAACGCCCCGAGGACATCGACATCGAGCGCGCCCGCAAGGCCCAGGATCGGGCCAAACAGCGCGTCGAACGCGAACGCGACAAGGTCGACTTCGCCCGGGCCCAGGCCGCCATGCAGCGTGCGTTCTACCGGATGCGCGTGCGTGAAAACGCCGTATCCCTTGGTTCGTCTACCCACTAAGCGTAATCCTGACTTGCCATTCCAAGGCGGCCCCCTGCGGGGGCCGCCTTTTTTTATGGGCCGTGAAGACCAGGTTTACGGTGTGGCCGGCGTTCGTTCCGGCTGGCTGTCTTTGCCGGGCACGAGGCTTGGTCCGGGTGGTCTCTTTTCCCTGTCCGGTAATGGTTTGGGAAAGGCAAGGGGACAGGTATGGCCTGCCCGGTAGTCCGCTGTGGGCCGGTTGGGAGCGGCCAACGGCATCATGGGCCCTGGTCTGCATTGTCGGACCAGGGGTGTTTCTGGTAGCAACCCGGAAACAGTCCGTGAAACCCCTTGCCAAGGACGCGATATGGCCCGGACCTTTACCCTTGAGATTGTCACCCCGGATCGGCTGGTGTTGTCGAAAACCGTGGAATCGGTCACTGCCGTCGGCGTGGCCGGCGAATTTACCGCCTTGCCCCTGCACGTTCCCTTTCTGACCGCCCTGACGGTCGGTTCGTTTAGCTACCGCGTGGCCGGCAAGCCCGAGTACGTGTTTGTCAGCGGCGGTTTTGCCGATGTCACTCCGACCAAGGTGCTCATTTTGGCGGAAGCGGCCGAACTGCCTGAAGAGATCGATCTGGACCGGGCCCGCAAGGCCAGGGAACGGGCCGAAGCCCGGCTGGTGACCGAGCGGCGGGAGGCTGTGGACTTTGCCCGGGCCAAGGCCGCCCTGCAGCGGGCTATGGCCCGCATGAAGCTGCGGCAGGGGGCCCAGTTGCCCGGCTCGGCCCACATCCCGGCCCGCTAGGCCCCGGCCCCATCCCTGGCAACATTTCCAAGCGGCCGTCCTGTCCCCGGCAGTGCAGCCACTTCAGATCGATCGGAGAAGACCCATGGTACAGCGTATCGGAGCTTTGGCCCTGGCTGCCGGTAAGGGCACCCGCATGAAGAGCGACGCCCCCAAGGTGCTCAAAACCCTGCTTGGCAAACCCATGCTCTGGTATGTCGAAGCGGCCCTGGCCGCCGTGTGCGGGGATTTGGTGTATACGGTGGTCGGCCACCGGGCCGACTCGGTTGCAGCCGCGTTCCCGGAACTGGCCGGCCGGTTCGTGCGCCAGACCGAGCAGCTTGGCACCGGCCATGCCCTGGCGGCCGCCCTGCCGGCCCTGGGCGAAGCCGGCCTTGACCACGTGCTGGTGGTCAACGGCGACGCCCCGCTGGTCACGGCCGAGAGCTTGCGCGCCTTTTGCGACGCCGCCCTGGCCGCCCGGGCCGACGTGGCCTTTGTCAGCATCGAGCTGGCCGATCCTGGCTACTATGGCCGGGTGGTGCGCCAGGGGGAGACGGTCTGCATCGTCGAGGCCAAGGACTATGATCCGGCTGTCCACGGTGCGCCCACGGGCGAGATCAACGCCGGGGTCTATCTCCTGCGTCTTGCGGTCGTGGCCCCGCTTTTGGCCAAACTGTCCAACGACAACAAGAGCGGCGAATACTACATCACCGACCTGATCGGCCTGGGCCAGGCCGCCGGCTTGCGGGTGCTGCCGGTCAACCGGGGGGCGGATGCGGCCTACCTCGGCATCAACAGCCCGCGCGAACTGGTCGGGGCCGAGGAAATTTTGCGCCGGCGCATCGTGGACGCCCATATCGATGCCGGGGTGGTGGTGCGGGCGGCCGAGGCCGTTCGCATCGGTCCCGAGGTGGCCATCGCCCCGGGCGTGGAGGTGTGCGGGCCGCTGGAACTCTACGGCGCAACCCGCCTCGGGGCCGGCGCCACGGTTGCCTCCCACAGCCTGCTCCTTGACGCCGAGATTGGCGAAAATGTCGCCATCGCGGCCTTTTGCCATCTGGAAAACGCCCGGGTGGAAGCCGGCTGCCAGGTCGGTCCCTATGCCCGGCTGCGGCCCGGCGCGGTCATGGAAGAGGGGGCCAGGGTCGGCAATTTCGTGGAAATGAAAAAGTCCGTCCTCGGCCGGGGAGCCAAGGCCAACCACCTGACCTATCTGGGCGATGCCGAGATCGGGGCCGGGTCCAATATCGGGGCCGGCACCATCACCTGCAATTACGACGGCGTACACAAACACCGGACGGTCATTGGCGAGCGGGCCTTTATCGGCTCCAACACCGCCCTGGTCGCGCCGGTGACCATCGGCAACGACGCCCTTGTCGGGGCCGGTTCCGTGATTACTTCCGATGTAGCCGACGGCATGTTGGCCCTTGGCCGGGGCCGGCAGGTGACCAAAGCCCGAAAGTGAGGCCCCGGCTTGCTTTCCGACGGAAATCAGGCTAGCAGAAAGCCATGGACATTTTCGACGCCCTCGAACAACGGGTCGAACAACTCGTTGCTCGTAAAAAGACTCTGGAAGAAGAAAATGCGGCGCTTCGGGCCGAAGTGGCCCGTTTGGCCGAGGAGAAGAAGGCCGTTGCCGCGCGCATAGACGGCCTTATGGAAAAGCTTCAGGAGGAGCTTGAACCCTAACACTCCGGCCGGTCATGAGACTGGCGGGGAATCTTCGGTCCTTCGATGCCCAGTTATTCACTGTCCATAATGGGCCTTGAGCTGTCGTTTAAGACAGATGCCGGACCGGAGCGCGTAAGTGCCGCCAAGGAATTGGTGGAGCAACGATATAACTTGCTTAAAGCGGGCGGGAAAACGCTCGGCAAGGAGAAATTGCTGGCCTTTGTCGCTTTAGGTCTGGCTGACGATATGTTGATGTCGAACCAGCAGCTTGACCATCTGCACGATCGGGTGGACAATCTGCTGCATAAGATAGATTGATCGGTTATGCCGCGTGGCGGCGAACCATGATAAAAAGTTCCCTGGGGTGTGCGTGATCGTTCGTTTGTTTTTGAGCCGATACTCAAAAAATGGATGCTGCGACGCGTGGCTGGTGTGCGTGCCCGGCAACGTCCGGGTGGCCTGAAGGTCAAACAGCGGCGTCCGCCTTGGTTGCCAAGGTTCAAAAGAACTGACGACACGGCTCTCCGGGGCTTTGATATAAACTGGAATGCGGTCTGCCGCAGTCGTCCCGTACGGCATCCCGTTCCAGACTCTCGCCACACCTCACGCGGCCTGTGCCAAGCATCTTCCGGATTGTGATTCGTCCGATCCCTTGCCCTTGGGCTTTGCCCGTTATCTCCCCGCTTCGGGAGAAGCCATGGAATTTTCGACCATCTTCATGGGCATCGTGGGCATTGGCCTGGGCGTGCCGGCCGGCTATTACCTCGATAAATGGATTTCCCAGAAAACGCTCAACGAGGCCAAAACCCTGGCTGAGCGCATCCTTGACGAGGCCCGCAAAGAGGCCTCGGCCCACAAGAAAGAAGTTGTCCTGGCCGCCCAGGACGACCTGTACCGGCAAAAGCAGGAACTCGAAAAAGAGTTCCGCGACAAGACCCAGTCCCTGGACGATCGGGAAGAGCAGGTCCGCAAACGCCGCGAACGCCTGGATGAAAAGCAGGAGCTGGTTGTCCAGAAGGAAACCGAACTGCTCGCCGTCGAGAAGCGCCTGACCGCCAAGGAGCGCGATCTCGAAGAGAAAAACGAGGAACTTTCGCGCCTGGCCGACGAACACGACAAGCGCCTCCAGGAAGTTTCCGGTCTGACCATGGAAGAGGCCAAAAAACGGCTCATGGACGAAATCGAGTCCAAGACCCGCCATGAAGCCGCCCGCATGATCCGCCAGATCGAGATGGAGGCCAAGGAAACCGCTGACAAGAGCGGCAAAAAGATCCTGGCCCTGGCCATCCAGCGCTATGCCGGCGATTTCGTGGGCGAGCAGACCGTCACCGCCGTGGCCCTGCCCTCCGAGGAAATGAAAGGCCGCATCATCGGCCGCGAAGGCCGCAACATCCGCGCCCTGGAAGCCGCCACCGGCGTCGATCTCATCATCGACGACACCCCGGAGACCGTCATCCTGTCGGCCTTTTCGCCGCTCAAGCGCCAGATCGCCAAGATGGCGCTGGAACGCCTGATCACCGACGGCCGCATCCATCCCGCCCGCATCGAAGACGTCGTCAAGAAATGCGAGCAGGAACTCGACGTCAAAATCCGCGAGATCGGCGAACAGGCCACCTTTGATTCCGGCGTCCACGGCATCCATCCCGAGCTTGTGCGGCTCCTTGGCCAGCTGCAATACCGCACCAGCTATTCCCAGAATGTGCTGCAGCACTCCCTGGAAGTGGCTGCCCTGGCCGGCATCATGGCCGCCGAACTGGGCCTGGACATCAAGCGGGCCAAACGCGCCGGACTGCTCCACGACATCGGCAAGGCCGTGGACCACGAGATCGAAGGCCCCCATGCCGTCATCGGCGCGGATCTGGCCAAGAAGTTCGGCGAATCCGGCGACATCCTCCACGCCATCATGGCCCACCACGAGGACGTGCCGCCCAAGTCCATCCTGGCCACCCTGGTCCAGGCCGCCGACAGCCTGTCCGGCGCTCGTCCCGGAGCCCGTAAGGAACTCCTGGAGAGCTATGTCAAGCGCCTGGAAGAACTCGAAAATCTGGCCCTGGATTTCGACGGCGTGTCCAAGGCCTACGCCATCCAGGCCGGCCGCGAAGTCCGGGTCATGGTGGATTCGGAAAACGTCGACGACGACAAGACCTTCATCCTCTGCAAGGATATCGCCAAACGCATCGAGGACAACCTCACCTATCCCGGCCAGATTCGGGTCACGGTCATCCGTGAGCGCCGGGCCGTCGGCATCGCCAAATAGCACCGCTTCCCGGGCGTCCCGGACCGCACGGTCCGGGACGCCTGCCCAAATGGCCCGTCGGGGCGGCCGGGGTCGCCATGGAACAGCCGGATTTCTATGCCATCCTGGGCGTGCCCGAGGACGCCGACGCCGGGCGGCTGCAACAGGCCTACCGCCGGTTGGCCCGGACCTGCCACCCCGATGCCGAGCCCGGCAACCCGGCCGCGGCCGAACGTTTTCTGGCTGTGAGTGCTGCTTACGGCGTGCTCCACGACCCCTCCCGACGGGCGGCCTACGACGGCCGGCGAAGGCTGGCCCGGGCCGCCGCCAGCGGCAGTCCGGCCCGGACCCCCGCCGTTTCCGAGTCCTGGGCCGTCGCGGCGGCCGGGAGCGGGAGCAGTATCTCCCGGGCGGGTGGGGACAGTGCGCTCACCCTGGATATCCCCGACGCCCTGGCCCGGACCGGTGGCCGGCTGGTTCTTGATCTGGGCCAGGGCGAGGCCTGCCCGCAGTGCCGGGGTGCGGGCAGCCTGTCCCGGACCTGCTGGGTGTGCGACGGCCGGGGCAGCATCTGGCAGCCGGCCGGCCTCGGTCAGGCAGCCGTGTCCTGCCCGGCCTGCAACGGCCAGGGGCTGGCCCGCACCGTCTGCCCGGCCTGCCAGGGAAGGGGACGAAGCGGCCGGCCCAGGCGGGGCAGTCTGGTCATCGCGCCGGGTACCCCGGACGGGGCGCAAGTCCGCATCGTCGGAGCCGGACTCCCCGGCACGGGTGGGCAGCCGGCCGGCGATCTCCTGTTGACCATACGCCTGTTCCCGGCCCCGGCCGCCGATGGGGCCGCCTAACGACCAGCCAAGGACCGTTTGACCATGCGCATCCTGTTTTTGGGCGACATTTTCGGCCGGCCGGGCCGGTCCATCGTCTTTGAGCGGCTGCACCAGGTCCGCCGCGACCACGACGTGGCCCGGGTGGTGGCCAATGCCGAAAACGCCTCCGGCGGAATCGGCCTGACCGCCAAGGCCGCCCGCCAACTCCTCGACGCCGGCCTCGACGTCATGACCGGCGGCAACCACATCTTCCGACACGCCGACATCAAGCCCTTTTTCGAGACCACCGACCGCCTCCTGCGCCCGGCCAACTATCCCCCCGGCGCGCCCGGCGCCGGCTGGGCCGTCTACCGCCCCAAAGACGGGCCGGCCTATGCCGTCATCAATTTGCTCGGTCGCACCTTCATGCCGGCCGTGGACTGCCCCTTTGCCGCCGCCGACGCCATCCTGGCCGCGCTTCCGGCCGAGGTCACGATCCGGTTGGTGGATTTTCACGCCGAAGCCACCAGCGAAAAAAAAGCCCTGGGCTATTATCTCGACGGCCGGGTCAGCGCCGTCCTTGGCACCCACACCCATATCCAGACGGCCGACGCCCAGCTTCTGCCCCGGGGAACCGCCTATATGACCGATATCGGCATGACCGGCCCGGCCGCCTCGGCCCTCGGCATGGACCCCGAAGAAGTCATCGCCCGCTTTCGCACCGGCCTGCCGCGCCGTTTTGTCGTCTCCAGGACCGCGCCGGAGATGCAGGGCGCGCTGCTGGATATTGACGCGGCCACGGGCAAGGTCGTAACTATCAGTGGTTGGCGGCTGGCCTGAGGGCCACACAAGCTCCCGACTGGAGGATTCCCCCATGCGTATCGCCACCCGTCTGATTCTTGCCCTGGCCTGCCTTGGTCTGGCCGCCCCGGCCGCTCAGGCTGCACCCGAGCGCACGGCCATCTACATGACCGTGGCCGGCCCCCTGGAAGTGGTGCGCGACGGCGCAGCCTCAACCGTCCTCCTTGGCGGCCGCACCATCCACCAGGCCACCGGCGCGGCACTGACCGCCCAGTCCTACATGAGCGTGGGCGAACTCGCCGACGGCTACGACGCCGTGCTGATCCGCCATGGCGTGGGCAACGCCGAATGTCCCATCACCTACGACCTGGTGGCCGTTGGCAAAGACAAGACCTACGCCGTCATTCCCGACATCAACAAGTGCTCGCGCATCCTCAACATCAATGTGGACGGCGACCGCCTCATGATCGTCACCGAGCGGCAAAACGGCCGCACCGAGATCATCGAATACAACGACAAGCAGCGTCGCCGTCCCGACGCCAAACCCTAGGCGGTCTGTTCATGCGCGGTATTTTCATTTCCGTCCTCGTGCTGGCGGCTGCCCTCGCTCTTGGCGGCTGCGCCGAGGAAACCGTCTACGACTGGCAAAAACCCCACGACACCTATCAGGTGGGATCGTTCAGCCAGGCCCAGAAAGCCGATGCCCTCAAGGCCAAGCTCGTCCAGAACGGCTTTGACAGCCGCATCGAAACCGACATCAAAAACGGCCAGTTCACCCTCAATGTCCTGGTCGACGTCTACGACACCCAGCCCGATACACTGTCGCGCCTTGAGCGCATTGCCGGGGCCAAGCCGCTCCTTCGCAGCAAAACCCCGTCCAAGACAGCCTCGCCGGCTCCATCCACCGCCAAACCGGGAACAGTGCCGGCCTCAGGAATCTGACCCGCGCCCAACCGCCTTGCTGCCAAAAGGAATCGCCG
Source organism: Desulfovibrio sp. DV (assembly GCF_001936595.1). Classification (GTDB taxonomy): domain Bacteria; phylum Desulfobacterota; class Desulfovibrionia; order Desulfovibrionales; family Desulfovibrionaceae; genus Solidesulfovibrio. The sequence continues at coordinate 22,563 of NZ_MLBG01000071.1, forward strand.
TGAACATTTTCGACGAACTCTCCTGGCGCGGCCTCGTCCACCAGTCCTCCGACGAGGCCGAACTGCGCCAACACCTCGAAACCCCCGGCCGCGTCATGTACTGCGGCTTCGATCCCACCGCCGACAGCCTGCATATCGGCAACCTCGTGCCGCTTTTGGCCCTGGCCCGCTTCGCCAAAGCCGGCCACAAACCGCTGTTTCTCCTCGGCGGGGCCACAGGACTCATCGGCGACCCCAGTGGCAAGGACAAGGAACGTCAACTGCGCACCGCCGACATGGTAGCCGCCTCGGCCGAAAAAATCCGCGCCCAGGCCATGGCCTTTTTCGAGCGCCAGGGCGTGGCCGACCGCGTCACCCCGGTCAATAATCTCGACTGGACCCAGCCCATGTCCGTCATCGAGTTTTTGCGTGATACCGGCAAGCACTTCACCATCAATTACATGCTGGCCAAGGATTCCGTGAAATCGCGCATCGGCCGCGAAGATACCGGCATCTCCTACACCGAATTCAGCTACATGATCCTGCAATCCATGGACTTCGAGCACTTGAGTCGCGCCATGGGCTGCACCCTGCAGATCGGCGGCGGCGACCAGTTCGGCAACATCACCGCCGGCCTGGAACTCATTCGCCGCAAAACCGGCGCCCAGGCCTTTGCCCTCACCTTTCCGCTCATTACCACCGCCTCCGGAGCCAAATTCGGCAAAAGCGAAAAAGGGGCCATCTACCTAAATACCGCCCTGACCTCGCCCTATGCCTTCTACCAGTACTGGATCAACGCCGATGACCGCGACGTCATCAACTTCCTGCGCTATTTCACCTTCCTTGAAAAAGACGCCATCGACGCCCTGGCCAAGGAGACCGCCGAACAGCCGCATCTGCGCGCCGCCCAGAAAACCCTGGCCCGCGAAACCACCATCATGATCCACGGCGCAGACGAACTGGCCAAGGTCGAAGCCGTCACCGCCGCCCTTTTTGGCGGCGGCGACCTGCACGCCGTCGATGCCGCCACCCTGCGCGCCGCCCTGGAAGCCGCGCCCGGCAAGAACTATCCGGCCCTGGCCGAACTGCCGCAACTGCCAAACCTCCTGGTCGATCTCGGCCTGTGCCCATCCCTCGGGCAGGCCCGCAAAGATATCAAAGCCGGCGGCATCTACCTCAATAATACCCGCGTGGCCGAAACCCAGGCCGTCACCGCCGCCGACTTGATCGGCGGCAATATCCTGCTCCTGCGCAAAGGGAAAAAGAACTACGGCGTTGTGACCCTGGGCGCCTAGCCGGGGCGTAGCGCTGGAGTAAGAGAGCCGGGGCGCTGCCCCGGACCCCGCCAGGGCGCTGCCCTGGACCCGCCGGGACGCTGTCCCGGACCCTGGCAGGGCGCTGCCCTGCACCCGCCGGGGGGGTCACCCCCCCGGACCCCCGGATGGGGCGGCGGGAGTGGGGCGAAACGGGTCGGGACGGCGGCGGAAGCTGACGAAGATGGGGGCGGAATTTGGCCCGATGATGCCGCCGCTGGCGCGGCAGGCGCATCGGGCCAAATTCCGCCCCCAACCTGCCCTCGGCCCCGAAACGGGGCCGACAGGTTCGAGGCGAAGCAACCAGACAGGGTTGCCCGGAGCCGGGGTGATGTGTTGTCAGGCTGCGTCTTGGGCGCTCACCCGGACAACGTGCTTCGCGTTGTCATCCGAGCATGACGAGTAAACAGAGCATCCCCCTGCAACCCATTGAAAGTTTTTGGGGAGGGT
>NZ_MLBG01000072.1 GCF_001936595.1 Desulfovibrio sp. DV
CCCTTCGTCTTTTTCTTCTCCCCCTCTCGCCCTAGCCTGCGTCGCTGACCATCCAGTAGCCTTTGCGTGGTTCCGGGCTGAAGGGGCGGCGGCCGAGGGCGGCGCACAGGCCGTTGGCCACGGCCAGGAAGCCGGGCATGGTCGGGGTTTCGGGAGGTGTGGCCGTGTAGGCCCGGGCCAGGGCGTCTGTGGTGGGATCGGGGGTGGTGGCCGGATTGTGGCCGAGGTAGTGGCGAGCGCCGGCCAGGATGCGTGCGTCGGCCAGGCGTTCCAGTTCGTCCTGGCCCAGGGCGTAGCGGTCCAGGGCAAAGGGGCGGGGGGTATTCATACGTGCGGCGGCGGCCTGGACGGCCTCGGTAAGGGCGGCGTCGAAGGTCTCGGGGCAGAGCGCGCGCACGGCGGCGCTGACGAACCAGTTGCCGGCGGCGCGCAGGATGTGTTTTCGGGCCACGGCATGGCCGTGGAGCGACACGCCCCAGACCTTGGTCGAGGAAAAAAGCCGGGGCATTTTTTCGCACAGGGCGGCGTGGGCCAGTTCGGCCAGGACGTCGAGGCGATGGGCGGGCTGGCGCGGCGAGACAAAGACGTGGGTGCGGGTATCGGGGTTGGACCAGCCTTCGGCGAGATCGGCGTCGGAGGGCATTTCCTCGACGGCCCAGGTCAGGCTCTCCCGGACAGAAGCAATGGCATCTTCCACACAGGGCACGGGGAACCTCGCATCGGCTGATTCTGATGGTATGACACCGGCACGGTGACGGGGAAAAGCCGGGATTGCAGCCAGGGGTGGCGGCCGGGGCCGGTCTGTCTGCGAACGCGGCCCGGACCGGCTTTCGCCGGATGCCGGGCCGCGCCTGGATGTCGAACAGATCGGCCGGTGTTACTCGGCGACGACCTTGCGCCGTCTCTCCCACAAGCGCATGTCCTTCATCTTTTTGCGACGTTCCCTTTGCAGGGACTTGGCGGCCAGGGGCGCGCCTTTCTTGTAGCCGTACTTGGCCCGGTATTCTTCCGGAGTCAGGCTGTGGGCGGCGAGGTGCTTTTTGGTAAGCACCTTGAAGGACTTGCCGCACTCCAGGCACACCACGCTGCTTTCCTTGACGGCTTTGGCCGGATCGAGGGCCGGGGTTGCGGGTTCGGCCGGAGCGGCCTCCGCTTCCGCTACGGCCTGGATGCCCGCGGCCACATTGCGCAGCATCGAGGTGATCTCATCGTCGGTCATGGTTCTGACCGAAGCCTGGGCCTTGACGATCTCCAAGGCGGCTTTCAAGTAGTCTTCCATTTGCATCTCCTGCTGATGACTTTGGAACCCCATAAAATGATCAAAGCTGAAATGCAACTAAATTTACAATGCAGGTATTTGGCTTGTTACTGAATGAACAATGTGCCCGGCCTGCCCGGACTCATGCCCCATCGGCGTGGTGATACAGCAGGGTTAAAACGGTGATGTCGTCTGCCTGCTCGGCTTCCCCGGCGAAAGTGTTCACGGCCTGCATGATGGCCTCGTCCAGGGCCTGCGGGGAAAGGGCGGCGGCCTGGGCCAGGGTGTCGTGGAGGCGGGTGGTGCCGAACAGTTCCAGGCCGGGATTCATGGCCTCGGTGACGCCGTCGGTGAAGGCCACGAGCTTTTCGCCGGGGGCCAGGGTCACCGTGGCCGTGCGGTAGACGCTGTCTTCCATGACGCCAAGGAACAGGCCGCGCGGCAGGGCCAGCCAGGAGACCGTGCCGTCCGGGGCGATGCGGGCCGGCGGGTTGTGGCCGGCATTGGAAAAGGTGAGTTCTCCGGTGGCGAAGTCGAGGATGCCCAGGAACATGGTGACAAAGAGCATGGACTCGTTGTCCACGCACAGTTCCCGGTTGACCTTGGTCAGGATTACGGCCGGGTCGGATTCCTGTTCGGCAATGCCTTTGACCAGGGTTTTGGTCACGGCCATGAAAAGGGCCGCCGGCACGCCCTTGCCCGAGACGTCGCCGACCAGCACGAGCAGCCGGCCCGGGCTTATGAGGAAGAAGTCGTAGAGGTCGCCGCCCACTTCCCAGGCCGGCACAAGGTCGGCGTGGAGGGAAAAAGCGTCGATGTCGGGAAACGGCGGGAATTTCTTGGGCAAAAAGCTCATCTGGATGTTGCGGGCGATTTTCAGCTCCGACTCCAGGCGTTCCTTGGCCTTGGTGGTGGCGGTCAGGTCGGCGATGTAGTCGCGAAGGGCCAGACGCATCTGCTCAAAGGAGCGCGACAAGGCGCCCACTTCGTCGGAACCGGAGCCGACCGGCACCGGGGTGTCGAGGTTGCCCCGGGCGATCTGGGAGGCGGTGGCGGCCAGCCGCGACAGCGGGCGGGTGATGGTGGCGGCGATGAAGGCGATGACCAGGAGCAGGACGGTAAACCCGGCCCCGCCGAGGATGGCCACTTCGCGGCCGAGCTTTCGCAGATCGGCGAACAGTTCGTCCTCGGGCACGATGACGCCCATGGACCAGCCCGTGACCGGCATGGGGGCAAAGGCCAGCCAGGCGGGTTTGCCGAGGATGAAATCGGGCAGCCGGGCAAAGCCTTCCTCACCCTGGATCATGCGCCGGCCGATGGTGCGCAGCTGCGGGCTGCGGCTGGCTTCGGCCAGACTGAAGATGCTTTCGCGCATGAGGAAGCGGTTGTCGGGATGGGAGACGTAGGTGCCGCCCCGGCTGATGAGAAAGGCATAGCCGGAATGGTACAGGGAGATTTTGGCCACCTGCCGTCGCAGCCAGTCCAGGGAGACATCGGCCGTGACCACGCCGAGGAAGGTGGTCTTGTCGTTTTCGGCGCGCATGATGGGGACGCTATACGTGGTCATGACGATGTCGCCGCCGGCTTCGTCGAAATACGGTTCGCTCCAGACCGGGCGGCCTAGTTGCTTGGGGATCAGGTACCAGTTTTCGAGTTCGTAATAGTCCTCATAGCCAAGGGGCACCCGGACCACGGCGTCGCCCCGGCGGCAGTAATAGGGAGCGAAGCGGGGCAGGCCGGCAAATGCGCCCGGCTCAAAGGCGGCGGCCGTGCCGAAGACGTCGGGGTTGGTTCCCAGGAAATCGTTTAACGACTGCTCCAGCACCTCGGCCGGCGGCAGTTCCCGGCCAAGGCTTCGGGCCAGAAACAGCGGGATGCGTTCGATGCCGGACAGGGGGGCTTCGATGCGGTACACGGCCCCGCGCAGCAGGTTTTTGGCGTTTTCGCGCACCCCGGCCAGGATCATGTCCTTGGAGGAGCGGTAATAATAGGCAAAGGCCGCCGTGAAAATCAGGGTGGCGCTGGTCAGGATGCAAAAGGCCAGCCGGAAGGCCAGGCCGCGCGAGGGCCGCACGTCAAGGGAGGGGGACATGGAATGCCTCGTAAGCCGGTGCGGCGTTAATGAGCCCGGCGTCGCGAAGGGCCCGGGCCGTGGCTTCGTAGCGGTCCCTGGAAAGGGTGCCCAGCGGGTCGCCCGTGGCGGTCATGGCCTGTTTGAACTGGGCGAGCATCCATTGCTGGTGCATCCGGTTGGTGGGCAGATGGGCGGCCGAGACGTGGCTCATGACGATGTCCAGGGCCTCGTCCGGGTGGTCGAAGGCGTAGCGCCAGCCGGCAATCGAGGCCCGGGTCATGGCCCGGCACAGGTCCGGATCGTTTCGGGCTGTTTCTTCCAGGGTGTAGAGGCCGTCTTCGGGCAGATCGAGGCCGTGGTCGGCCATGGGAAACACGGTCAGCTCTTCGGGATCAAGACCGGCATTCTGGATGGCGTGGTATTCGTTGTAGCGCATGGCCGAGCAGGCGGCCACGCCGCCGCGCAGGAACAGATCCACGGTAAAGCCCTGGGGCACGACGGTCACGTGGACGCCGTTTCGCCGGAAAAAGGCCTGGGCGGCCATGCGGAATTCCGGTCCCCAAAGGCTTACCCGGCGGCCGTCGAGGTCGGCCGGGACATGAATGCCGTCGGCTTTTTTGGCGATCAGCAGCAGGGTGGAGTGGGGGACGAACTGGGCCAGATTGACCAGCGCCAGACCGGCAGCGCGCTCCTCGATGGCCGTGGCCAGGAAAAACGTGCCGAATTGGGCCGTTCCCTGGCGCAGGAGCCGGGAGGGCGGCTGGCCCGGACCGCCGCGCAGGATGGTCAGGTCCAGGCCCTCCCGGGCGTAAAATCCCTTGGCCAGGGCCACGTAATAGCCGGCGAACTGGGCCTGCGGCTCCCATTGGGGAATGAGCACGGCCTTTTTAAGCGGTCCGGCCGCGGACGCAGCGCCGGCCAAGGCCAAGGCAAAAAGTCCGGCCAGGACGGCTGCGGCCATGCGATTTCGCCATGTTCGGGGGAGCATGGACTCTTGGATAGTCCTTTTGCGGGGCTTTGCCTAGAGGCCGCAGCCACTGGCCACGTCTTTTCAGGGCACAACGTGCGTGGCGGTCCCGTTGCGCTTCAGGTTGAGCGCTTTCGCGGCCGCAAAAGTACAAGGGCGGTGGTCAGGAGCACGGCCAGGGCGACGTACTGGGAGGCGGACAGGCCGTAGTAGACGCCGCGTATCACATCGCCGCGCCAGTATTCCAGGGTGAATCGCAGTACGGCATAGCCCATGAGGTAGACGGTGGTCAGGCGTCCCGGCGACAGCGGGGCGGCGCGCCTGGAATAGAACAGCAGGGCCGCAAAAAGGAGCAGGTTGCCGAGGGTCTCGTAGAGCTGGGAGGGATGGACCGGCAGCGAGGCCACGGCCCCGGCCGGCAACAGGCCCTGGCTTTTGTGCTGCAAAAAGGCCGGGGAGCCGGCCGGGAAGGGCACGCCCAGGAGGCACTCGGTTGGCGCGCCAAAGCAGCAGCCGCCAAAAAAGCAGCCCAGCCGGCCAAAGGCGTGGCCAAGCGGGGCATAGAGGCACACGGCGTCGAGAAGCGGCCAGGGCGAGAGGCGGGAGAGCCGGCAACCGACGGCCATGGCCGCCAAAACGGCCAGGGCTCCGCCGTAAAAGACCAGGCCGCCCGAGGTGAAAAGGCCTAAGGTGAGGCGGCCGGCCAGGATGGCGTCCTGGACGATGGGAATGGCCCTGGCCCCGAAAAGACCGAAGGGCAGGGCGAGCAGGAAGATCAGCCGGTAGCGGGAGCGGGCGGGATTGCCGGCCAGTTCGCGCATGGCAAAGCCATACACAAGGCCGAGCCCGGCCAGGGACAGGAACAGATAGCCGGCTTCGAGGATGGCAAAGGCGCTCAGTCCCGTGGCCCGGGACAGGACGAAGGCGAGGAAACCGCCCATGATGGTGGCGGGGAGGCCCCGGCTACTTGCTGCCGCCGCACTCGAAGCACGAGCACTTGGTTCCGAGGCAGCCGCAGGAGACGATCTCGCAGCAGGAGGCCCCGGAGGCGGCATCGGCAAAGGCGGCGTAGGACTCGCCCGGCGCGGTGCGGGCAAAGGCAAAGAGCGAGCCGACGAGCAGCAGGCAGACGGTGATGGCGACGATCAGGGCGCGTTTCATGCAAAAAACCTCCGCAAAGTGCTTGGCCGCCCCTTCTACGTGATGGCCGGGCGCGGCGCAATCCCTACAGCAGCCGCAGCCCCGTTTCCGGCCTTTTCTTGCAACACCGTTGGCGTATCGACTGAACACCGCACCCGGCCCCCCAGGTGGGATTCCAAAGGGCACTGCCCTTTGGCCGCCGGAGGCACTCTTCCTCTCCCCTCTTCCTCCCCCCCCTATACGACGAGCGGTTCCGGGCGGCCTTCGGGGAAGAGCGTATCCCACAGGATGGCCGAGGCCCGGGGGAGGGCCAGCAGCGTGTCCGCAGTGAGGACCACGTCGCGCTCGGTGCCGGCGCCAAGGGCTTTGAGCACCGCGTCCAGGGCCGGGCCGTTGGCGGCGTCTGCGGAGGAGGGCGCGACAAGCTGCCGGGCGTTGCCGATGCAGATGGCGTGGGCGACGGGGGCGGCGGTGATGGCGGCGATTTCGGCCAACAGGGCAGGGGCCTGCCCGGCGCCGGCCGGGAGCCAGAAGACCGCCGGTCCGGCCAGCCGGGGCAGGAGTTGGGGCAACAGTTCGCGGCTGTCGCCGGCCAGCGGCAAAATACCCTTTCGTCCGGACAGGCGTTCGTGGGCGGCCTCGGCCAGGGCGGCATCGGCTTCCAGGGTGATGACCGTGTCGAAAAAATCCCCGGCGGCCAGGGCTGTATCGCCGCTGCCTGTGCCGGTTTCCACAAAGATTCGGAAGCGCCCGGTCTTTTTGAGGGCAGCGAACAGCGGCTGCGGCGCGCCGGAAGGGACAGTGCCCATGGCTGGTCCTTTCTCAGTTGAATTTGAGTTGCAGGTGGATGGTGGCGGACCCGTCGTCAAAGGAAATGTTTTGCAGCATGGACTGGCGGTTGACGGTGTAGGTGTCGGGCGGGTGGATGTCCACCCGGGTGACGTCCTTGCGGCCAAGCTTCACGGGCACGCGTTTGGCTCCGACCTTGAAGAGGATTTCCTCGCCGTTTTGGTACCAGAAAAAATAGGTCCGGTTTTCGGTGAAGAAAAAGGGCGGCTCATAGGTGGGCACGTCCCGGGCCAGCGGTTTTTCCAGGGCCATGTCCACCCGGTAGATGTCCGGGGCCACCTTGACCAGATTGATGGAGGTCATGGCGTAACGGCCCGAACTTTCGGGATTGCCGGTGCGCAGGACGGCGTAGCCGGCGCTGATCTGGAAATCGATGGGCGCGGCCGGCAGATCTTTGGCCTTGCTTTGGAAAAACCGGGTCAGGGTCTGGCCGGAATCATCGGCCGCCCGGGCCGGCAGGGTTTGGCCGCCCAGTCCGGCGGCCAGCACGGCCAGGGCTGTCAGGAACAACCGGCAAAAATATCGCGACATGAGGGGCCTCCGCGCCCGTCCCGCCCTGGCGGACGAAACGGAAAAGGGGTAGAGGGCTTTTCGCCCCGAAAAATTCTACCGTGCGATAGCCATGAACGCAACGACACCCACCCAAGGCGACGATATCGCCGCCATTTTGGCCAAGGCCCGGACCGGCAGCCGCATAACGCCCGACGAGGCCCTTGTCCTGGCCCTGGCCGCGCCCTTGCATGATTTGTGCGCGGCAGCCATGGACGTGCGCCTGGCCAGGCATGGCAAGGATGCCTATTACGTCCATAACGTCCATATTAATTTCACCAATGTCTGCGTCAATGCCTGCCGGTTCTGCGCCTTCAGCAAAACCAAGGGCGCAGCCGGGGCGCGCACGCTGTCGGTGGCCGACATCGTGGCCGAACTGGCCGCGCGCGGCGACGTCCCCATCCGCGAAATCCACGTGGTTGGCGGACTTAACCCCGAGTTGCCGCTGGAATATTACCTTGATATGCTGCGCGGCATCGCTGCCCAGTGCCCGGACGCCGGCATCAAGGCCTTTACCGCCGTGGAAGTGGCCCATCTGGCCGACACGCGCGGTGTTTCCGAGTTCGAGATCCTCTCGCTGCTGCGGGCGGCCGGGCTTATGATGCTGCCGGGCGGCGGGGCCGAGGTTTTTTCGCCGGCCCTGCGCCAGAAGCTGTGCCCGGAAAAGATTTCCGGCGAACGCTGGCTGCAGATCCACGCCACGGCCCACGGCATGGGCCTGCCCACCAACGCCACCATGCTCTTTGGCCATATCGAGAGCTGGTCCGACCGGGTGGCCCACCTCTCGGCCCTGCGCGACCTGCAAGACCTGACCGGCGGTTTCACCTGCTTTATTCCCCTGGCCTACCAGCCGGGCAACAATGCGCTTGGAGCCAAGGGGCCTGATGGCCTGACCGTGCTGCGGGTGATGGCGCTCTCCCGGCTTTTCCTGGACAACATCCCGCATTTGAAGGCCTACTGGGCCATGCTCGGCATCAAGACGGCGCAAATGGCCCTGTGGGCCGGGGCCGACGATTTCGACGGCACCATCATCGAGGAGCGCATCGGCCATGCCGCCGGGGCCGACAGCCCCAAGGGCCTGACACTGGCTGCCCTGCGCCACGCCATCGAGGCCGCCGGCATGACGCCGGTGGAGCGCACGCCGGATTTCCGGCCCATCCGAGACCGCGGCGTATTCTCGTAGCCGGCCGGGGCCAGGAATTTTCCAGCTCCACAAAGGTTTTTCGCCTTCGCTGCGTGGCCAACGGTGGCGTGTTCTGGCCCGAAGACGGCTCACGCCACCTCGCTAGGCGCAACTGTCCGCCAGGCGGACTGCTTTTTCAGGTTGCAGGCCATGGCCTTGCGCAGCAATTCCAATTCCACCGTGGCCATCCCCAAGTCGCGCGTCCGGAAGAATCCGTATCCCGTTTGCGCGTGCCGAAGGCACGTTCCACCTGCCCGGACGCTGCTGGTGCGAGGGTTTGCCACTTTCTTGGCGACGCTGCGTGTCCGGTTGCGGGCGGCGTTGGGCCTGATACCGTCCGTCCCCAGGCAATCCTTGCGGCGGTTATCCTGGACGCGCAGATTTGCCTGACGTTGCTTGAAGTCTCACGGAATTGATCTCTGGCGCGGGACGGCCCCGCCGCCCCCTCTTCCCACTCCCCCCTCCAGTCCGGCACGCTCATCGTGCTCCCCATTTCCCATGTGCTCAAGCAGGGAATGATGGTCACATATGCCCTTTGGTTAAATGCGACCACTTTCAAACGAAAAATTGTGCAAGGGAACGATGTCCCGGCAAAACAAGGCCATTAAAAACAGATGTATATTTCCCAGGCAACAACATTGAAGCAACGGAACGAAAATTGCTCAAATAATAAGAGTCAGAACCGTTTAAGGGAATTAACATTATAATTACAAATGGAAATAAAGCATGAAATTTAAGCTATACGGCCTAGCTTTTATAGCCGCAACAGAACAGGAGAATACCGAGTGAAGACAGTCCCTGCATTTTATCTCGTTGCTCGCCGGAAAAGATATCAGTTAATAAGTCTTGTCTTTGCGATGGTCTTGTTATTCCCGAGCCAAGCCATGACGGCAACCCAGGCGTCGGTAAACTTTGGATCGGCCGACTCTTTCGCTGTTCTGGCCGGAACTACGATTACCAGCGCCTCCGGTGGTACGATTGATGGAAACATTGGAGTGTGGCCCAATACTGCCTTCGTGCCTGGAGTTCCACCGGTCATAGTGAACGGTACGGTGCACTTGGGTGATCCTATCGCAGCCCAAGCCATGAGCGACATGACCAACGCCTATAACGATGCTTCAGGGCGGACGCTGGGTGTCATCGTCTCCGACGGTGAACTTGGTGGGCACACCCTGGCCCCTGGACTTTATAAATCCGCGCCTGGGTCATTTAGCATAACGTCAGTGGATCTTACCCTCGACGCACAAGGGGACACGAATGCTGTATGGATCTTTCAAATGGAGTCCACTCTTACCGTTGGAACTGGACGTAAAGTAATTCTGTCCGGTGGAGCCCAGGCGAAAAATATTTATTGGCAGGTTGGCAGCTCAGCTACTCTTGATACGACGTCTGTATTCAAAGGAAACATACTCGCGTGGATTGCAATATCATTAAATACTGGCGCAAAACTTGACGGAAAAGCCTTTGCACATACTGCGGCAGTAACGCTTGACGGCACTGACGTTATAAATCAACCTCATTTTGTCGGTCTGCCCTGGATGATTCTATTTATGGACTAGAGGAAATGATGCATCATTGGCTTATACGTTTTGGAGACATCCAGTACAATGGAAATAATTACAAGGTGAGACCGTCTCGACCTGGGGCTTCCCCAGGGAGCGCGTCCTGAAGAATCCCTATCCCGTTTGAGCGGGCCAAAGGCTCGTTTCCCCTTTGCCCGGACGCCGCTGCTGCGGCGGTTTGCCACCCCGGCGGCAGCGGGGGATGATCCCCCGAACCCCGGCAACGAGAGAGAAAGCGAACCGAGGAATTGATTTTCTGCTGCCGCCGGGCTGTATCCAAGACATCGGACCGCCGCTTCCCTGGGAAGCGGCGGCCTGTTTCATTGTGGGGGGCAGCCGGTTTGCCCTTCGTCCGGCTTCTTCTCGAATTGTTCCTTGTAGGCGGCCATGATGGCCCCGATCATGGTCCCGAACCGGGGTTTGAGTTCTTCACACCGGGTGGTGTTGTGCATCTCCACCCCCTTTCGTTCGCTGCGAATCAACCCGGCCTCGCGCAGGATGCGGAAATGCTGGGACAGCGTCGATTTGGCCAGGGTGCGGTTGTCCAGGCGCAGAAAATTGGAGCAGGTCTTGGGGCACTGGGCCCGGATGATCTCGGAAAGTATCAGGAAACGGACCGGATCGGCCAGGGCGTGGAGGATGCTTTCAACGGTCACGTCTTCGACGGCGGGGTGATACAGCGGTTTCATGGTTCCGCTCCTTTGAGGCGGACCCGGGCCTTGGCGCGGGAGATCCGGCGTCGGGCGCGTCCGTGCTGCGGCAGTCTCCTTGCCACGGGTGTTGACAGCTTGTCTATCTGTTCATAAGTTCCGAACAAACGCACCATATGCAGCCTCAGGCGATGGCCGCCGCAGGATGCTGCGGGCCAGGCAAGCCTCCTGTCCGGAATTCCTGGCAGACAGGAGGGATGGCGTGCAACCGGGGCCAGGCTCGAAGACGCAGAGGAAGACGCGAGATGAAACGATACAATGCGTGGAAGGCGGCAGGGCTTTTTGCAGTGGCGATCCTGCTATCCGGCGTTTCAGGGGTCCAGGCCGCAACCAAGGCTCAGGCGGGCTACCAATGGCTGGAAATTGGCGATGTGCAGGTGGTTGCCTTGTCCGACGGGACGATCCCGGTGGACACCAAACTGCTCCATGCCGCACCCGAGCGGATCGATCGGCTGCTGGCCGCCTCCCGGGCGGTCCCCCCGCTGGCTGCCTCGGTCAACGCCTTTCTGGTCGTTGCCGGCGACCGTTTGGTGCTGGTGGATGCCGGGGCGGGCAAGGCAATGGGGCCGGGCCTTGGCAAACTGACCGCCAGTCTTGCCGGGGCCGGGTACGCGCCCGGGCAGATCACCGACGTTCTGCTGACCCACATCCACGGCGATCACTCCGCCGGTCTGACCATCGACGGCAAGGCCGTCTTTCCCAAGGCCGTTGTCCACGTCAACCGGCAGGAGGCCGAATACTGGCTCAATCCGGCCAACAAGGACAAGGCCTTGAGCCAGCATCGGATGATGTTCGATCTGGCAAAGACGTCCCTGGCCCCGTATGTCGATTCCGGCCGGGTGCAATCCTTTGACGGTCGTATGGAGATTGTGCCGGGCATCACCACCCAGCCCTCGCCGGGCCATACGCCGGGGCACAGTTTTTATCTTCTTGAGAGCAACGGGAAAAAGCTGCTCTTTTGGGGCGATATCATCCACAGGGCCGAGGTCCAGTTTCCCGAACCGGACGTGACCATCGACTACGACATCGACCCCAAGGCAGCGGCAGCCCAGCGCAAGCAAGCCATGGCCCAGGCCGCCGATGCGGACATTGTGGTGGCTGCAGCCCATATTGCCTTCCCCGGCGTCGGCCGTGTGGCCAGGGACGGGGCCGGCTATCGCTGGCTTCCCGTGCCCTATGTCAACGACGCCCCGGTTGCGGGGCAATAATCCGGCGGCCGGTCGCCACGGCTCACGTTCGCCCTGGCCGGCATGCACCAAAAGCCGGCTTTCGGACAGATGGCCGGCCATGAGGCATCAGGCCGCCGCTTCCCAGGGAAGCGGCGGCCTGTTTCGTTTGCAGACCCCTTTAGTTGCCAAGCAGCAACAGATCCTGCGGGGCCGTGACCTCATAGGCCAGGGTTCCGGTGCGCTGGCAGGTGGAACTGCGGCAGGCGGCCAGGGTGACGGCGGCGGCCATTTGGGGGGCCGTGGCCGTGGCCGGGTCAAGGGGTTTGCAGTAGTTGAGGTCGGCGGTGACATAGGTGGCCGTGCCGGTCTGGGCCTTGGCCACGGTTTCCGTCTGACAGGCGTATTTGCCGTTGGCCGCCATGCAGGCGGTTTGGGTGGCATAGCCCCCGGCCGTGTCAACGTCGCAGCGATTGGTCGTGGCGTTGTAGGACCAGGTCTGGGCGGCGATATTGTAGGGCTGCTGACCGGCCTGTCCGGGACACAGGGTCAGGGTCATGGACGCGCCGGTCTTGTTGCAACTGAGCGTTCCGGGGCCGTCGTCGAACATCCAGGTATAGACTTCATTGCCGACCGCCTTGAGCGTCTTGACGTAGTTGGTATAGGCCGCGCCCTTGCTCCGGCTGACGGCTGCGGTGTTGTACTGGGTGGTTCCGGGATTGTACTGGCCGGCGGTGCCGTCGGGACCGACAACGCATTGCGGCCCGCCGCAGCCCGGTTCCAGGCAGGTCAGGGCATAGGCGTCGGCTCCGGGCTGGAGCATGTAGGTGCAGCCGTACCAGTCGGCGATGGTGGGTGCACCGGGCACCGGCGGCTGCCCCGTGCCCGGCGTGGCCGTGGTGTTGACCGAGCAGGTGCTGGACACGCCCGGAAGATGCTGGCTGATGGCTGAAATCCACTGTATCGGCGAAATGCAGGCCGCGGCGTAGCTGGTCCAGCCGGGCACCTGGTTCATGAGCAGCAGGCTGATGCCCTGGCCGCCGTTGGCCGTGCCGACCTCGGGGCAGTTGTACTTGGTTGAGAGCGTGGAAAAATTCTCGTACGGGCAACTGGCCAGATCGCCGACCAGGGTGCGCGAGGGAAAGGTGCACTCGTAGGTCTGATAGTCGCTGATGGACAGGCTCATGGGGATGGAAAAGCCGGTGACGGCGCTGACGTCGAGGTAGTCGGTCTGGTTTAAGGTGGTGCTGGGATTGGACGGGTTGTAGGTGCAGCCGGGGTGTTCGGTGGGGGATACGTAATATTGGCAGCCCGGCGACAGCTCAAAGACGGTGTCCATGCCGTTGTAGAGCTTGCCCGGGTCGCTGCCGATCTTGCAGTCCATGGGCAGGCCGGTATTGCCGGTGTCGATGCCGGTGCAGCCAAAGGAAAAGGTGAAGTTGCCCGAAGCCGCTCCGGCGTCGGGCAGGCACATGGTCTGGCTGCCGCCGGCCGCTATGGGCGTTGTAAAATAGTAATGCTGGCCGACGTTTGATTGGGTGATGGTATTGCCGGGGACCGTGGCGTTGGCCCACAAGGCTTCGGACAGGGCGTCGCTTGGCGTGGTCATGATGGCGTAGGCGGCATCAGCGCAATTGTTCACGATCGTGACGCGCTGCGTGTAGGTGTAGGTAGTGCCGTCGCCGGGATAGGTGTAGCTGGTGCAGGTCCCCCCGCCGTTGCCGAGCAGCGCGGGGAGAAGACCGACAATAAGGACCAGAGCGCTTGTGATGCGTGGTTGCCTGCTCATCGTTCCCCCCTTGTGCGTGTCGTGGTGCTGTCGGCCCTCGCCCTGTTCTGATGGGTTTGTTATCTTCAGTCTTTAGAATTGAAGTTGCTTTTGCGCAAGAAGCGATGCGGTTGGGAGCGATTTTTTTTTCGGCAGTGTTCAAAAGAGGGCAAAGGTCGGTGGGGATGGACGGGGCAACCGCTCGGCCGGGGCAGGAGCGGCGGCGCGGCCGAAGGCGGCCGGCCTCAGGCGTCCAGCGTCTTGGCCATGAGGCATACGGACAGGGCGACGCCATCGGCCAGGGGCCGGCGGGCGGCCGAGACAATGTCGTAGCCGTGGCGCAGATAAAACGACAGGGCGTTTCGCGAGGCGCAAAGCTGCAGGCCGGAAATGCCCCGTTCCCGGGCCAGGGCCTCGATGGCGGCCAGCAGCGTTGCGCCGGTGCCGGCCGGGGCACCCGGCGCGGCATAGAGCAGGCTCAGCTCGAAGCCGGTCAGGGAGGCCACGCCGCAGACCGTCCCGTCGCACTGGGCAAGGACAATGGTGTTTCGCCCATCGGCCAGCATGGCTGCAAACCGTTCCCGTGTTCCCCGGGCCACCCAGGCGGCCCGTTCCCTGGGGCCATAGGCGTCCCGGGCCTTGTCCTCGATGGCCGCGGCAAACACCCGGGCCAGGGCCGGGGCGTCCTCGGCCGTGGCTGGCCGGAGACAAAGCGTTGCCGTCTCCATCAACGGCTGCGCGGCAGGGAGCAGGCTGCCGGCCGGTGGGGGGTGAAGCGGGTCGGCGGCGAAACAAGCGGCGCGTCCATGGCCTTGGCCAGGCCGCGCAGCAGGCCGGCGAAAACCAGGTTGTGGGGGAGAAGCAGGGCATACCAGTAGGCCAGCCCGGCCAGCCCCCGGGGCAGGAATTTCGAGTGCACCACAATTTCGGTGCGGCCGTCCCCGGCCGGGGCCAGCCGAAATTCGAGCAGGGCCTCGCCCGGAGTGCGCATCTCGGCCAACAGCACCAGCCGCCGGCCCTCGTCCAGGGCCACCACCCGCCAGAAATCCAGCGGATCGCCGACGCGAAGCTTCCCTGGCCGGATGGTCACCCGCCGCAGGCCCACCCCGCCCGCGAGCTGGTCCAAAAAGCCCCGAATCCGCCACAACACGTCGCCGTAATACCAGCCCGTGTCGCCGCCGATGTGGGTGATGGCCTTCCAGGTCCGCTCCGGATCGGCTTGCACCGTGGCCCGGTAGCCGCATTCGTAGATGGTGCCGCCGGCATAGGGCGCATCGCCGCAGGCCGCCCATTCCGGCGGGGAGGCCTTGCCGGCGTCGGCGCACGTGGTCTCCACCGTATTCTGGCGGATCTTGTCCAGGGCCAGACGCACGGCGGCCCGGGTGGAGAGGCACTCCCGGGGCACGAGGTCGCGGATGCGCTGGTCGTGGCAGATGACCTCGTTTCGAAGCCCTTCGACCAGCGGCACGATCAGGGAGCGGGGCAGGGGGGTGACAAGCTGGAGCCAGTAGGTGGAAAGGCGCGGGGTCAGGACCGGCACCGGGATGATATGCCGCCTGGGCAGGCCGGCCTCCTCGGCGTAGATGGCGAAAATATCGCCGTAGGGCAGCACGTCCGGGCCGCCGATGTCGAGAATCTGGCCGGCGGTGCGGGGTTCGGCCAGACAGCCGACGAGATAGCCGAGCACGTCGGAGATGGCGATGGGCTGGCAGCGGTTTTGCACCCAGCGCGGGGCGATCATGGCCGGCAGGCGGTCCACGAGGTAGCGCATGATCTCAAAGGAGGCGCTGCCGGAGCCGAGGATCATGGCGGCGCGCAGTTCGGTCACGGGCACCCGGCCGTAGCGCAGGATCTTGCCGACCTCGTGGCGCGATTTGAGGTGGTGGCTCAGTTCGTCTTCGTCGCGGCCAAGCCCGCCGAGATAGAGGATGCGGGACAGGCCGGCGTCGTCGGCGGCCCGGGCCATGACCATGGCGGCTTCGCGGTCGGTGGCGGCGAAATCGGGGTTGTCCGGGTGCATGGAGTGGACGAGGTAGTAGGCGGCAAAGCAGCCGGCGGCGGCCTGGCGCATGGCCGGCAGATCGAGGATGTCGGCCTTGGCCAGTTCCAGCCGGGGATGGCCGGCAAAGGGGCGGCAGGCCAGCTTGTCCAGGGACCGGGCCACGGCCCGCACGCGGTAGCCGGCTTCAAGCAGGGCCGGGACAAGCCGGCCGCCGACGTAGCCTGTTGCGCCGGTCACGAGGATGGGGGCATCGATCATAACGCGTCCTTGCGGGGGAGGTCCCCTGGATTATACGGACCGGCGAGGGAAAGCCGCAGACCTCGCAATGCAAGTGTATCCATCGGACAGGACGGGTGGACCTGTCCAGGCGCAAGCGCCTTTGGAGTGTATTTACTGCCATTTCAGGCCTGGGACAAGCGGTCATGCCCGGGGAAAGCACTTGTCCTTGATGCCGCGTCCCTGTAGTTTTCCGGTTCCGTTTATCAACCTGCCAAGGAGGTCTTCATGGCGATCATCGGCACGCCGCTCACGTCGTCCGCTACCAAACTCATGCTGCTCGGCTCCGGCGAACTCGGCAAGGAAGTCGCCATCGAGGCCCAGCGCCTGGGCATCGAAGTCATTGCCGTGGACCGCTATGCCAATGCGCCGGCCATGCAGGTCGCCCACCGCTGCCATGTCGTCAGTATGCTCGACGCCGCAGCCCTGCGCCGGATCATCGAAATGGAAAAGCCGGACTTTGTGGTGCCGGAAATCGAGGCCATCGCCACCGAGGAACTGCTGGCCCTGGAGGCCGAAGGCGTCCACGTCGTGCCCACGGCCCGGGCCACCCGGCTGACCATGGACCGCGAGGGCATCCGCCGCCTGGCCGCCGAGGAATTGCAACTGGCCACCTCGCCGTACCGGTTTGCCGACACCCGGGAAGAGTTTCTGGCCGCCTGCCAGACCGTGGGCTTCCCCTGCGTCATAAAGCCGGTCATGTCCTCGTCGGGCAAGGGGCAAAGCGTGGCCCGAAACGTGGCCGAGGCCGAGAAATCCTGGGAATATGCCCAGACCGCCGGCCGGGCCGGGGCCGGACGGGTGATCGTGGAAGGCTTTGTGGAGTTTGATTACGAGATTACCCTTTTGACCGTGCGCCACGTCGACGGCACGAGCTTTTGCCAGCCCATCGGCCATCGCCAGGAAAAAGGCGACTACCGCGAATCCTGGCAGCCCCATCCCATGAGCGAGGCGGCCCTGGCCAAGGCCCAGGACATGGCCCGGACCATCACCGCCGCCCTTGGCGGACGCGGGCTGTTTGGCGTGGAGCTGTTTGTCAGGGGCGATGAGGTGCTTTTCTCCGAAGTTTCCCCCCGGCCCCACGACACCGGCATGGTCACGCTCATTTCCCAGGACCTGTCCGAATTCGCCCTGCACGTCCGGGCCATTCTCGGCCTGCCCATCCCGGCCATCCGCCAGTATGGGCCGGCGGCTTCGCGCGTCATCCTGGCCGAGGGCGATTCGACGTCCCCGAGCTATACCATTGCGCCCGAGGCCCTGGCCGAGCCGGATACGGCCATCCGGCTTTTCGGCAAACCCGAGGTGCACGGCCTTCGCCGCATGGGCGTGGCCCTGGCTTTGGGGAGTGATGTGGAAGACGCCAAGCGCAAGGCCATTGCCACGGCCTCCCTGGTCCGGGTCTCGGTCTAGCCCGCTGCCGGCAAGGCGACGGGCGTTAGCCCCGTCGCCTTGCCCATCCCGTCACCCCGCCCTTTGCAGGCTTGACCTGCCGCAGTGAAATGGGGATACCGGCAATGCGACCCGCAAAGCCACACGGAAGCGCAGGCAAGACTGTGCCCAAGGAGTGCTTATGGCTGCCCAGATCAAGCTGTATACTCTGGCCACCTGTCCTCACTGCAACCACGTGAAAGACTATCTCGACGAGCGCAACATCCCCTACGACGCGGTCAATGTGGATTTCATGTCCGGCGAGGATCGCACCCAGGTCATGGAGATCGTGCGGAAACTCAACCCGGAAATCACTTTTCCCACCATTGTCATCGGCAGCACGGTCATCGTCGGCTTTCGTCGCGAGCAAATCGATGCGGCCCTGGCCGAACTCGGCGGGACTTGAAGCGAAAACGGCCGTAGCCGTCCGGCACGGGCAGGGGGCCTAGCCGCGCAGCCAGCCGGCAGCGCAGGAAACAGGCCAGGGCAGGCGGGCCGGTAGCCGGCCTGCCCGCTCGTATGGCCTGTCCGGAAGGCCACTCGCCTGCGCCCTTCCTCTTTGGCTCCGGGGCCTCAGCCGCGGCGGCCCGGCCTTTTGCGCCCCAGACCCGGCGCTTTCGGGCTTCACCCCGAGCGCGGCAAACCAGCCCCAACTCCCGTGCCCCCGGGCTATGGGTGCTTGACGAACGTACCCTTGGCGTATTCGTCAAAGGCCAGACGCAATTCAGCCTGGGTGTTCATGACCACGGGACCGTACCAGGCGATGGGTTCGCCAAGCGGTTTGCCGCCGATGAGGACGAAGCGTAGGGGCCGGTCCGGGGCCTGGATTTCCAACGCATCGCCGTCGTGGGCGTAGAGCACGGTGGTCTCCGGTCCCAACCGGCAATTCCTGGCCACATCCATCCAGCCCGCGCCCTGCATCTCATAGGCAAAGGCGTCGCGGCGGTCGTCGAAATAGCCTTCCCCGTCCAGAATGTAGGCAATGGCCGTATGGCCGTCCCGGACGCTGTGGCGAAAGGACGCTCCTGCCGGCACGGACACGTCGAGGACCTCGGGCTCGATGACAATGTCGCGCACCGGCCCCTGCACGCCAGCCACTTCGCCGCTGATGACTTTGACCCGCGTTCCCGTTTCCAGGGTCACCTCCGGAATGTCGGCGGCCTTCACGTCCCGGTAGCGGGGCGGCATCATCTTTTGGCTGGCCGGCAGGTTGGCCCAGAACTGAAAGCCCCACAACATGCCGGACGGCGTTTCCTTTGGCATTTCCTGGTGGATGACGCCGCTGCCGGCCGTCATCCACTGCACGTCGCCGGGACCGATCACCCCGTTGTTGCCCATGCTGTCGCTGTGTTCGACCAGCCCTTCCAGCACGTAGGTGATGGTCTCGATGCCCCGATGGGGATGCCAGGGAAATCCGGGCAGGAATTCGGCCGGATTGCCCGTATGAAAATCGTCCAGCATGAGGAAGGGATCAAACTGGGGCACCTGGGAATTGCCAAAGGCGCGCTTGAGGTGCACGCCCGCCCCTTCGATGGTGGGGCGGCTTTTGAAGACTTTGGCGATGCGACGGGTGGGCATGGGACTGCTCCTTGGCAGAGGGTGTTGCGACAGGAGGCCGGCAGCATTTCTGCCGGCCGGGGCCGTCGGCGACGCGGCCGCAGGCAGGCGCGTGGCCGGGAGGCCCTGCCTGAAACATAGCCCGGGAACCGGCCCGTGTATATGGCCCGCTGCTTTTTTTGCCGACACCCGGCCGTGCCGTCACACCAGTTCCCGGTCGCTCAGTTCCTTTTTGAGATAGGCGTAATAGATCGGGGCGGCCACCAGCCCGGCCAGGCCGAAGGCGGCCTCCATCACCAGCATGGCCAGCAGCAATTCCCAGGTTTTGGCATGGATCTGCCCGCCGACGATCCTGGCGTTCAGAAAGTATTCGAGCTTGTGGACGATGACGAGAAAGAGAAACGACCAGCCGGCAATGGCAAAGGAGGCGCTGCAACTGACCACCACGATGATGCTGTTGGAGATGAGATTGCCGACCACCGGGATCATTCCGGCCAGGAAGGTGATGGCCACCATGGTCTTGGCCAGGGGCAGATGCGTGCCCATGGCGGGCAGGACCACGAACAGATAGAGGCAGGTCAGGGTGGTATTGACGGCCGAAATCCGCACCTGGGCGAAGACCACGGCCCGAAAGGCCGCGCACAGGCGTCTGGCCCGCTCCACAAGGGCTGCGGCCAGGGGGCGCTGCTGCCCCGGCCCGGCCTCGGCCACCAGGGCGATCACCGCCCCAAGGATCAGGCCGATCAGGACATGGGCCAGCAACTGGGCAATGCCCTTGCCGGCAGCCTGCATGGCCGCCGCCCGCTCGCGCAGGGCGCTGACCGCGCTTTTGCCCATATCCTCGGCGTTTTCGGGCAACAGTGTGACGAGCCAGCCGGGCAACCGGGCGCGCAGGCTCTCCAGGGCCTCGGCCATGTTTTGCAGCAAGGCCGGGATACTGGTGGATTCGCTGTGAAAAAGGGCGAGCACCTTCCAGGTTGTGAGGCCAAGCACGGCCACAATGAGGACAGCCAGGCCGCCGACCACCACCTGTTTGGCCCGCTTGTCCCCGATCCGGGTGACGCGCAAGGCCGGGGCGGCCAGTTGGACCAGCTCGAAAACCAGCAGCCCGAACATCAGGGCGGCAAACAAGTGGAGCGGGAAGGCCAGCACCAGGGCCAATCCGGTGCCGATCCAGGCGACGGCTTCATAGACCGTGGCCTTTGGCCGGAGAGGATGCATGGGACCTCCTTGGGGGCGGGCGCAGAGGCGGCCTCCTGTATTGTCCAGGCCAAACGTAGTTTGTTGGAGTCTGTCCGGCAAGGATGGCGTCCGGCCGCACCGGGTTTGGGGGCAAAGCCTCGGCCGGCTCGTCCCCCTGCCGTGTGCGGCCGGACGCTGGCCGCCTTCAGCCTTTTCGCTGTTTTTTAACCGATTTTATGAAGCGCCCGAAGGACTTTTCCTTTTGCCGTTTGTCCAGAGCGGACATGGCGTAGTACGCCGACTCTTTTTTAAGCTTGAGGTAGCTGCGATAGCGCTCTTTTTGCACCTCGCCGCTGTCGACGGCCGCCCGGACGGCGCAGCCGGGTTCCTGCTCGTGGCGGCAATCGGCATAGCGGCACCGGGCAGCGAGCAGGGCAAACTCCTCAAACCCACCATCAAGGCCCTCGTCGGCCCCGATAAGGCCAAGCTCCCGCATGCCCGGCGTATCGATCACCATGGCCCCGTGGCCGAGCACAACGAGTTGCCGGCGGGTGGTCGTATGGGTGCCTTCCCCTGTGCCGCTGACGGCCTGGGTGGCAAAGGCCTCCCGGCCCATGAGCCGGTTTATGAGGGTCGTTTTCCCGACGCCCGACGAACCGAGCAGACAGTAGGTCTTTCCCGGAGCGAGCATCTGCCCGAGGGCGGCACATCCGTCGCCGGTCCTGGGGCTTAGCGCAACTACCCTGGCCTGGGTGAGCGCGCCAAGAATCGCCAGTTTTTGCTCCAATTCGTCCGGGGTGACGAGGTCCGTCTTGGTGAGCAGGATAACCGGTTCGACCTGCCCATCCGCAGCCATGACCAGATAGCGGTCCAGCCGGCCCGGATTGAAGTCATACTGGCAGGATTGGACAATGAAGGCGGTATCGATGTTGGCGGCGATCATCTGGTACGCAATGGTCTCGCCAGCTGTTTTGCGCCGCAGAAACGTCTTTCGCGGGAACACCTGGTGGATGATCGCGGCGCTGTCGTTGTTGTAGGTGCTTGCGGTCACCCAGTCGCCGACGCAGGGCCGGTCAGGGCCGTGCGCGACCTGGAAGGCAAGCCTCCCGGACAGTTCCGCCGGGATTTCCCTGGCGGCGTCGCGTATCCGATACGCCCCGCGATCAACGGCACAGACGCGGGCAATGGCGCAGCCCTCAAGGTGCTGTGTCGGGGCGTGGGCTGCAAACCAGGAGTCAAAACCGAGCGTGCTTACCGGCATGATTGCACCTCGGTGCCGGCCGCATGCACCGGATGCCCCGTTATGGCGGCGTCGTATCTTTGGGAAAGGCGTAAAACGTCCTGGGATCGTTCGTCTCGTAGCAGCATGGCGGCACTCCTTGTGCGCGACGGGAGTCCATGGCCGCACGGGCAGGCGGGCGCAAGGCCCGCCCCCATGCAACGCATGTGGCTTTTCTGATTGTCGGGAAAAGGCCGAAGGAGTGGTTGCCGGACGAGAAAGAAGGAAGACCGGCCCGAGGCTGTCGGACCGATTCGGCGCGGGCGGAAGATCCCGCCCCAAAGGAGAAGACGCCTCCTTCCAGTGAAGGAGGTTCACGCCCTGGGGCGTTTACCGGCCGCGGCTCTCGCCGGCAACCAGCGTCACAAGATCCAGTGTGTTCGTGCTCAAAAAAACCTCTTTGGAAGGCAGGTGGATGCGGGGGAGATACGAAACGGGCGGCCCGGCGTCAAGGGCCCGGGGCAACGGCTGCACCCGGCTGGCAGGCTTGAAACCGCTTGATCCAAAGCAGTCGAGCCTGTACGAGTCCGGCTTTTAACGCCAGTATTTCCAGCAACCAACAACAGGAGAAATCATCGCATGGACGATGTGATTGTAAAGGACAGCAACGGCACCCTCCTCAAAGACGGCGACAGCGTCACGCTGACCAAGGATTTGAAGGTCAAAGGCTCTTCCGTGACCCTCAAACGCGGCACGCTCATAAAAAACATCCGCCTCACCGACGACCCGGCGGAAATCGAGTGCAACGCCGACAAGGTCAAGGGACTGGTGCTCAAGACCTGCTTCCTGAAAAAAGCCTGATTTTCGGCTGGCAGCCCCCGGCCGGTCTGCTCCCTTGGTGTTGCCCGGAAAAATCGTTTCACAAAAAGGGGAGCGTTGTCCGGATCGGGGGTGTATTGTCCTCACCATGGGGGCGTTGGTGCAGCACTCTGAAGGAGGCGTTATGTCCCATTGCCGATCCCGGTGGTTTTCTTTGGCAGCGGCAGGCTGCCTGCTGGCGATTTTCTTGGCCCAGGGGGCGGGCGGGGCCGAGGCCCGGGACGTGGCCATTGCGGGTACCGGCCTTTCCCTGCGTCTGCCCCCGGGGATGGCCCTTGCACCGGAAAAGCCCGCCCATCCAGGCGACGCCACACTTTCCATAACGGTGGAAGCCCTCCCGAGCTTCCCCAAAAACGGCGTCGTCACCAGGGCCGAGGTCCTGGCCCAGCAGGCCGCCTTGGCCAGGGGCCGGGCCACGGTGGTCGACGGCGGGGGCGGCGAGGCCGGGCTGGCCGAGGCCGTGCCCCTGCCAAGCGGCGGTTTCGCCGTCATCTATCCCGAATACAGCGAGTTTGAGGTCTGCGACCTGCGTTTGGCCCTGGTCGCCCAGTTTTTTGCGGGCCAGCGGCGGGTGACCCTGCGCGTAAGCCTTCCTCCCGCCGCCGTCATCAGGGAAAACCCCGGCTTTTTTGGCCACGACAAGGCCAATTGCGGCACGGCAACGGTGTGGAAGCAGCCCGGTGCGGACCTGTTCCAGCGTTTTCACGAGGCAGCCAAGGCCGGTCGTCTGGGGCCGGCTGCCACCGCCTGGTTCGCCGATTTCAGAGCCGTCCTGGCCTCCCTGCAGCAGACGGCTGCCGGGCGATGAGACGACCCGCACGCGTCACCGGGTGAAAAAGTCCCGGCCAGGGCAGGGGCCTTGGCCGGGGCGAAAGCCATGGGAACCGTCCGGCCGGCCGGAAACCATGGCGCGGCCTCCAGCTGCCCCTGCCCCGCCTGGAATCAGGGACACGTGACAACGCCAACCCGCCGGCCCCCGGCCCTGGCGTCCAAGGAGCCTCAATGCCTCCCCAGATCAAGATATTCACCCTTTCCACCTGCTCGCACTGCACCCAGGCCAAGCATTATCTCGAAGAGCGGGAGCTTTCCTACGACAGCGTCAGCGTGGACTTCCTGGCCGGCGACGAACGCACCCGGGTTCTTGACACCATACGCCAGCTCAACCCGTCGGTGACGTTTCCCACCATCGTCATCGACGACACGGTCATTATTGGTTTCCGCCCGGACGAGATTGATGCCGCCCTCAGGGGAAGCGACGGGGGAGCCGACCTTCCGGAAAGCATCTGGCAGCAACCGTGAGGCTGCCCCGGCGTGGCGTTCCCTGAAGACGGCTATGGAGTGCGCCGCGCACCGGACAAGGGCTTGGTGCCTTCGGTTATCGCCTCCATCACCGGGACAAGCGTGGAGAGGATTCACAACAACGACTACGAACCCCATGCCGTGGAGCGGGCCAGAATGGCCTCCATTATGCCCACGTTACACCAGCCGGAAGCTGAACTGGCCCGTAAGGTTGTGGGCATTGATGTGGCGCTTTTGTCGTAAAAAAAAGGGCCTACGGTTATTCACCGTAAGCCCTTGAAAAACTGGTCGGGATGAGAGGATTTGAACCTCCGACCCCCTGAACCCCATTCAGGTGCGCTCCCAGACTGCGCTACATCCCGACGCGAGGAGCGGAAACTAGAACCCAAACGCGGTTTTGTCAACAACAAATCCGGCCCGCGCTAAATAATTGGAAAATAGCCGGGTGCCTTGCCTGGCGAGGCGCTCAGGCCGGGGGTTTGTTTCAGGAAGCGTGTCCGGTGTGGATAGCTGTTTCTCGGGTGATTGTACGCAGTGGGGGGACTCTTTTGCCCCTGACGGTGCGGGAAGGGCACGGTGGCCGCCAGCTTGTCTGTGGGGGTTTTGTGGGGAGTAAGGCTTGGCGCTGGCGACGGCCCGGGTTTGTCGAAACGGCTTTGGCCCGCTCGGGCAGGTGGCCGTTTGTTCCGGGGAGGTAGAGGCGCAGCCCTTGCTTCACATGGAAGGTTTGACTGAGTTGCCCCGGTGCAACTGCGAGCGGACTCGTGCCCGCGGGGCCGATGGGGAGGACTCTTTCCTGGTTCCTCCAGGGAGGTGTCCTCAAGCTTCTCCTGCAACTGGGACAAGGGGGCACGCCCGACGCTGTGTGCCTGTGCCCGGGGCAAGCCAGGCCGGTAGGCGGGACAGCTCATCCGGGTTGGTTGTACCGGCCCGCTTCGGAAAGCCTGGCTTTGGCCGGCACTGTCTGTGTGGACTTTAAGAGCGTGGAGCTTCGTAAGGTCTTGGCCTATTAGTTGATGGGGAAGGGGAGGAGGGCGGTTCGTTGCGGGTGCGTATGGACAAAAAGAGCTGTGGTGCCGAGAAAATGGTTGACGCCCGGGCCCCTGGGACGTAGACAGCCGATCCCGCTGCGGGAAACCGGGGTGGGCGGGGACGGGGATCGCAAGAAACCTGA